>NZ_JBGUAU010000018.1:0-120150 GCF_041820985.1 Evansella sp. AB-rgal1
ATCTTTCACATACCTTTTTTATTTCACTTCAAATTTTTGTTAGTTTTCCTTTTAATTCAGCATCAAAACTTCGAGAATGAATCATCTCAATCTCTAATTTATACGGTGCAAATTTATTATTTTTGTCTTCCCCGACATACGGAGTTTCTAGTATTTTCGGTATTTCTTTGAATACATCATGATGAATAATTCGATCTAAAGCTTCAAAGCCAATATGACCATAACCTATATTTTCATGACGATCTTTTCTTGCTCCGCATTCATTCTTGCTATCGTTCACATGTAAAACTTTAATACGCTCAAGACCAATAATATCGTCAAATTCCTTTAAAACAGAGTCAAGATCATTTACAATATCGTACCCAGCATCATGAACGTGACATGTATCAAAACAAACGGAAAGCTTATCATTATGCGTTACTCCATCCATAATTTTAGCAATTTCATCAAAGGACCTTCCACACTCAGTCCCTTTTCCTGCCATTGTTTCTAGTGCGATTTGTACTTCTTGTTTTGAATCCAATGCTTCATTTAAACCTTCAATTATTTTTTTTATTCCTGCCTCTGATCCAGCACCAACATGAGCACCAGGGTGGAGTACAATTTGATTTGCTCCAATTGCAGCGGTGCGCTCTATTTCACTAGTTAAGAACCTTACTCCTAATTCAAACGTTTCAGGTTTTTGAGAGTTTCCTATATTTATTATATAAGGAGCATGAACAACTATATTGGATATCCCATTTTCAAGCATATGTTTGACGCCTGATTCAATATTTAAGTCTTCAATTGACTTTCTTCTAGTGTTTTGTGGTGCTCCTGTATAAATCATAAATGTTGTTGCTCCATAAGAAACTGCTTCTTCACTTGCAGCTAACAACATCTTTTTCCCACTCATCGAAACGTGTGATCCTAATAACATAATATCCTCTCCCAATGAAAAACTATCTTATTCTTTATTTTTTCCGCTTGCTTTCAATCCGGCGCTGTCTTTTATCTTCAAGAGCCTTTTTATATCTTGCCTTCTTTTTGTATCCTGGCTTTACTTTTTTAGGTTTTGCTTTTGCCTTTGTGCTTGTACCACTCTTTTTTACACCAGTTTCCACTTTCGCTGTAGAGACCATCTTTGGACGATTTCGTTTATCAATATCTACCCATTCTCCATCTTTTATTTCACGATACGTAAAACTTATTCCTTGTTTTTCTAATTTCGTAATGCTATCTTGATCATTTCTCCCAACGATTGTGATAGCAATTCCATCCCAACCAGCACGAGCAGTTCTTCCAACGCGATGAATATAATATTCTAATTCGGTCGGAAATTCATAATTAATGATGTGGCTAATTCCTTCCACATCTATCCCCCTTGCAACTAGATCGGTCGCAACTAGGTACTGGACTTCTGCATCCTGAAGACGTTTCATCACTTTTTTACGCTCTCGTGGACTGATTCCGCCATGAAGGATATCTACATTTAAACCTGCTTCTTGCAATCCCTGAAAAACCTCGTCCGCTGTTTCCTTTTTGTTTGTAAAAATAACAGCTAAGTAAGGATTTGCAACTTTCACGATATTTGTTAATAAATCTTTCCGATCACGATCTCTATCAGGTATTAACCAGTGCTTAATTTGTTTTGGTGATACATTTTTCGGCTGAACATGAACATGTCGTGGATTTTGTAGATATTTTTGTAGAAAAGGTTGTAATTTTTCTGGAATAGTTGCTGAAAAAACCATCATTTGAAGTTCTGTTCCCATTCTACTTGCTGCCCTGTCCACATCTTCTAAAAAGCCCATATCTAACATTTGGTCTGCTTCGTCTACGACAAACATATCTACATGACGAACATCCAATGCTTGATTATCTACCATATCAGCCACTCTTCCTGGAGTACCTACAACAATATGTGGTTTTTGCTTTAATTTTTCCATCATTCGTAATCGGTCAGTTCCCCCAACTACCAGTTGAGTTGTAATTGGTTCTTCAGAATAGTTGGTAAGTTTCTTTAATTCGTCAAATAATTGATTCGCAAGTTCACGAGTTGGTGCTGTGATAACTGCTTGTGTTTCTTTTTTTGTTATATTAATTCGATCAACAATTGGTAATAGGAAAGCATACGTTTTTCCTGTACCAGTTTGTGATTGACCAATAACATCCATTCCATTTTTTATTGCTGGTATGAGTCTCTCTTGGATTTCGGTAGGCATTGTAATGTCAAATTCACTCAATGCTTGTATCAAAAAAGATTTTAGTTCAAACCGTTCAAAATTATGTTTCATCTTTTATCCATCCTTCTTATCAATCTTGTCACGTACTTTTAGACATCGAATATACATTTTACCACGAGTCAAAGGTTTCGTGCTACTACAGAGCAGTTTCTTCTTCCCTATTTCTCATTTTTGGTCTAATGCCTATACATTATACTTTCTTCATGCATATACCTAACATGAGAAGATCATGTATTTTGAAAGGATGTTCGGGATGTTTGGACCAAGACCATTTCCTCCTCGTCCGCCTTCAACAGGCGGTGCCTTTCCTAGAGGTGGAGCTTTTTCACAGCCACAATCACAAATGCTACAACGCTCCATAAATAATACACCACCTCCACAATCAGGGCGAGGTTTAGGTGGTCTTTTGTCTAGGTTATTTGGTCGAGGAGGTTCCATGGGGAATCCATCCTCTGGAGCACCTATGGGAAATGCAATGCGTGGAGCTCCATCTATGGGGAACGCATTGCAAGGAACACAATCGATGGGAAATGTTATGCAGGGAGCTCAGTCGATGGGAAATGCAGCCATGGGAGGTGCCCGTTCCATAGGAGGTGCCAGTGCATTAGGAAATGCAGCTAATGCACTTGGTGGAACAGGTGCAATGGGAAACGTGGCAAATGCAGCGACTACAGCTGCTGCTGGAGCAAGTGGTGGTGGCTTAGCCAGTATTATTGGCTTTGTAGAAAATGCACAAAAGACTATTGAAATGGCTCAAATGTTCGGTCCGATGATTCAACAATATGGGCCACTAGTAAAATCATTACCTGAAATGCTCGCCGCATTATCGTCGAACGACTCCGATGAAGATACTGATACAAACCAGGAAGAATCATCAGTTGACTCTGATAATGAAAAGTTAGATGAATCTGATCCTACTTTAGAAGAATCAGCTGAGGAAGCAATAGATGAATCTAATGAAACGAAATCTCTCAACAATCAGAATGAGGGAACTGAAGATGAATTTGAGGAAGAAGAATCAATGAAAAAATCAGAAATGGATAGAAAAAATGAAAAACACTCCAAGGATCACATTGAAAAAGTAACAAAATCTGGATTTAATAAAACAAAAAAAAGTACTAATAATAAGAATAAAGAAAAGCAAATAGCAAGAAAGAAAGAAATAACAGGTAATACCCCTGGGCCAAAGCTATATATTTAATCCAGTCAGAGGAACCATGGCTGGCTTTTCTTTTTACACAATTTCTCATTGACTAATTAGACTATCCATAGTAAAATTTTAAATTTATTTATATTTATGTTACAATAGAAATTACTATTGTATTGGAGGAATGCTCATGTTTAAAGTCGGTGACCATGTTGTCTATCCATACCACGGGGCTGGTACGATTAAAGACATTGAAGAAAAAGATATTTTAGGAGAAAAATTAAGTTACTTTGTGGTCTATTTTCCTTTGAATCACGTAACATTAATGCTTCCTGAAAGTCGTATAAAGAGCTCTGGCTTACGAAAAATCATTCAACCGAAACAAATAGAAGATGTGGCAACTGCTTTAAAGCCGACAGAATGTACCACGAAAAAAGAGGCAGCACGTCCATACTCTAAAGAAAATGAAACTTTATTAAAATCTGGTTCAATATTAGATGCAGCTATGGTAATTGCAAATCTAACATCTAAAGAAGGAGAACGCACGAACGGTTTACATATGGAAGACCGTAAGAATTTAGATCGTGCAAAACAATTTATCGTAAGTGAATTAATGCTTGTAAAAAATATTAGTGAAGAGGAAGCTCTCCAATTTATATCTGATAATTCAAAAGGTGCGTAATCAATATTTTTATGGCGCTTCAAAGAAAAACCTTTCGTTACCACGAAAGGTTTTCTTTGTTATTCTATCTTGTTGAGTAACGTTTTAAAGTTAATGAAAAGGATCGCATTTTCATTATTGTGCTTTAGGATAAAACCAGTTTTCCAATTTGTCGTTTTTGCTTTTTGCATTTATAATGAAACAGATATTAGATTTTTTATAGGGGGGGATGATGATGGAAGTCATCAAAATTTCTCCGCGTGGCTATTGCTATGGAGTTGTAGATGCTATGGTGTTAGCCAGACAAGCGGCTGAAAACTTAGATTTACCAAGACCAATTTATATACTTGGTATGATTGTTCATAATAAACATGTGACTGATGCGTTTACAGAAGATGGCATCGTTACTCTTGATGGACCTAATAGATTAGAGATTTTAAAACAAGTTGAAAAAGGAACTGTAATCTTTACAGCACATGGTGTGTCACCTGAAGTACGAAAAATAGCGAAAGAAAAAGGGTTAACTACAGTTGACGCAACATGTCCAGACGTGACTAAGACTCATGATTTAATTAGAGATAAAAAAGAAGAAGGATATGAAGTGATTTATATTGGGAAAAAAGGTCACCCGGAACCAGAAGGAGCATTAGGTGTAGCTCCTGATATTGTTCATCTCGTGGAAACAATAGAGGATGTAGATCAATTAAATGTAAAGTCAGAAAAAATTCTTATCACAAACCAAACTACCATGAGTCAATGGGATGTTTCTCACCTTATTAATTCATCACTAAAAAAATACCCTCATGCAGAGGTTCATAATGAAATTTGTTTAGCAACCCAAGTACGCCAAGAAGCAGTAGCTGAACAAGCAAAAGAAGCAGACTTAATGTTAGTTGTAGGTGATCCAAAAAGTAATAATTCAAACCGTTTAGCACAAGTTTCCAAAGAAATAGCTGGAACACCTGCTTACCGAATAGCTAATGTGAATGAATTAAACTTAGAATGGTTAAAAGGGATAAAAAAAGTAGCAGTAACAGCAGGAGCTAGTACTCCGACTCCCATTACGAAGGAAGTTATTACATTTCTTGAAAAATTTGATGAGGATGATCCACATACTTGGGATACAACTAGTACCGTTAAACTTTCAAAGATTTTACCTAAAGTGAAGAAAAAAGTAATTTCTAAGACCGAGACAGGTTCATAATACTTACCGTCAAAACCTTTGTATGTATCTTGTTGATATCTGCAGAGGTTTTTTTGGTGGAGTCTTCCTAAAAATAAGTGTATAAGTTTATCTTGAAATACTAACTTTGTTGGTTTGTATGCCATTCGCTACTGACCACTCCCTTTCCGTGGGGAGCTGCCTAGACTCCTCAAGGCTTTTGCTTTTAATCGGGAAGGTTATTTGGCACGAGGTGATGGCTCCTAAAGCCAGACATCGACTTCATCAATCTAAGATTTCTTATCTTTTTAAAAGGCTGTGTTAGTGGTTAGTGTTGATAATCATAAAAATAAAGGGACTTCCATTATTTTGGAAGTCCTTGAATGAATATTCGCCTTGTGTAACTAACGCTACCCCGTTAGTGCCACAACAGCGACAACGACCTGTTAGTGAAAATTAAAGGAACGTATAATAGATAATTCCCGAAATCACTATCAGGGGAATAAAGAAAATACAAATAAACAGTAGAGACTTCTTATAAGCCTTGATATAAGAACGTAAATTCATCCCCTTATCTTCATTTGTAGCTAATTCCATTGCTAAGTAGGCAATGACTAGCAACGCTATTCCAATAGCGATTACCCAACTCATTTCTACCACCTCCAGTTGTTGTGGAATTCTCCCCGTTAGCACTATAAGCAAACGCCATTATTTGCTAAACTCTGATAATCTAAGTGTATCATATGTTTCCATAATTGGTATTAAATTTCCTTTGATTATCATATCATTTATATTAACGTTATTTCTTTGGTGATGAATGGCTTCTAGTGCTTGAAACCAGGTAAGGTAATTATTTAGATACTTCGTTGCAACACCTCTAAATCGTAGTATCCAATCTTTTAGTCTACTGTGATAGCTGTTGACGTTTTGGATATGATAAATCCCTTTAGTACGAATTTTGCTACTTGATTTGAATTGATATATAACCATACCCTTTTCAGCAGCATAGGTTTTAAAGGCACGCCAAGAATCGGTACATAAGACGTTTTTGTTAGAAAGTTTATGTCCGATTGCCTTTTCTAATTGGTCTTTCGTTAATCGTCCCATTCCCAATGCCTGGGAAAAGGTCATTTTATCCCGATCTCTAACAACTAACACACATACTTGTTCATTACTTATTCCGCGTTTTTTAGCAGTTCCTCCTCGTTTACGAGGTTCTCTGCCTTTAATATGCCTAGATCCTTTTTCAGAGTATAGAAAATAAGTCTCGTCCATTTCCACAATGCCTTGAAAGTCAGAGAATTCCATTTTATTTAGCGCAGATAGTAGCTTATGTCTCCAGTAGAATAAAGTGACATAAGAAATATCAGTTTCAGAATCCAATTTATCTGCATTAATTAAATCTGCTGATTTACGTAGCGAGTACCCCTCTATCATACATTCAACAAACTTAATCCATTTATTCAAACGACGAGTACGATACAAAGTGGAATTTGTAAGATCAGTAAAAGTCCTTTTACACCCTTTACAAAGA
This sequence comes from Evansella sp. AB-rgal1, assembly GCF_041820985.1. Classification (NCBI taxonomy): domain Bacteria; kingdom Bacillati; phylum Bacillota; class Bacilli; order Caryophanales; family Bacillaceae; genus Evansella; species Evansella sp. AB-rgal1. The sequence goes on from NZ_JBGUAU010000018.1 coordinate 6,730, forward strand.
TATCGTTGCTTTTCAACTTCGTCACCATCAACTGGGGTTGTGTATGTGCCATTTCGAACGATATGTTCTGAATCGCAATCTGGACAATGATAGCCTTCTTTGTTCTTACGTTCAGAGATCTCATGCAACACATTGCCTGTTGAGGACGAAGCAGTAAGAGCATTAATCAAATATGCTCGTAAACGATGCTTGTCTCCAGGATTAAGCTCTTGAATAGCTTTAATAATATCTTTAACGTTCACTGATTACACCTACTTTTCCCCGTCTTTTACCACCATTATAGAACAACCGTTTGGGTAATTGCAAATATCAACATTGAACGCTAACACAGCCTTTTAAAAAAGGACTCACTCATTTAACCAATGAGTAAACCCAATTTTTCTATTTCGAGCATGCTATTTATAAAAATGTAAACGGATCTGTATGAACAGTTGATGCAATAACTTCCGTGCTATAGCCTTTCTCTTCTAAAAAAGTAGCAACTTTATTTTTCACGCCTTCTTTCATGATCTTTTCCACGTTATGACCTGGATCCACCATGTTAAGACCTTCCATCATTGCATCATGTGCTACATGGTAATATAAATCTCCTGTGACATAAACATCTGCTCCTTTAAATAAAGCAGAGTTGATATATTTATTTCCATCACCACCTAAAACAGCAACTTTCTTAATTATCCGTTGCAAATCCCCCACGACGCGAACCCCTTTCACATCAAAGGCATTCTTAACATACTCTGCAAAGGCTTCTAACGTCATTTCTTGCGGAAGATACCCTAATCTACCCAAACCATAAGTTTCTCCCTTTATATCCACATTTAAAACGTCATACGCTACCTCTTCATAGGGATGCGCCTCCTTCATAGCTCGTAGTACCTTTTTTTCTAAGGAAGATGGAAAAATACTTTCTATTTTCACTTCAGAAACAAACTCCATTTTTCCTTTTTGTCCAATATATGGATTTGACCCTTCTTCAGGTCTAAATGTGCCCGTTCCCTTTGTATTAAACGTACAATGACTGTAATTGCCTATATGACCAGATCCAGCATTTCCTAACGCTTCTCTTACAGCATCAGCATTTGCTTCAGGTACAAAGACAACTACCTTTTTCAGTGGATCTCCTGTTGTTTCAACAAGAACTTCAACACTTTCTAACTGAAGTGCTTCAGCCATCATATCATTGACTCCACCAGGTGCTACATCTAAATTTGTATGTGCAGCATAAACAGTGATATCGTGTTTTATGAGTTTTTCAATTGTTCTACCATAGGCATTATCTGTTCGTAGTGCTTTTATAGGCTTAAAAATAATTGGATGGTGAGCAATAATAAGATCCACGCCTTCATTGATTGCTTCATCCACAACAGGTTCTAATACATCGAGAGCTATCATCACTTTTTTCACAGGCTTGTTTAACGTTCCAATTTGTAGGCCGATTTTATCACCTTCCACCGCAAATGATTTTGGTGAAAAAGCCTCAAAGTCTTGGATTATTGCTTGAGCATTTGCTAACTTCATTCGAAGACCTCCTCTAGCCATTGGATTTTCTTTTGAACTTCTTCCTGTTTTTTTCTTAATTCATTTGTGATTGTTCCGCTATGTAGTTGCTGATTTATTTTTCTTAATTGCTCCAACTCTCTTTGCCATTTTAAAAGAAACGATACGTTTTTTTCTCTGAGTAAGAAAGGACCTAGCCAGATCTCCTTCTCAACATCATGTGAGTAGGAGGCCATCGTATTTCCTCGCTCTGCAACTAATATTTCGTAGATATGTCCGTCTTCTTCCATAATAGCTTCATCTAACAGCTCCCAGCCATGCTCAATAAGCCATGACCTTATTGGATGTGCAGCAACATTCGGTTGCAGTATTAGTCTTTGTACACTGTCAAGGTTATGTTTACCCTCCTCTAATATCTTTGTTATCAGAGGGCCACCCATCCCAGCTATTGTTACCGTATCAACATTTTCATTATCTATAACAGCTAATCCATTTCCTAATTTCGCTTTAATTTGTTCTTGCAAATTGTTCTTTCTTATCTGAGTTTCAGCTGCGTGTAACGGACCTCTATTTACCTCACCAGCAACCGCCTGTTTTACAATACCGTGTTTCACTAAGTAGACAGGTAGATAGGCATGATCAGATCCTATATCCGCAACAGAAGAACCCTTTTTTACAAATGATGCTACTTTTTCTAGTCGTCTTGATAATTGAAGTTCGTTCATCTCATTCACCTTTTTATTTGGCTCTGTTAAACGTTGATGTTGATTTTCTCCAGGTTGCTCGCTTTCCTTGGGCGAACTGCAAGCCTCCTCGGTCGTTACCTCCCTGCGGAGTCTCGCCTAGCTCGCTTTCCCCTAGGAGTCTCGCACCTTCCGTAAAAATCAACATGGTACAAATATCAACATTGTCCTTTAACATAGCCTTTTATTTAAAAGTTTTCCCTAGTTATAGTGAAAAAAGAAGGATAAATTATCCTTCTTCTTTTGATTCCCTACTATTATTCTGATTCCGCTAAAAGATATTCTGCAACAGCATCCGCTTCGGCCCCTGTAACTAAATTAGGGAGCATTATTCCAGGTCCTTCCGCAATAATATCCAATATTTCATCTTTTGAATACTTTTCAGCTAAAGCATTGACTGGAATATTAGTACTTCCACCAAGTAAATCTCCACCGTGACAGCCAATACAATTTAATTGATACACGTGTTCCCCTAATTCTAACGGATCACTAAACTGTTGCTCATCATTGTCACCATCTTCTCCAGCCATGTTAGGTCCTCCTGTATTCAAGCCCCAAAAGGATAAAATAACAACAAGTCCTATCCCCAAAATAGCAGTTAAAGCAAAAGGATAAAGGGGTTTCCCTTTCATCGTATGTACCTCCTTTTAATAATAAATAAATTTTCTCTATAAAAACCCATCGCTTGCATAAGCATAGCTATTGTATATTGTACTTGAAAATTTCGCAATAGAAAAGTACTAGCTTTTGATAATTGCCTAAAAGCATCTATATTTTATGGCTACCCTGAAAATACGTGTTATTTAAGAGTGCATAAACTATGTAGTTTTAACAATCTTGTTGGTTTGTATTCCATTCGCTACTGCCTGCTCCCTTTCCTGTGGGGAGCTGGCGAGCCGTCCTCGAGCTAAAGCTCTGCGGGGTCTCGCCCCTGCTCTTCCTCCCACTGGAGTCTCGCTGGCTTACGCTCATTACATAGAAAGTCATAGTACTATCCACTACTTCACAGCGTATTTTCATTCGCCATGGTGCAAATTTTTCACTTGCATGGAAGTCTACCCTGTAAATACGCTATCAAACTGGCTTACACTATCTGGTGTTAACTACTTTGTTGGTTTGTATTCCATTCACTTCAGCGGACTCGCGTTCCTGTGGGGAGCTGGCGAGCCGTCCTCAAGCAAAGCTCTGCGGGGTCTCGCCTCTGCTCCACTTCCCACTGGAGTCTCGGAACTTACATACATTATATAAATAATGATGGTACAAAAATACTTTATAGAAATATCAACACTGTCTATTAACATAGCCTATTCTATATAGCTTATTACAACCTACTACTTCCGCGTAAAACCTCGGTCATGTATTTGGGGTCATCCGTAATGATAGCCTCTACCTGTAATCTGAAGCACTTTAATGCATCTTTTAAACGATGTACATTATACACTCGAACTGGTAACCCAGCTTTGGCCCATCGTTTATAATAATAGGTAGATTGATAAGAATGACGAATGTGAATGGCATTCGCCCTCCTTTTTTTCGCATATAGTGTCGCCCTAAATGGCGGGGTTTTTGTTAGGAGTGCTGTTCTTATTGTTGGTTTTTTTTCCTTCACATATTCGATATACGAATGTTCAAATGTACTTATTACTACAGAATTACTCATATCGTAATCATTAATCAGATTTAAACATGTATCAATAAATGATTTTGTTTTTAACTTTTGTTTTTTTAATTCTACATGCAAAGTAAGTCCTGTATCCTTACTCCACTGTAGGACTTCTTCAAATGTCGGAATTTTTTCTCCTCGAAAACGTTCATGAAACCAACTTCCTGCATCAAACTGCTTTAATTCTCTTAATGTAAATGAATGTACAAATCCTCTTCCATTCGTTGTTCTGTCAATCTTTTCATCATGAATGACTACCGGTATATTATCTTTCGTGGATTGAAGATCAAACTCTATCCCATCTATAGGATAGGTACATGCAGAATAAAAAGCAGTCATTGTATTTTCAGGAGTATATTTTTTATTACCGCGGTGAGCGATGATATCCATATGAATAACCACCTTTTATGTATATTCCCTCACATTTACACTATTTTAACATAACATAAAAAAGGAGGTAGATAAGAAGCCCGAAAATACCTCCAATTGTTAAATATCGGTATTTCCAACGTAATCCTATAACAATCCAAACTGCACAAAGTAATGCTACAGCTGCACCTAATATTTTTGATTGATTAGAAAAAAATTTTTCAGTTATTTGCAATACAAAAAGAAATGACAGAAAGGTTGTTGCAACGACATAAATATGCGCTATATATTTCCCTCTCCTGTGAAAATATATAGCAAAAAAAAGAGAAACACAAAAAAATATAAGTGATAGGGTGATTTGCATTAGTAACGAAAACTGAGTAAAATAAATACCAACAAATGATAACGCTATCAGGGTTGCAACAAGCATAATATTTAAGATCGTATGTAAACTAAGAAATTGAAATTTCGTTTTGGTTTGTTTTTGTTGTTCACCTTGAGTATAGAGACTAAGCAAAAAATTACAATATACTTCAGGTAAAAGACGATTCTGTTTCCAGTATTCAATTTCTTTTATAATCATTTTTTTCTTATTGTCCATGACAGTATCCCCTAGGTTATAAATAAAAAAAGAGACAGCCTGACAACTATATTGCCAGGCATGAGAATGGATCTATTCTAAGAAATCCTTTAACCGTTTGCTTCTACTTGGGTGTCTTAATTTACGTAATGCCTTTGCTTCTATTTGACGAATACGTTCACGTGTTACACCGAAGACTTTACCAACCTCTTCCAATGTACGTGTACGACCGTCATCTAGACCAAAACGTAATCGAAGAACATTTTCTTCACGGTCTGTTAATGTATCAAGAACATCCTCAAGCTGTTCTTTTAACAGTTCGTAAGCAGCAGCGTCAGAAGGTGCAAGTGCTTCTTGATCTTCTATGAAATCACCAAGATGTGAATCATCTTCTTCTCCAATTGGGGTTTCTAATGAAACGGGTTCTTGTGCTATCTTTAATATCTCACGAACCTTGTCAGGAGTTAGATCCATTTCCTTGGAAACTTCTTCAGGTGATGGCTCTCTCCCTAAATCTTGAAGAAGTTGACGTTGAACACGAATTAATTTGTTAATTGTTTCTACCATATGAACTGGTATACGAATCGTTCTCGCTTGGTCTGCAATTGCTCTCGTAATTGCTTGACGAATCCACCATGTTGCATACGTACTAAATTTATATCCCTTATTATAATCAAATTTTTCTACAGCTTTTATTAGACCCATATTACCTTCTTGAATGAGATCTAAAAACAGCATACCACGACCTACATACCTTTTTGCTATACTTACAACAAGACGTAGATTTGCTTCTGCTAAACGGCGTTTTGCTTCTTCGTCACCGTCTTCAATTTTCTTAGCTAACTCTATTTCTTCTGTAGCAGATAGTAGTGGTACACGCCCTATTTCTTTTAAGTACATACGTACAGGGTCATTTATTTTTATACCAGGAGGAACACTTAAATCATTTAAATCGAATTCCTCTTCTTCCTTTTCCACTTGTTGCAGACTAGGAACACCTTCAGTTTCATTTAATATTTCTACACCTTGTTCTCCTAAATATTCAAAAAACTCATCCATTTGATCTGAATCTTGATCAAAAGCCGCAAGTCGCTCAGTTATTTCGGCGTATGATAATACCCCCCGTTTTTTCCCAAGCTCAACTAACTGCTCTTTTACTTGATCGATGGACAAATCCCCTTCCGCCATTGGACGTAATGGTTTCTCAGCCATGCGACCCCTCCTTCCTATAATTCAAGACAACTTCTTTATCGTCTGTATTATGCTTTTTTTAGTTCTTGCTCCATTTTAATTATGTCCATACCTATAGTAGCCGCTTGCAGATAATCTTTCTGCTCCTCTGCTTTTTTTCTTGCTAACTTTAGCTTTTCAATTTCTAGAGTTTTAGGGTACTTTTTTATACATTTAATATAATCGTCCAACTCTTGCTCAGACAGGTCATCACTAATCGTCATCATCGCAAGCTCTGCGGCAATTTTTCTTAAATTATTGTCCTCTAATCTTTCAATAAAAGCCGATGGATTTGGATCATATCCTTCTCCATAATAACTGTATAAATGTGCTACGATTGCCTGATATTCATCTATGTTAAATGTTCCACCAATTCGCTTTTGCACTTGGTTGGAAACATTGCTATTTTGAAGCATATGTGCAATAAGTATTCTTTCTGCATTCTCGTAGGCTTTTAATAATTTTTTTTGCTGTTTTTTTAAATTGTTTACCTCTACCTTATATTCTTGTTGCTCTTTTCCTTTACTTGCTTTGAATATCTGAATTTGCTCTTGCTTTAAAGCTTCTAGAGATAAGGTGAATTCCTCAGATAATTGCCTAAGATAATGGTCTCGTTCAACAGCACCTTTTAACCGACTAATTTCAGCTAACATTTTTTTTATATAGTCCATTCGTTGCCCATCATCTTGAAGATTTAGTCCGCGACGATAATATTGATACTTAAACCCCATCACTGTAAGACTTTGACCAATAACATCTTGCCTAAATCGTTCTGACCCTTCTTTTCGGATATAATCGTCGGGATCATATCCATCTGGCAAACGTGCAATTCGGACGTTCATACCCGCATCTTGGAGCATGGTGATATTTTTTAACGTAGCTTTTTGCCCAGCAGAATCCGAATCATAACATAAAATAATATTCTCTGTATTCCGTGAAAGCATTTTTACTTGAACATCCGTTAACGCGGTACCGAGGGTAGCTACTCCGTTATCTATACCCGCACGCCATGAAGAAATAACATCAACATACCCTTCAAAGAGTATAGCTTCATTTTTTTTCCTAATTGATTGTCTCGCTTTATGGAAGTAATACAATGTTTCACTTTTATTAAAAACGGTAGACTCTGGACTGTTGAGATATTTGGGATTTCCGTCGTTCAAAATACGGCCGCCGAACGCAATAATATTCCCCTGTTTATTCCATATAGGAAACATGATTCTTTCACGAAAACGATCAAACTTCTTTTGATCAAATTCCCGTACAGCAAGTAATCCACAATTCACCATTTCACTCATTGGGAACTTCCTTTTTTCTAAAAAGCTAGTAAGAAAATCCCAAGAATTAGGTGCATATCCAATTTGGAATGTTTCAATGGTTTCTTTTGTAAACCCACGTTTTCGTAAATATTCCCTTGCTTCCTTTCCTTCATCTGAAACTGTTAGTACATGATGATACAACTTTGCTGCAAGTGAATGCCCATCATGCCAATATTTTAATAATTCGTTTTCCTTTTCTGAAGTCTCGGTTTGCTGTTCCAATTCTGGAAGTTGAATATTTACACGGGAAGCAATCTTACTAACAGATTCTATAAAAGGAATACTTTCTATTTCCATCAGAAACGAAAAGACATTTCCTCCAGCTCCACATCCAAAGCAATGGTAAAGCTGCTTTTCAGAGGATACAGAAAAGGACGGTGTTTTTTCTCCATGGAAAGGACAAAGTCCTAGTAAGTTTCTCCCTTGTTTCTTCAATGGAACATATTCACTTATAATGTCCACAATGTCTACGGATTTCCTTATCTCCTCTATTTTTTCTTCCGCTATACGTGGACTCATAATCTTCACCAACCTTCTTTCTATTGAAAGGGGATGGATATATATATTTCGCCCTCTCCGTCAAAAATCCTGCTAATATGACAAGATTTTTTCTATTTCATACTTAAATTGCTCCCGATCCTCATCTGTTAATTTTTTTGGACCTTTTGTTTTCCCGCCAGATCGGCGTTTTTTGGCTGAATGGTATCGAGAATCCAATAAATAATCAATCTCTCGATCAGTAATGAACTTTCCTCTCGAAGTTAGGACGTGAACCCCCTTTGCTATTAATAAACTCGAAAGACCAAGATCATCTGTAATAGCTAGATCATCCTTCGAAACTGCATTCGCTATTTTTAAATCTGCAGCTTCTTTATCTTGATCAACATAAACATGATTAACAAAGGATGGAAAGCTTTTGTTTCGGATGTGTGCATAAGATGTAACAAAAACAACACTGATTTTATATTTATCGGCTACATATAAAATTTCATCCACTACAGGACAAGCATCCCCATCGACAAAAATTTTCCCTATTTTCTTTTGCATACTTCTGTATTCTACATCCTTTTCGAGATTCCTTCTTTCTGTTTTTTTTAACAGAATAATTCCCATTTACTATCTTTACCAAAAAAACGAGATTAAGTCTTGACATTTACAATTTATTTGTTCTTTTTTTGATTATGCCTATTTTTTTCATTAAATATAATGAAATCACAATATTTCATTATATAGTAAGATCAAAACTTACGCTACATATTTATCTACTCTTTTATTTATTAAAGAATATTTTTGTTTATTCTTTATTTATTAAAAATTCATCAAAAAAAGATGAATCTAAAATAATGTTAACTCTAGATCCATCTTGATTTGCCTACTCATTTTTCACTTGAATCATATGATAAATTAAATTTGCCGTTTCCTCCACTGCTTTATTAGAAACATCAATTACTTTACAGCCGATTTTTTCCATTAATCGATTTGAGTAGTCCAACTCCGTTCGAATTCGATTAACATTTGCATAGTTAGCTTGTTCTTTTAACCCTAACGCCTTTAACCGCTCCGTTCGTATACTATTCAACTTCTCAGGACTAATTGTAAGTCCGATTACTTTTGAGGCTGGAATCTCAAACAGTTCATTTGGCGGGTCGACCTCGGGTACCAACGGAATGTTTGCTACTTTCAGTCGTTTATGTGCTAAATACTGAGATAAAGGTGTTTTCGACGTTCTCGATACACCTACTAATACGACATCTGCACGAAGAACCCCTCTTGGATCCCTGCCATCATCATATTTAACCGCAAATTCTATTGCCTCTACTTTACGAAAATAGTCTTCATCTAATGTATGCATGATGCCAGGTTCATTCCTCGGAGTCTTATTAAATCTAGTTTGAAGCATTTGCATCATAGGACTTAATATATCATAAAGAGGAATATTTGCTTTAAAAGCTTCTTCTTCTAAATGCTTCCTGATTTCGGGTACAACAAGTGTAAAAGCAATCAATCCATTTGTTTCTTTCGCTTGGTCAATGACTTCGTTCACAGTAGCAGTATCTTCCACATATGGAATTCGTCTTATTTGAATATTAGCACCATTAAACTGACTTGCTGCTGCTTTTACAACCAATTCTGCTGTTTCTCCTACAGAATCTGATACTACATAAACAATCGGTTGATCCTGCTTCACTAATAAACAACCTCCCTGTTATTTAATACATATCTTCTGTTGCTATTTTGACAAATGCTTTTGTAATATTTGTCTTTGTAATTCTTCCAATAATCTCATTTTTTTCTATTTCATTAATCATCACTTTTTTAACTACAGGCAAGGCGTCTATTTGTTTACTAATAAGCTTATTCGCAACATCAATAAGCATGTCATCTTGTTCACATGTTGTAATATTTGGCATTCTTGTCATAATGATACTTACTGGAACAGATTCTAAATCTTGTTTTCCCATGCTTGCTCGTAGTAAATCTTTACGGGAAAGTATTCCTGCTAAGTGTGATTCATCATTCACTACAAAAAGTGTTCCTACATCCTCAAGAAACATTGTAACGATTGCATCATAAACAGATGCAGACTCTTTTACCACAACAGGAACAGATTGAAATTCTTTTACAGTGAGTTTTTGGATACGTTCTGAGAATAATTGAGAACCTGTTTTTCCCGTATAAAAATACCCTACTCTTGGTCGTGCATCTAAGAAACCAGCCATTGTTAAAATTGCTAAATCTGGGCGTAGTGTTGCTCTAGTTAACGATAGTTTTTCAGCAATTTGTTCTCCTGTAATAGGACCATTGTCCTTTACAATTTGCAAAATCAGTTCTTGACGTTTATTTAACTCGATGGTTCTCACCGCCCTCTTCACAGGTGATGCAAATTTAATGATCTATTTAACTGAATAGTATCATACTAAAATCTTTTTTCGTAAGTTATTCTTCCGTATGAAATACAATAGATTGAAAATCGGCAAACGAAGTAATAAGACTTGATGTTTCCTTCATTTGATTTAATCGATTAATTTTAACTGACATATCATCATCCATGACCATAACATTATCAAAATAGTTATGAATAGCTGGAACTAGTTTTGTAAGTTCTTCGTACGCGTCTTGAACATTTCCGTTTCTCAATAGAGAAGTTAAACGCTCCTCCACTTCCTTTTTCACATATAATAGTTCCTTCTCTTCTTTAAGCGAAATTTTGGATTCTATGAAAGAAGTTTGATTATCTGCTTTTTTGGCGATATTCGTAACCCTACTAAATGCTTCTACTGCGGATTTGAAATCTGGATTTGATAACTGTTCATTTAAAAATGTTGCCTTATTAAATAACGTATGGAGTTGTCCGATGTCTGTTTTTAATATTGAATCCACAACATCATAACGTACTCCTTGCTCTTGTAATATATTTTTAATTCGAAGCTTTAGAAATTCAATGAGATCCTCTAGCACTGTTTCTTTATCTCTTTTTAACAAACCTCTTTTTTCAGAAGTAGTAATAGCTATTTGGAGGAGCTCTATTATATCTGTCTCCCACTGCTTCGTACTAATAATCTGAACAATCCCTGCGGTTTGCCTTCGTAATCCATGAGGGTCTTGAGAACCAGTTGGTATTAAACCAATTCCAAAACTAGTAACAACTGTATCTAACTTATCAGCAATACTTATGATTGCTCCAATATCCGAAGAAGGAATGTCATCTCCTGATTGTTTTGGTAAATAATGCTCATAAATTGCTTTTGCCACTGCTTCATCTTCACCAGATTTTAAGGCATATTCTTCTCCCATACGGCCTTCTAACTCAGGGAACTCCCCAACCATTAAAGTAACTAGATCTGCTTTACTTAATGTTGCTGCACGCGTTACTTTTTCTAAGTCATCTTCACTCAGATTTCGTTCCTTACCGATTTCCAACGCTAATTCTTCAATACGGCGAACCTTGTCTCCCACTGACCCCAATTCTTCATGATAAACAATGGATTCTAGCCGTTTTAAACGACTTTCTAACGGATGTTTTAAATCCTCTTGATAAAAGAACTCTGCGTCTGCTAAACGCGCTCTTAACACTTTCTCATTTCCTTTTTGAACATTTTCTAAATGACGATGATCCCCATTTCGAATCGTTATAAAATGAGGTAACAACTTACCTTCTTTATTTTTTACAGGAAAATAACGCTGGTGTTCTTTCATAGATGTAATTAACACATCCTCAGGAACACTTAAATAGCGTTCATTAAAGCTACCATATAACGCTGTTGGATATTCGACTAGATTGTTCACTTCCTCTAGAAGTTCCTCATCTACAGGGATTCTCCATCCTTCACTCTCGCTAATACGATCAATTTGAGAAACAATTGCTTCTTTACGTTCGGTAGGATTAACCAGGACAAATTGTCCAAGCAATAAATTCGGGTATTCACCTGGATCATCCAATGAGACTGAGCTTCCAAGGAAACGATGACCATAAGAAATATTTCCAGTCTCCACATTCGTGATCTTAAATGGAATAATTTCACTTCCATACATTGCCACAAGCCATTTTATTGGACGAACGTAACGAAGCTTTTGACTTCCCCATTTCATATTTTTAGGAAATTGAAGGCCTTCAACAACACTCTTCAATTCTTTTAACAGTACACTTGTATCTTGACCTTCTGTAAACTTCTTTACAAATACATATTCCTCTCCTTTTACCTCCTTAAAGAAAAGTTCATCTACCGGTACACCCTGTCCTCGTGAGAAACCTATTGCTGCTTTTGTCCAATTACCTTCAGAATCTAAAGCAATTTTCCTAGATGGTCCTCGAGCCTCTTCCTCCATGTCGACCTGTTTTTCTTCCAAGTCTTCTATGAGTATTGCAAGTCTTCTTGGTGTAGAAAACCTTTTTATATTGCCATACGTCAATCTATTGTCTTCTAGCCATTGTACGATTTTATCTCCTAACTGATTCATTGCATTCGTAACAAATCGAGCTGGCATTTCTTCTAGTCCAATTTCAAATAAAAATGTTCTATTCATTTTCTTCACCTTCCTTTTTCAGCATCGGAAAGCCTAAGGTTTCCCTTATTTCATAGTATTGTTGAGCACATAAACGAGCTAAATTTCTAACTCTCCCAATATATCCAGTTCTTTCTGTAACAGAAATAGCGCCTTGTGCATCTAACAAATTGAATACATGGGAGCATTTTAAAACATAATCATACGCTGGGATAACTAACTTCTCCTCTAATGTACGTTTTGCCTCCCTTTCGTAAGTAGAGAAAAGTGTAAATAGCATATTGCTGTCGGCTACTTCGAAGGAATATTTGGATTGCTCATACTCATTTTGTAAGAATACATCTCCATATGTAAAACCATTAACCCATTCTAAATCAAAGACATTTTCCTTGTCTTGAATATAAGAAGCCAACCTTTCTAGTCCATATGTTATCTCTACAGCCACAGGACTAGCATCTAATCCCCCTACTTGTTGAAAATATGTAAACTGAGTGATCTCCATTCCATCTAACCAAACTTCCCACCCTAAACCCCAGGCAGCTAATGTAGGTGCTTCCCAGTTATCTTCTACAAAACGAATATCATGTTCTTCCGGGTTGATACCTAGTTGCTTTAAACTTTCAAGATATAATTCTTGAATATTATCTGGAGAAGGCTTCATAATTACTTGAAACTGATGATGTTGATAAAGTCGATTTGGATTTTCTCCATACCTACCATCAGCAGGTCTTCTGGACGGCTCGACATATGCCACATTCCATGGCTCGGGACCAATGCTTCGTAAAAAAGTCATTGGATTCATCGTTCCTGCACCTTTTTCCACATCATACGCTTGAAGAACTAAACAATTTTGATCTGCCCAAAATTTTTGCAACGTTAAGATCATCTGTTGAACATTCATAATTCGACCTCCATTTTTAACATCAATATTTCGATGGAAATAAAAAACTCTCGTCCCTATGTCTAAATGACATAGGGACGAGAGTAACCCGCGGTTCCACCCTATTTGCTTGAATATATTTCAAGCCTCTTTACAAATTGTGCTCTGGAACGCCTTCCTTATTTTCTGTATCCCTAGCTTCCACTGTCCTAGGTTCGCTTCAAAGGTTACCACCTTCTTATACAGAGGGAATAAGTACTCCTTCCCATCACTGCACTGATGTTTAATTACTACAAATCTTACTCAAAAAAAATCGCAATGTCAACTCAAGTTTCATATAATTTATCAACTTGATCTAAAAATCGTTTCGATTTTAGCCTAACTCCAACAAATTCATCATAATAATGAGATAAAATGCTTTTTAATTGTACTTTCGTCTCGTGCTTTACATTTATATTGCCTAATCGTTTTATATCTAATTGTTGAAATAAGCGTATAAGTTTAATTACATTTGGTTGCACGGATAAATGATGAGGATCCTCAAACTTACAACGACTACATAAAACCCCTGAATGTTTCATGGAAAATACAAAAGGCTCCATAGGACTTCCACATAAGCTACATCTCTCTAATGATGGTTTCACACCCGCAACTTCAAGCATTTTTGTTTCAAAAATTCTTGTTAAAATGTCAGGATCCAATTCTTCATTAAGAAAAAGAAGCGTTTGATATAACAATTCAAATAAATAAGGATTTCTTTCATTATCATCTGAAAGTTTATCAACCAGCTCTACTATGTATGCAGCATGCGCAGTAAGTTTTAAGTCATTTCGAACATCTCGAAAGGAATCGATAACATCGGCAGAATTAAGTGTGCCAATTCCAGACGTTCTCTGATAAACAAAAATACTGTAAATAAAAATTTGGGCACTAGATGCAAAACGACTTTTTGGCCGTTTTGCTCCCCGTGCCATTAGTGCTACTTTACCGTTCTCCCTGGTAAAGATCGTTATTATTTTATTCGTTTCTCCATAATCATTCGTACGAATGACTACCCCTTCAACTTTGTGAAGCATATTGATCACCACCAATTCACATGGCGGGATAAAGAGGCCTATTAATGCATTCGGTCTAACTCTTCTGACTCCTCTTCACTATCTTCCATAAAAGACCCATCTCGCTCAAATTCCTTATATAACAAGTATGAATCGATATTGCCTGTCATGGAGAACACTTTCCAAGTTAAGTCAATCATGAGTATTTTCCACCTTTCAGCACGATTTTTACCTCACGTACTTATGTTGACCTCTATTGCCCTAATCATGATATGGAATTTTTGACAATTTACATTTGTACGCATTATGGCTCGGTTGAACACATAATTTTTAGTGTATTTCTTGTAAGAAAAGCGCAAGGCGCCCTCTCAGGACCGAAATGCAAATGTTCTGGACGATAAAAAGTGCTTTTTACTTTTTAATCGGCCAGGTTATTTGACACGAGGTCCTGGCGCCTGGAGCTAGACACCTTTCTAAGTTCAAAAGTTATATACTTTCTTACCTTTTAAGAAAGGCGCAAGGCGCCCTCTCAGGACCGAAATGCAAATGTTCTGGACGAACGAAAAGCTTAATCCGCTTGCATATCTGCGAAGAAAAATGTTCTTTCAGTTGAAAAGTGCTTTTTACTTTTCTAACTGGAAGGTTATTTGACACGAGGTCCTGGCGTCTGGAGCTAGACACCTTTCTAAGTTCAACAAAATTTTATAAATTCTTATCTTTTAAAAAAATACCTTATAAAGGTAATGATAGACTTTTTCGGCTAAAAAAACAATGGGGGAACATGTACTTTTATTGTTTTTTCCACATTTGCCCAATTGTTCTTTTGTCACTTAATTGTAGTCTTCTTATACGGTACAAGATGATGTATTACAGATCTACCCTGAAAATATGTGTTATCGAGCGGACTTAAACTATCAAGTATTAACAACTTTGTTGGTTTGTATTCCATTCGTTTCTGCCTGCTCCCTTTCCTGTGGGGAGCTGGCGAGCCGTCCTCGAGCTAAAGCTCTGCGGGGTCTCGCTGGCTTACACTCATTCCATAGAAAGTTTATAGTACTATAACCTACTCACATCGTATTTTCATTCGCCATGGTGCAAATTTTCACTTTCATAGAAGTCTCCCATGAAAATAAGCGTATCAACAAGTAGTAAACTACAGTATTACCTATATGAATGTAAAAAGTAAGGTAACTCAAGACAATAGACAGTCCTGAGTCACCTTATTAGTTTTAATATTGATCTTCTCCATAACCAAATTCGCGTAATGCTCGTGGTTTGTTTCGCCAATCCTTCTCAACTTTTACCCAGAGTTCCAAGAAAATCTTCGAACCTAATAATTTCTCTATATCTTCTCTTGCTTTTTGTCCGATTTCTTTTAACAATTTACCTTGTTTCCCTATAATTATTCCTTTTTGAGAACTCCGTTCCACGATAATAACAGCACCAATATATATTGTGCCTTTTCCTTCTTTTCGATCTATTTTCTCAATTTCCACAGCAATGGAATGAGGAACCTCTTCATGAGTAAGATGCAATATTTTTTCGCGAATCATTTCACCCATCAGAAATCTTTCAGGGTGATCAGTTACCTGATCCTCCGGATAATATTGCGGTCCTTCCTCTAAATAGTGATACACTTGTTCAAGTAACGTAGAAACGTTATTTCCTTGAAGCGCTGAAATTGGAATTACTTCAGTAAACGTAAATTGACGTCTATATTCATCAATAAGAAGAAACAATTCATCAGGATGTACTTCATCAATTTTATTCACCACAAGAAAGACAGGTGTATTTAAATTTTTTAATTTCTCCATGATAAAATCATCGCCACGGCCTCGACCCTCTTTTGCATCTACAAGAAATAATACTACATCAACTTCTCCTAGAGTCGTTTGCGCTATCTTTAACATGAAGTCCCCTAGTCGATGCTTCGGTTTATGTATCCCAGGTGTGTCAATAAATACAATTTGACCTCTTTCTTCTGTATATACACCTTGTATTCTATTACGAGTCGTTTGCGCTTTGTCACTCATAATCGCTATTTTTTGACCTAATACCTCATTTAGTAACGTTGATTTTCCAACATTAGGTCGACCTATTAATGCTACAAATCCAGATTTCATTGCTTACATGCACTCACCTTTCTAAGTCCTTCGGAGAAAAAGCGCCTGGTAACAGCTCAGCTACTGTCCATTCTTCCACTTGATCGCGTAGATTAGTCAAAATAATTTTTGTATCTTGCTGCAGTAATTCAGATATAACTTGCCTACACGCTCCACAAGGAGATACAGGACCTTCTGTATCAGCAATAACAGCCATCGCTTTGAAATTACGAACACCATCCGAAACAGCTTTAAAAATCGCTGTTCTTTCCGCACAATTACACATACTATATGCCGCATTTTCAATATTACAGCCATGGTATATTGTACCATCCTCTGAAAGCAAAGCAGCACCTACAGGAAAATGAGAATAGGGTACATACGCTTTTTCTCTAGCTTTCTTTGCTTCATTTATTAATGTAGTATCTTCCATAACTACCACCTTTTATTGACATCATTTGTATGATTACAGTAGTTGCAATATTTTTGGAATAAATATGAGAGCGCCTACTATTACAGCTACTAAAGAAAAAATGAAAACCGCTCCAGCCGCTGCATCTTTTATAATTTTTGCCCGAATGTCATATGTTTCAAACAGAACGTCCACACAATGCTCAATCGCCGTATTAATAAGCTCTAAAGCGAGAACTGCTCCTATTACTAAAGCAAGCAGTGCTTGCTCTAGAAGAGGTACTCGGAATATTTGGGCAAAAATAATTATGGCAAAAGTCAACAATGTGTGGACACGAAAATTTTGTTCATGTTTCCATGTGTGAAATATTCCTTGTGATGCATAGATAAAACTCTTTTTTAGGCGTTTCCACGATATAAATGGACGGTCATTTTTGAATCCCATGTTTTTTTAGTATATCCTCTTGTAGCTGGAACATCTCTCTTTCTCGCTCTTCTGTATCATGGTCATGCCCTATCAAGTGTAAAAAACCATGAACTGCAAGAAAGCATAGTTCCCTTTTTAAATCATGCCCATAATCGTCAGCTTGTTCAATAGCTCGTGGAACTGATATGATTATATCGCCTAAGAGTTCTGGCATACCTTCCATAACAACAGGGTCATCTTCACCCTCATTTAATGCAAAAGATAATACATCTGTTGGTTGATCTTTCCCTCGGTAATCACGATTTAACTCTTGAATTTGTTGGTCATTTACAAACGTAATGGAGACTTCTATATCATGATCAAATTTGTGATGATCTATCGCTGTATCGATTACATCACCTACAAGATTCATTAATTCTTCCGATACTTCATTCGTCTCATCAATTAGACCTACTTGTTTATATTCCATCATCTTATTGATCACCTTCTTTCTTTTCATCCTCAATCTTTTCATCTACTTCATCGGGATATTCTATCCTAGAATGGAAGGTACCTTGTAATGTTTCACAAATAGACTTTGCTATTTTATTCAACTCTTTTAACGTTAAATCGCATTCATCAAATTGACCATCTTCAAGACGATCCGTAATAATCTTTTTGACTAAAGCTTCTATTTTCGCTGAAGAAGGTTTATTCATGGAACGAACAGCTGCTTCTACACAATCAGCGATACCAACGATAGCCGCTTCCCTAGATTGGGCTTTTGGACCTGGATAACGAAATTCCTCTTCAGGTATTTCTTTCTCACCATTTTGCATTGCTTTAAAATAAAAATATTTGAGCAACGTAGTACCATGATGTTGCTCTGCTATCCCAATAATTTCACGTGGCATTTTATATTCTTTTAACATATCCACCCCATCATAAGGATGAGCAATAATTATTGTTTTACTCAATTGTGGTGATATTTTATCATGAGGATTATCAATTTTCATTTGATTCTCAATGAAAAAATGTGGTCTCTTCGTTTTTCCTAGGTCATGATAATAAGCACCTACCCTCGCCAATAAACCATTCGCCCCTACAGCTTCACAAGCACCCTCAGCCAAATTTGCTACAAAAACACTATGATGATACGTACCAGGAGCTTCTAACAGTATTTTCCGCAATAATGGATGATTTGGATTAGATAATTCGATCAATTTCGTTGTAGAGAGAACCCCAAAAGCAGCCTCTAAAAATGGCAATAATCCTAACGTCAATACAGCTGCAATAAAACCAGATAAAAAACCGAAACCTAGATTAAAACTAATTTCCATCCATCCAAATTGACCACTACGTAAAAGTAGAATAGCAATAATTACTAAGACATTTAATGCTCCAACAAACAATCCTGCCTGCAGTATTCGAAAAACTTTGTTTGACCTACTTAAAAAGAACACGCCTGCTACTGAACTAAAAAATACGTATATACCATGAGAATAATCTAGAATACCTGATGATTGTCCATTAAATATTACACTAGCTACAATAGAAAATATCATTGCTGTAAACAATGCTACTCTAGAATGCAGAAGAATTGTAATTAACATTGTTCCCATTGCAACAGGTACTATATAAGTTACTCCTGTAACTTCTGAAATTTGAGCAAAACTTATTAGTTTTAAAATTACTAGTGTTAGCGTATATATAACTACATACATTAATAAATGAGTATTATTTGTTTGTAATGATGTTTTAGCATCACCCAAATAATAAGCGAGCATACTTATTAGCAGAATGACAATAATAGCTAGTCCAACAAAAGGGTAGACGTTAGAGTGATCATCTAAAAGTCCTACTAAAGCCAATTGGTTGTATGTTTCTGACGTCACCATCTGACCTTCTTCTACGAGTAATTGCCCTTCGCGAATCATTACGGGGTCTACTGCATCAACTGCATTATTTCGTGCTTCTTCCGTTGCAGCATCGTCCAACATATAATTTGCAACTATTCCAAATCTTACTAACTCAATCATAGAGCGGAATAAACTTGAATCTACGGCAGAATTTACTACTTTTCGCTCTGCTTCGTTCTTCGCTTCCTCGGTTCTATCCATATTTATTTCTTCATTCATTGCATCATAAATTGCACTCGCGGTTGTTTCTTGTGCAGCCTCAAGATTTTCAGGCGAAGCTTGTAATAAGGTTATCAGAGTTTCATCCGATATTTCTTCACGCGTTTGTCGAGCAATAATACTCCGTACGCGCTCTACTTGCTCCTCTAATGTAATTTCATTTGGAATATCTTCTTCTGTTATCGAAGAATCTACTACATCTTCTTCTGCTATTAATTCCAACTCTGCTTCCAGCGCTTCTATTTCATCTATTCGTTCTGATACTTCACGCTGAACTTGACGGATCGTTTGAAATATTTCATTAATCCGAGCAATTTGATTTTCTACATATTGCGTCTTTTTCGTATAGATAGGACCTATTGATTCATATGCTAGTTGTTTTAATCTTTCTGTTTCTGTTTTATGCTCTATTGTTATAGGGGACCGGATATCCTGGTCAGAAATGGATCCAGGCTCCACTTCTAATGTCTCAGGGATGACGTTAGTCACTAATAATCCATAGGTAATAACCCCTATTAATACAAATAGAAAAAATCGAATATACCGATGATGTTTTATATTTTGCCACCAGTTTTGATAATCAATGGAAGGTCGTTTCCCCATGTTTCATCACCTCGTCAGGAATATACAGATAATCATTATTTATAGTTATTGTTTAGTCTGTTCTTCCCCTCGGTCTTCCTCATAAGCATCAATAATACGTTTTACTAACGTATGCCTTACTACATCTGCTGATTGTAGATGATTGAAGGATATACCCTCTACTTTATTTAAGATGCGTAACGCTACTTTTAAACCAGACATTTTTCCTTTTGGTAAATCAATTTGTGTTAAATCACCTGTTACTACCATTTTTGATCCAAAGCCAAGTCTTGTTAAGAACATCTTAATTTGTTCTGCTGTTGTATTTTGAGCCTCATCCAAAATAACAAAAGAATCATCTAAAGTTCTTCCTCGCATGTATGCTAATGGGGCAACTTCAATTGTTCCTCTTTCCATTAGACGTTCTGTATGCTCTACTCCAAGAACATCATGAAGAGCATCATATAAAGGCCTTAAGTATGGATCCACCTTTTCTTTTAAGTCACCTGGCAAAAAACCAAGACTTTCTCCAGCTTCTACTGCAGGTCTTGTGAGAACAATTCGTTTAATATAGCCCTCTTTTAAAGCGTGAACTGCCATAACAACTGCGATGTAGGTTTTCCCTGTTCCTGCAGGTCCTATGCCAAAAACAATGTCCTTATTTCTAATTGCCTTCACATAATGTCTTTGACCTAATGTTTTTGCTAAAATGGGTTTTCCTTTTGCAGTCACTGTTATTTTGTCCTCAAACAACTCGACAAGTTCACTTAGCATATCTCTTTCTACTAATTGTGCAGCGTATACCACATCACGCTCTTGAATTGTTGTTCCTTTTCGAATTAATTGCAAGAGCGTTAACAAAATGGATTCAATTTTTTGGATTTTTTCATCCGAACCAAAAAGAGAAACCTCTTCCCCTCTTGTCGTAATGGTTGTTTCAAATGCTTCCTCCAGTCGTTTTAAATGACGATCATTAGGACCAAAGAGAGCTTGCACTTCATTTGCATTTTGAATCGGAAGGTGAATCATTTGCTTCATATCTGTCAATCGTCTCAGTCTCCTTGAATTATCGGTTGTTTCTTTCCAATTTCATCCACTATTCGATAGTGAATGGTTACTATAACTTTACCACTCTCCACCGTTGGGTGCAAAACTTTTTCTCCAGTTATTTCCGCATCACTACTGAATAGATGACTTACCTTCTCCTTTCCTTTTTCATTCGCTATTCCTACTGCTTCTTTTACAGCAGAATCAATATCAATTTCTTCTGCTTCTAGTATATCAGTATATCCATAATAGAAAGGCATTTGCATTCCGAATAGTTTCCATGAAGCTTCATATTTTTCTTCTTTCACATTTGAATAATCAGGTGGATTCCATCCCCAAAATGGGATACCCAATTTCCCTATAAATAATCGATGTGTACGGTAACGTTGACCTGTTACTGCATAAAGTGTTCTTTCTAAAGGTACACTTACAGTTGCTTCATACCACATTTCGCCAAGGATCTTTCCTTTTGCTGCAACTTGCTGTTCTTTCCCCTCTTTTCCTATTAATCCAGAAACAAGCATGTCCCCTTTTTCCACAAGTTGATTCTGTTCTACCAGAGGTAACCCCTCTTCCACAAACATATCGTAAATAATAGCTTTATGAGTTGCAACGATGTGCCCCGGCGCTTCTAGAGGTTCCCTTTCAGCAATATCTTTTTCCACTACCTGAAAGTGATAGGTTGTACCTTTTCGAGTTACACCAATCCACGTAGCATCACTAATCCGGTCTGTGATAATGGACTGTATATCTTCAGGAGGAGGGAGTCTAAATTGTAATGCGCCTTTCTTTATCCCTAATTCCGTTACTGCTTCTTTTAATTCATGTTCTACTTTCGGAGAAGCACCTTCTATCTCTATACCCCAAACCATGTTTGAAAGCATATACAGAGATATGAAAAAGGCAATACAACCAAAAATGAGTCCATTTCTCCGCCACATTTTCTGGGCAAAAAAAGGAAAGCCTTTACGATCAATGAATTTTATTTTACAATCAGAGGTTTTCGCAATATGACGTAATTGCGAAACCTCGTCCAATAAGACAGAACAGATTAGAACATCCTTTTTTACATAATGGATATTCCAAATATTCATTTTCCTGTCGATACATCGATTAATAAATAATTCTGGATATGCTCCAGTAATCTTGATTCTTACATATCCTGTCATTTTATGAACCCACTGGTTTTTCATTCTCGATCACCTGCCAGAACTCCCCTCTTTTATGAAACGAATATCTTCAATAACACCCTCTAATAATATTTCTTCTGGTAAAATATTTTTAATTATAAACTCATTTCCAACAACTAAAAGCTCACCTTCCGTCAACCTTAATCGCAGTTCTTCTCGAGTGAAACGAATTACCCCTTTATGGTTTTCAATGTATATATGAAAATTTCCGATTAAAGTGACCCTTGGTAAGTCCATCATGACATCTGCTGGAAGGTCCATTTGTTCTGTCATCCACCGCTTTAGTTTTTTTCTAAGTTGCTTCATGATGAACCTCCTTTCGTATCATATGTATGATTGATTTTAACTTCCTATCACAGAAAAGTGCTGTTTTGTAAGAAAAGCTATAAGACAGAGTTCTACAATCAAGATTATTTATTTTACTGGTTAAATTAAATGAGTGCCTCCTCCCCATATGTATGCTATCAACGTACGATTCTTGCATAATTCTGTGAAGACACTCCCATACAATATTTCTCCATACATTGCTTATTAAATATAAAAAAAGGATGAACAGATGTTCATCCTTTTTTACAGTAATAATTATCTTTTTGATTTTGGTTTTCCTAGAACCTCAGACCACACAATTCCCTTAATAACTTCATCACCTGAGATATTACGAAAATCTAAAGCTTTATTAGATCTTGTTATATCCCCGTTTAAAATTGGTGACTGGTAATTAAGTTTCTGTTCCATTCTCGCTGCTCGTTCTTTACGTTCCTTCATTTCCGCATAACGGTCCTGTAGCTCCGAGTTCGCTTTTTCTAAATCACTATCGATATGAATAGAGGCAGTATACGTTTCTTTATGCTCCGGTTCACTCCGCTGATAAGAACTTTGTTGCTGTTGAGTTTGAGGGTATTGCTCCTCTTGTTGTTCTTGACGAAAAATATCTCGCCAATCAACTTCATCTTGTTCCTTCGTTTGCTGAGGACGTTGGTTAACAGGACCTCTTGGGTCTTGTTTCTTCTTTCCTCCAAGTCCTTGTAAAAAGCTGATTATTGCAGCAATGACGAAAAAGAGAAGGAGCGGATTACCTTGAAACAGTTCAAATATAGTTTCCATTGTTCATAGCTCCTTTCTACATGCAAAAGAGAGTTCACTTTTACTTACGACGATTGTTATCGTCGTTCTTTCCGTCATCCGTTGCTTTTCCAATAGATTCACGCATATCTGTGTCAGCCATAATGTTCTTCATATTCGTATAGTCCATAATCCCCATGTTTCCAGAACGGAAAGCTTCTGCCATTGCTTGTGGTACTTCTGCTTCCGCTTCTACTACTTTCGCACGCATTTCTTCTACACGGGCCTTCATTTCTTGTTCTTGTGCTACAGCCATTGCACGACGCTCTTCTGCTTTCGCTTGTGCAATTTTCTTGTCTGCTTCCGCTTGGTCTGTTTGTAAAACAGCTCCAATGTTCTTACCGATATCAATATCAGCAATATCAATGGATAAGATTTCAAATGCAGTACCGGAATCTAACCCTTTTGATAATACAGTTTGAGAGATACGATCTGGATTCTCAAGAACTTCTTTATGGTTTTTAGCAGAACCAATTGTTGAAACGATACCTTCCCCTACACGGGCAATAACTGTATCTTCACCAGCACCCCCAACGAGGCGATCAATGTTTGCTCGAACAGTAATACGTGCTTTCGCTTTCACTTCGATACCGTCCATAGCAACACCGGCAATAAATGGAGTTTCAATAACTTTTGGATTTACACTCATTTGTACAGCTTCTAATACATCACGACCAGCTAAATCAATTGCTGCTGCACGCTCAAACGTTAATTCAATATTTGCACGTTGTGCAGCAATAAGTGCGTTTACTACACGGTCCACATTACCACCTGCAAGATAGTGACCCTCTAGTTGATTAATGTTAATGTCTAAACCTGCTTTTGATGCTTTAATTAGGGGGTTAACAACACGAGCTGGAATAACTCGACGTAACCTCATCCCTACTAATGTAAAAATTCCAACTCTAACTCCTGCAGCCCATGCAGAAATCCATAATGCAACTGGTACAAACGTGAAAAGGACTGCAAATGCAATAATGATTAAACCGATTACAATAATTAACGCAATATCTCCTTGTGGCATAAAAATTCTTCCTCCTTATTTCTCTTCAATTTTTGTTGGTTCTAATACTTCTCTTACTACAATTCGTGAACCTGCCGTAGCAACCACTTTAATAATCTTTCCTTGTCCAATATATCCTCCCTCGGAAACTACGTCAAGTCGTTCGTCGTCGATTACTGCCGAACCAGATGGTCTCAACACAGTTAAAGTCTCTCCTGTTTTTCCGATGATATCAAGGCGATTTTCATTAGACACATAGCCTTCTTCTGTCTTCGTGGAATCCGTAAGTATCATCCTCTTTATCGGGCCACGATAGCCTACATATTTGAAAAATAGGATGGACATTACAATAGTTAAAACTGCTGCAAGTAATATAGAGAATATAATTATTGAAGTATCATAAGAAGCTAATACCATACTTCCTATTATCGAACCTATTCCTATGATACCAAATATCCCGAACCCTGGTACAAAGATTTCGATTAGCAGGAGTACTATTCCAACACCAAATAAGATAAACGTCTCCATTCCTGCGAATCCAGCAACATGATGTCCGAAGAAAAACAAAAACAAAGCTGATAACCCCATAATCCCTGGAATACCAAACCCTGGAGAGTATAATTCCAGTACTAATCCCATACTTCCAAGGGATAATAGAATAGGGATGATTATTGGATTCGTTACAAAGCGTGCAATTTGTTCCGCAAACGTTATTTCCATTTCACGCTCTTGTGCATTTTCAAGACCTAAGAACTCTAATAACTCTTCTCTACTAGATGCAATAGTCTCTGCATACCCAACATCCAATGCTTCACTTGGAGTTAAAGTTAAAATTTTGCCTTTAGGAGCTTCAGGAATATCAATATTTGGATCAGCCATTGCTAATGCATAAATTGGGTCTCGATCATTTAGTAGGGCAGCTTCCCGTAACTCCGCATGCCATGCTGACTGTGCTTTGTCATCCGCTGCACTACCTGATCCATCAATTACAGAGGCCGACCCCATTGTAGATCCAGGCTTCATAACAATTCTATCTGCATTAAGTGCAATATATGCACCTGCTGACAATGCTCGGTCAAGGACATAGGCAGTAGTTGGAATAGGAGTATTTCGAATTAAGGTTGCTATATTTCCAGCCGCATCAACAAACCCACCAGGCGTATTTATCTCAAAGACAATATGATCTGCGCCTTCTTCCATGGCTGTATCTATTGACCTTTCTAAGAAGGCCAACAATCCTCTTTCTACCTCTTGCTCCACAGGAATATAGTAGACGAGCTTTCCAGTTCCTCCCCCTTGTGCTTGCAGAGGTATAAGTGATAACACAATACTAAATAGAATCATTATTGAGAAAAATGCTATTCTAATTCGTTTCATGATGATCTATCCTCCTTCCCTCAAAAATTAACTCATGTATTACATACGATTCATGTAAAAGAAGGTTTCAACTTTTCTTCCATACGTATATTCCTATTATACTAATTTACGTTATGAATTAAAACTAACAGCACGATTAGTATAGAAAACCAAATCATCGTCGCTAACGAAAATATACTGATCCAAACAGAAAAACAAAAGTACGATAATGAATTGAAATAACCAGAAGTCATCTATTTTGTTATAAATACAAATTAAAAACGCCTTACTGAACGTAAGACGTTTACTACATTAATTTAAATATTTAAGTACGAGCTGATTGACTTTTTTCCCGTCAGCTTTTCCTTTAACCTTTGGCATTAATGCTCCCATCACTTTACCCATATCAGCTTTCGAAGATGCTCCAAGCTCTACTACAGTTTCCTGTACGATTTGGTCCAATTCGTCATCTGACAATTGTGACGGCATGTATACTTCTAAGAACTCAATCTCAGACTTTGTTTTTTCAACAAGGTCGTCACGATTGGCTTGTTCATATTCATGGAGGGATTCTTTAAACTTTTTCATTTCGCGACTTAAAACCGTCAATGCTTCATCATCTGATAGTTCGTGACCTAATGAAATCGCTTCGTTTTGTAAAGCTGATTTCAGATTTCGAATTATTAGTAGACGTTGCTTTTCCTTCTTTTTCATCGCATCTTTCATATCTTGATTTAATTGATCAAGAAGTTTCAAAGGAAATACACCCTCTCCTTAGAACTTACGCTTACGAGCTGCTTCTGATTTCTTCTTACGCTTAATACTTGGTTTCTCATAGTGCTTGCGCTTACGAACTTCTGCCAATGTGCCCTCTTTTGACATGGTTCTCTTGAAGCGACGAAGAGCAGCATCTATGGATTCATTTTTACGTACACGTGTTTCTGCCATTCTGTATCCCTCCCTCCAAACAACCAATCGAAAGACACACGAATTTGCATGTCTTTGTTGATTATAAACGAATGCTGACTTTCGGTCAACTTATATCTGAAAAGAGTAGAATAAAAATGAATATTTTTTTATTTTTTTGTACTAAAAATAATTATTAATATTAGTTTTACTAGGCTTTCAAGTCAAAATGTAATAAAAATCTAAAAGAAATATATTTTTATTTTTTTTATAAATGCTTGTCATCCTTGTCCTAATCTACCCATATACATGGTAGGAGAGGAGGGAACTTCATGAACCAAATCTTTTCCATGTTCGCAATTTTTATTGCTTTGTTTTTATTTGGTATGACCGTAATGCGCCAAGGATTACTACACTTACAAGGAGAGCGAATGACTTCCATTATTTATAAAGCTACAGATAATCCATATAAGGGCTTTATAGTTGGAATCATTGTAACAGCGTTATTACAAAGTAGCTCTGCAGTAATGGTTATCACAGTAGGTTTGGTTGCATCAGGGTTTATTCCTTTTCGTCATTCCATTGGAATAATATTAGGAACAAATATTGGAACAGTAGTTACATTAGAAATATTAGCATTTGATTTAGCTATTCTTATTTTCCCTTTGCTATTTCTTGGGATACTTTTGTTGTTACAAAGAAGTCAATTGTTATTTAGTATCGGATGCTTTTGTTTTGGATTCAGCAGTATGCTTGTTGCAATGCATGGATTCGAGACTTTATCCTATCCATTATCATCTTTGGCTATTGTATATGATTGGCTCGTTTCAACAAATGAAATAGAGTCACTCGCAGTAACTATTGGTGTAATACTGAGTGGAATTATCCAATCCAGTTCCGCTGTAACGGCAATCGCTATGAGCTTTATGAATGAAAACCTTTTACAGTTACCAGCAGGGATCTCCATTATGTTAGGTGCGAACTTAGGTACTTGTGTTACTGCATTATTAGCCAGTCTCGGAGGAAGCAAAGAATCGAAACTTACTGCATATACTCATATATGGGTAAACATAATTGGCATAGTTTTATTTTTTCCATTTATCCATCTACTCGCAACGACAGTAGAAACTCTATCATCATCACCTTCTCAACAACTTGCACATGCAGCTTTACTATTTAATGTGGTATGTTCGCTAATCTTTCTACCTTTTATTCATTCATTATCAAGATTTGTTCAGTGGATCCATAGAACGCCAGTTAATTACTGACCTAGATTATATCCACACCCAAATGTTCTGTCCGACAAAGTATAATTTACATATGCTATTCGGACAGAACATTTGACCTCGAGCGAGTAGGCGCAGGAGCTGGGCTTCTTTCCATGACACAACAAGTTATCCACAGATCAAAAAAATATAGTACGCTTATCAATAAAAAGCGACCTCCCTAGATTGGGAACGTCGCCTCGTTTTTAATAATCTGATTGACCTTGTTCACCTTGAACAATTGCAATACCTGCACTTGCACCTATTCGTGTCGCACCTGCTTCCACCATCGCTTGCGCTGTTTCACGATTACGTACACCACCCGATGCTTTTACTCCAAGTTCTGGTCCAACTGTTTTTCTCATAAGTGCAATATCTTCCACTGTTGCTCCACCACCAGAGAATCCAGTAGATGTTTTTACAAAGTCAGCTCCTGCTCTTACAGAAAGCTCACATGCCCTCACCTTTTCTTCATCCGTTAATAAAGAAGTTTCCATTATTACCTTCGTAATTGCCTTCCCTTTTGCTGCTTGTACGACGGCTTCCATATCTCTGTATACAATTTCATCCTCTTTGTCTTTTAAAGCCCCGATATTAATTACCATATCCACTTCTGTAGCGCCATTTTCAATAGCGTTTTTCGTTTCAAATGCTTTTACTTCAGAGGTAGAAGCACCTAGAGGAAATCCAATTACCGTGCACACTTTTACTTCTGGTGTATCCTTTAATATTTCATATGCAGTTTTTACCCAAGTAGGATTCACACAAACGGAAGCAAAACGATGTTCTTTTGCTTCTTCACATAACGTAATGATCTCTGATTTTGTAGCATCTGGCTTTAATAACGTATGGTCAATCATTCTTCCTAGTTCTAAACTCATCAATTTCATCCTCCGAATAAAAAAATTATGTATCCATATGAAAGAATACCATTCCTTTCACACATGTACAATTACCTTTTATTCTTCCATAGATGCAAAATTTTATTAAGTCTACCCTGAAAATACGTGTTATTAAGAGTGCATAAACTATGTAGTTTTAACAACTTTGATGGTTTGTATTCCATTCGTTTCAGCCTGCTCCCTTTCCTGTGGGGAGCTGGCGAGCCGTCCTCGAGCTAAAGCTCTGCGGGGTCTCGCCCCTGCTCTGCCTCCCACTGGAGTCTCGCTGGCTTACGCTCATTCCATAGAAAGTTGAGATTACTAAAACTTCTAAGAACGTATTTTCATTCTCCATGGTGCAATTTTTTTACTTGCATGGAGGTCTACCCTGAAAATATTCGTTATTAAGAGTGCATAAACTATCTAGTTTTAACAACTTTGTTGGTTTGTATTCCATTCGCTTCAGCCTGCTCCCTTTCCTGTGGGGAGCTGGCGAGCCTCCTCGAGCTAAAGCTCTGCGGGGTCTCGCCCCTGCTCTGCCTCCCACCGGAGTCTCGCTGGCTTACGCTCATTACATAGAAAGTCATAGTACTATCCACTACTTCACAGCGTATTTTCATTCGCCATGGTGCAAATTTTCCACTTGCATGGAAGTCTACCCTGAAAATACGTGTTATTAAGAGTGCATAAACTATCTAGTTTTAACAATCTTGTTGGTTTGTATTCCATTCGCTACTGCCTGCTCCCTTTCCTGTGGGGAGCTGGCAAGCCTCCTCAGGCGCAAGCTCCCTGCGGGGTCTCGCCTCTGCTCTACTTCCCACTGGAATTCGTGGACCTGCGCTCATTGCATATAAAGTTAATAGTACTAATATACTTCATAACGTATTCATCCGCCATGGTGCAAATTTTCACTTGCATGGGGTGTCTACCCTGAAAATTACGCGTGTTAGTGGCAGTCAAACTTATCTAGTATTACAAACTTTGTTGGTTATTATTCCATTTGCTTCAGTCTGCTCCTTTCCTGTGGGGAGTTGCCGAGACACCTCCGCTCCCACTGGAGTTCGCATACTTACGCTCATTCCATATAAAATTGATGTTACTAAAACTTCTAATATCGTATTTTCATTCGCCATGGTGCAAATTTATTACTTGCATGGAGGTTTACTGAAATTACAAGATTTAAAAACAGGTATGCAAAGATTCATGTCTTTACATACCCGTTAGCTTTTTTCATTTAAATGACCGCACTCTTTGGTTCATCCCTTACGACTCTTACAAAGCTACCGATATTATAAGGGTAACCTGCTTTTTCTATCTTCACTTTTACGATTTCACCAATTAAGCTTTCGTCCGCTGGAACTTTCACCTTCAAATAGTTATCAGAGTATCCAATGAAATAACCTGTATCAGGGTTTTCCTTATCCGTTTCTTCAGGGATAACCTCAATAACTTCTCCTTCATAATGAGAAGCATACTCTTTTGCTAGTTGATTCGATAACGTAATTAATTTATGCACTCTCTCATTTTTAATATCATCTTCAACTTGCTCATCCATTCTAGCTGCTGGTGTGCCTGTACGCTTAGAATATGGAAAAACGTGAAGTTCAGAAAAACCTACCTTTTTTATGAAGTCATATGTTTCCTGGAACTCTTCATCCGTTTCTCCTGGAAAGCCAACTATCACATCAGATGTAACTGCAAGTCCAGGTAAAGCCTTTTTTAATTTTTCAATTCGCTCGAAGAAAAATTCTGTAGAATACTTACGTCTCATGCGTTTTAATACACTATTCGACCCTGATTGTAGAGGAACATGAAGATGGTTCACAACTTTTTCAGATTGATCAATTACCTGTATTACTTCATCTGTAATTTGACTTGCTTCAATAGAGGAGATTCTAATTCTTTTTAGTCCTTCCACTTTTTCTAAGTCAATTAGCAAATTAGCTAAGCTATAATCCTTCATATCTTCACCGTATCCACCAGTATGAATTCCAGTTAAGACAATTTCTTTATACCCGGCAGCCACTAATGTAGTAGCTTGCTTCAAAACATCTTCCGGTTTTCTAGAGCGCATGAGCCCCCTAGCCCAAGGAATGATACAGAACGTACAAAAATTGTTACACCCTTCTTGAATCTTCAATGAAGCACGTGTTCGATCAGTAAATGCAGGAACATCCAACTCTTCATACACACGTGCTTTCATAATATTACCAACCCCATTAATAGGTTTGCGATCTCTCTGGTATTCCTCGATAAACGGTAGTAGTTTATGTCTGTCTTGAGTACCAACTACTATATCAACTCCAGGAATGGCCATAACCTCCGCGGGAGATGTTTGTGCATAACATCCTGTTACACAAACAACCGCATCTGGATTTTTACGAATGGCACGACGAATAACTTGGCGACTCTTCTTATCCCCTGTATTTGTAACTGTACATGTATTAATGACATATACATCAGACATACTTTCATAATCTTTTTTTTCATAACCAGCCTGCTGAAACAACTGCCAGATAGCTTCTGTTTCGTAATGATTCACTTTACATCCTAATGTATGAAAAGCAACCGTTGGCATTGTCATCACCCCAACAATTCTAAATGATATGATATAGCTGCTAAGCTGTATAAAGGAGCTGTTTCACTCCGAAGTATTCTTGGACCTAAACCGCATATGATCGCTCCATGTTCTTGAAAAAGCTTAATTTCACGATCAGAAAAACCACCCTCTGGTCCAAACAAAAATAAGAGAGTATTTCCTTGTTTCATTCTCGATAAAACAGAAAATAATTGGCTTTTCTCATCGTTTTTTGCTGCCTCCTCATACGCAACTAACACATACGTGTAGTTGGCAAATTGCTTACAAAGTTCTTCTGTTTTCATTACAGACTTTACCGAAGGAACTATTTGACGATGCGCCTGCTCTGCTGCTTCTTTAGCAATTTTATTCCATCTCTCTACTTTCTTGTCTGCTTTTTTTTCTTCCCATTTTACAACAGAACGTTCCCCTGGAAAAGGAATAAAAGATGCAGCCCCTAGTTCCGTAGCCTTTTGAATAACCAATTCAAATTTATCAGCTTTTGGTAAACCGTGAGCGATGGTAACTGAAACTGGTAGCTCTACTTTTTTTTCTTCTCTGAGAAGAATGGAAGCTTTCACGTAATCCTCTTGTAAATCCACTATTTCACTAATAAAACATTGTCCATCCTCATCACAGCAAACGACCGTGTCACCGGTTTTCATCCGCATGACACGGCGAATATGCTTCGCTGCTTCATCAGTTATCATAACATAATCACTATGAAAATGTTCCTTTTCCAAAAAATAACGTTGCATGGTATCCACCTATTCTGGTTTTTTCCCTATAATCGCTACCCAATCTTCCATGACTACTGTTTCCACAATACGAAATCCACTTTTTTCCATTGCGATTTTAACTTCTTCTTTCTTTCCTTGGATAATCCCTGATGTAATCAAGGTACCACCTGGATTTATGCATGTGAAGGCATCATCTGTCATTTTAACAATCACTTCTGCAAGAATGTTTGCAACAATTAAGGTTGATTTTTCATTTATATCTTGAAGTAAGTTATTTTGTCTCACTGATACAATATGATCGGATTTATTTAACTTCACATTTTGTAAAGCAGAAGTTACTGCAACTTCATCTAAATCTAGTGCAAGGATGTTGGATGCACCCAATAAGGCTGCTGCGATACTTAATACCCCAGAACCTGTTCCTACATCTATCACCTTATCTCCTGGAGTTAGATATTTTTCCAGCGCTTGTATACATAATACAGTCGTTGGGTGTGTTCCTGTACCAAATGCCATCCCCGGATCTAGTTCAATAATTAATTCATCTTCATGTACCTTTTTATAGTCTTCCCATGTTGGTGTAATGGTAATGTGATTTGATATTTTTACAGGCTTATAATACTTTTTCCATGCTGTTGCCCATTCTTCTTCATTTACTTCCGAAATCGAAACTATGTTTTTACCTATTTCTATATCATAAGTGCGGAGTTGGTTAATTGATTCTTTGATCGCATCCACAGCCTCAGCAAAAAAGCTATTTTCTGGTAAATATGCTTTGACGAAGACTCCTTCTTCCGGATAATCATCAGGATTAAGCTGATACACTTCACCGAAGGAAGTATCCCATTCCTTCACCAAATCTTGTGGATCTTCTATAACAACTCCACTTGCACCTGCTTCATGCAGAATATTGCTAATAGGCTCCACTGCTTCTTGTGTAGTGTGAATACATATCTCCGACCATTTCAACCAAACCAACTCCCTATATATTCTCTTTTTTGAGGATCATTCCCCAAAGTTCTTAAAAGTTCTTTTTACTTTTGCAAAAAAATTATCATTTTGCTCATCTGGCGTTTCGTTACCGCTTATTTCAGCAAATTCACGAAGAAGATCTTTTTGTTTTTCTGTTAGCTTTTTCGGTGTAACAACTTTTACTTGTATATGTTGATCACCTTGACCCATTCCCCTTACGTTCGGTACTCCTTTTCCACGTAATCGGAAGTGAGTACCCGTTTGAGTCCCAGCAGGAATCTTTAACTTCACTTTACCATTTAATGTAGGAACTTCAATTTCATCCCCTAAAGCTGACTGAACGAAGGTTAATGGCATTTCACAATAGATGTCATCTCCATCGCGTTTAAAAAATTCATGAGTTTTTACGTTAAACACGACGAATAAGTCTCCTGAAGGTCCACCATTTGTACCAGGTTCCCCTTGACCTGAAACTCTAATTTGCTGACCTGAATCAACACCTGCTGGGATTTTTATATGAATTTTCTTACGTTTCTTCACTTTTCCTTGCCCAGCACATGTGCGACATTTATTTTTAATAAATTTCCCTGTACCTTGACAATGATTACATACTCTACGATTTACAACTCGACCGAAAGGAGTATTTTGTTCAATATTTAATTGACCAGAACCATGACAATGCGAACAAGTTTCAGGCTTCGTACCAGGTTTAGCACCTGATCCATCACAAGTTTCACATGTTTCTTCTCTCGGTATCTCTATATCTGTTTCTTTCCCAAAAACAGCTTCTTTAAACTCTAACGTCATGGTGTATTGTAGATCGGCCCCTTGTCTCGGTGCATTCGGATCCCGTCTACCACCACTGCCACCGAAAAACATATCAAAAATGTCACTGAAACCTCCGAAGTCACCACCGCCAGTTCCACCACCAAATCCTCCAAACTGATTTGGATCTGTGTGACCGAACTGATCGTAATGAGTCCGCTTCTGTGAATCACTCAATGTATCATAAGCTTCTTTTACTTCTTTAAACTTTTGCTCTGCATCCGCTGCTTTATTAACATCCGGATGATATTGACGAGCTAATTTTCGATACGCTTTTTTTATATCTGCTTCAGATGCACCTTTTTCAACTCCGAGTACATCATAAAAGTCTCTCTTGCTCATTCTATCCACTCCCGACTTTAATCCATAACGAATATGTTAACATCCTACCCAAAATCAAGCAAGCGCATTGCACCTATAAAGAGAAAAGTCAAAGCCAAGGGCAACCTGACTTTGACTTCATCTCATGCAAAATCGTTACTTATTTTTTATCGTTGTCATTTACCTCTTCATATTCAGCATCAACCACATCATCATTTGCTTGTTGTCCTTCGCCTTGTGCGCCTTCTGCACCTTGTGCCGCTTGTGCTTGCTGAGCAGCTTGTTCATATAGCTTTGTGGAAAGCTGTTGAACAATTTCTTGTAGCTCATCTTTTGCACCACGGATCGCTTCAATATCTTGACCTTCAAGAGCTGATTTCACTTTCTCTTTTGCAGCTTCTGCTTTTTCTTTATCTTCAGCATCTACGTTATCAGCAAGGTCCTTTAATGTTTTTTCAGTTGTGAAAACAAGTTGGTCAGCTTCGTTACGTAAATCTACTTCTTCACGACGCTTTTTGTCTGCTTCAGCATTTGCTTCTGCATCCTTCACCATCTTTTCAATCTCTTCGTCACTTAATCCTGAAGAAGAAGTAATGGTAATAGATTGTTCTTTATTTGTTCCTAAATCCTTCGCACGAACGTTTACGATACCATTTGCATCGATGTCGAACGATACTTCGATTTGAGGTACACCACGTGGTGCTGGTGGAATATCAGACAATTGGAAACGGCCTAATGTTTTGTTATCAGCTGCCATTTCACGTTCACCTTGAAGAACATGAATATCAACGGACGGTTGATTATCTGCAGCTGTTGAGAAAACTTGTGACTTACTGGTTGGAATCGTAGTATTACGGTCAATTAGCTTAGTCATAACGCCACCCATTGTCTCTATACCTAACGATAGTGGTGTCACGTCTAATAAAACAACGTCTTTTACATCCCCAGTAAGTACACCTGCTTGAATTGCTGCACCTAAAGCAACAACTTCATCAGGGTTTACCCCTTTATGAGGATCTTTTCCTGTTAATTTTTTAATAGCTTCTTGAACTGCAGGAATTCTGGTAGAACCACCAACAAGTACAATTTTGTCAATCTCACTTGCAGAAAGACCTGCATCTTGCATTGCACGACGAGTTGGGCCCATTGTTCTTTCAACAAGATCAGAAGATAAATCTTCAAATTTAGCTCTTGTTAAGCTTAACTCTAAATGTTTTGGACCAGATGCATCTGCTGTAATGAAAGGTAATGAAATTTGTGTAGAAGAAACTCCAGATAGGTCTTTCTTCGCTTTCTCTGCAGCATCCTTTAGACGTTGGGATGCCATTTTATCTTTTGAAAGATCAATTCCGTTTTCTTTTTTGAACTCAGCTACTAGATAGTCAATGATAACTTGGTCAAAATCATCTCCACCTAATTTGTTATCACCAGACGTGGCTTTTACTTCAAAGAATCCATCACCTAATTCAAGAATAGAAACGTCAAACGTACCTCCACCAAGGTCATATACTAAAATAGTTTGATCTTCTTCTTTTTCAAGACCATAAGCTAATGCAGCAGCAGTAGGCTCGTTAACAATACGCTCTACTTCTAATCCAGCGATTTTCCCTGCATCCTTTGTTGCTTGGCGCTGAGAATCATTAAAGTAAGCTGGAACAGTAATTACTGCTTTCGTTACTTTTTCGCCTAAATAAGCTTCAGCATCTTCCTTTAATTTTTGTAAAATAATTGCAGAAATCTCCTGTGGAGTATAATTTTTCCCTTCTGCTTCTACTTTATAATCTGTACCTATATGTCTTTTGATTGACACAATTGTATTAGGGTTTGTTATCATTTGACGCTTTGCAACTTCCCCAACTTGACGCTCGCCATCTTTAAAAGATACAACGGATGGTGTTGTTCTTGCTCCTTCTGCATTTGCAATAACCGTTGCTTCTCCACCTTCCATAACAGCAACACATGAATTTGTTGTACCTAAGTCAATCCCAATTACTTTACTCATTGTAATGCCTCCCATTCATTTTCCATATGTAATTTTATCCGTTTACTTTAACCATTGCAGGTCTGATAACTCGGTCTTTCAGTTTATATCCTTTTTGAAGTTCTTCTACTACAACATTTTTATCAAATTCATCAGTTTCTACTTGCATAACTGCTTGATGAAGGTGTGGGTCAAAAGGCTGACCTACTGTTTCTATTGGCTCAATACCTTCTTTTGATAAACCTTCTTTTAACTGTCGGTACACCATTTCGACACCTTGCAACAAATTTTTTGTCTCTTCTGATTCTGGTTGAATCATTAGTGCCCGTTCAAAATTATCCATTGCAGGCAATAACTCTTCAGCTAGTCTTTGTGATCTATATTTAGCATCCGCTTCTTTTTCCATTCTAGTACGACGGCGGAAGTTTTCATAGTCAGCTTGAATTCTTAGTAGACGATTTGTTGTTTCTTCAAGCTTTTGCTCAAGCTCTACATCATGGGAAACTTCTTCACCTTCCATAGCGCCCTCGTTTACGGTATCATTCTGTGTTTCCATATTTTCTACTTCTTCTACTAGTTCTTGTTGTTCTTCTTTTACATTATTTTCCTTTTCCACCACTTTCACCTCCTTAGAAAAAACAATAAATTAACATAAGGCTACGCGCCTTGCTCGCGAGCGAGTAGGCGCTGGAGCTAGATAACAATTAAAAATTCACACTTATTAAATATAGAATCTTAAAGATCATCTCTTTTAAATTAAGAAACAATGTTAATGAAAAAGAGTCGTGAATTTTTCTAGTCTAAACATGGAATATAAAGTGTGTATATTCATTTGTCAAACAATACACACTCGTTGTTAGTATTTACTTTTGATACCGAGTTGATAATAGTTTCGACAAATCTTTCGAAAGGTAATCCAAAATACCAATTACACGTGGATATTCCATTCTAGTGGGGCCCAAGATACCTACTGTTCCCATATGCTTTCCGTCAACCGAATAAGTTGCTGTTACCACAGTACAGTCATCAAATGGTTCAAAACGATTTTCCTGCCCTATTTTCACCGTTATACCTTGAAAATCGGAACGAAATAGTTTAGAAACTAGTGCATCTTCTTCAAATATATTAAAAAGTCTACGAACTCGTTCCACATCATGAAATTCAGGTTGTGCAAGAATATTTGTTTTGCCACCAAAAAACACTTTCTCGTTTTGCTGAGATAAAAATGTTTGATGTAACAAGGTAATCATTGCATCGTACTGATCAATATATTTCTCAAATACTTTACTAATTTCTGATGTTAACTTATGACGTAAGTGAATAAGAGGAACACCTTTTAGTTTTTCATTTAAAATGTTAACCACTTTCTCAAGTTCGTCTACATTTAATCCTTTTGGCAAAGGAACTGTCTGGTTTTCCACATGACCAGTATCTGTAACGATAATAGCAACAGCTGACTCATTGGATATAGGTATTATTTGAATTTGTTTTAAGGTTGATTCAAAAACTTCTGGACCTAACACAATGGATGTGTAACTAGTTAGGTTGGAAAGGATCTTCGCTGATTGTTGAATAACTTGTTCCACCTCACTGAATCTATCACGAAACACCGATTGTATTCCTTGAATCTCCTTCTTCGTAAGTTGTTTTGGAGATAAGAGATGGTCTACATAGTAACGATATCCTTTTTGAGATGGTATTCTCCCGGCTGAACTATGTGGCTTCTCCAGGAAACCTAATTCTTCTAAATCAGACATTTCGTTCCTAATGGTAGCAGGACTATAATCAATGTCTTCTCGTTTGGATACACTTCTCGATCCAACAGGTTCTGCGTGAGTAATGTAGTCATCAATAATCGCATTAAGTATGAGTAATTGACGTTCTGTCAGCATCTGCATCCCCTCCTGTTAGCACTCTCTGTTGTCGAGTGCTAAATCTATATAATAACTTACCAAAGAAGGATTGTTCTTGTCAATGAAGACAAATCAATATTTTTTATAAATTTTTAACAATATTGATATCGTGAAAAAACGTACTACTTGATGCTTAGTTTCTAGTGATATAAGTATGTCTATCCTAACAACACATGGGTTTATGGTAGTCAAACTTATCTAGTTTGACTAACTTTGTTAATTAATATTCCATTCGCTCCAGTCCACTCCTTTCCTGTGGGGAGTTGCCGAGCCACCTTCACGACTACGTCGCTACGGTGTCTCGCCTCTACTCTACTTCCCACTGGAGTTCGTGGACTTGCTCTCATTCCATATAAAGAGAAGAGTACTAATATACTTTTCGACGTATTTTCATTCTCCATAGTTCTTGTTTCCACTTTAATCAATCAACTAACAAGAATTTTTCAAATACTTCGTTCCCTAGTAGTAGGCCCTTTTCTGTTAAGCGAATGGTTGATTCATCAAGGTGTACTAAGCCCCTCTCAATCAAGGATGGAATTACCATAGCAAATACATCAGTTAGTTTTTCCTCATACTTTTGTTCAAATTTCGGTAGAGAGACACCTTCTATTTTCCTTAGTCCCATAAACATTTCTTCTTCCATTTGTTCATGTAAGGGAACTGGATGTTCTTCTCGGTATGGAAAGCCTGTTTTTATGACGCTATCCATGTATTTTGGTAGTGGCCCATGGTTTATTCTCCGTACACCATCAACATAGCTATGGGAACCTGCTCCAATTCCGTAATAGCTTTCATTATTCCAGTACGTAAGATTATGTTGACTTTGGTACCCCTCTTTTCCAAAGTTACTAATTTCATATTGCTCAAACCCATTATCATTCATATAAGTTCTCAATCTTTCATACATTTCAGCTTCCATATCCTCACCAGGTAACGATAAATTTCCTTTTTGCATTTGATGATAGAAAATAGTTTTTGCTTCAATTTTCAAAGAATAAGCACTTACATGCTCAATTGGTAACGAGACTGCTTCATGCAAAGTATCTACGAACTGTTCTATTGTTTGATCCGGCAGACCAAACATTAGGTCAATAGAAATATTCTCAATTCCAATGTCACGAGCCTTTCGTATCGTTTTTTCTACATCATGCGCTTGGTGATCTCGCCCAATTTTTTTAAGAAGAATTGGGTCGAAGGTTTGTGCCCCAATACTTAAACGATTTACCCCTATTTCTTTCATCATTCTCAATTTCTCTTCATCAGCACTTCCTGGATTTACTTCAACAGTCCATTCGTATTCCGGATGAATAGGAAAATAGTGTTTAATCGAAAATAATAATTTTTCCAACTGTTTCGTAGATAAGGATGTAGGTGTTCCCCCTCCTACATAAATGGATGAGATTCCATTTGTCGGAAACTTCTGCAACGTATTCTTTATTTCAATATCACATAAATCTAAGTATTCATCTACTGGCTGTTTTTTTAGATAAAATTTATTAAAATCACAGTAATGACAAATTTGCTCACAAAAAGGTACATGTACATATACGCCACGAGGTTCCATATTGTTTCACATCCAATTAGAAAATGTTTAAGACCGCAGGTAGCCTGCGGTCTTAAGTAGTTACTTGCTCTCGTCCATACTGAGAACGGACATAAACGCTTCTTGTGGTACTTCTACACTTCCCACACTCTTCATACGTTTCTTACCTTCTTTTTGTTTCTCTAAAAGCTTACGTTTACGTGAAATATCTCCACCATAACATTTCGCTAGTACGTTCTTTCTCATCGCTTTAATAGTTGATCGAGCAATAATTTTTTGACCAATACTCGCTTGGATAGGCACCTCAAACTGTTGTCGTGGAATAAGTTCTTTAAGCTTTTCAACGATTATTTTACCACGTTGGTATGCACTGTCACGGTGTACAATAATTGATAACGCATCTATTTTCTCTGCATTCAGAAGTATATCCATTTTTACCAGTTTACTTTCTTTATAACCAATTAACTCGTAATCAAAGGAAGCATACCCCTTTGTACTTGATTTCAAAGTATCAAAGAAATCAAAGACAATTTCGGATAGAGGTAACTCGTATTTAATATTGACACGATTTTCATCCATATACTGCATATCTAGATAATCCCCACGTTTTTTCTGGCAAAGCTCCATTACTGCCCCTACATAATCGTTGGGCACCATAACTTGCGCCTTTACATAAGGTTCTTCTACATATTCAATCTTTTGGGGATCTGGCATATTTGCTGGATTATCAATTTTAATCATTTCACCATCTGTCATGTGTACTTGGTAGATAACACTCGGAGCCGTGGTAATAAGATCAATATTAAATTCGCGTTCAATACGCTCTTGTATGATTTCCATGTGAAGTAAGCCTAAAAATCCGCAACGGAAACCAAAACCTAATGCCTGTGATGTCTCTGGCTCAAATTGAAGAGCGGCATCATTTAATTCTAGTTTCTCCAATGCTTCACGTAAATCATTATAGTCATTTGTATCTACTGGATACAGTCCACAGAAAACCATTGGATTTAAGCGGCGATAACCTGGTAATGGCTCTGCAGTTGGTTTTGTCGCGCTAGTCACCGTATCCCCTACTCGAGTATCCCCTACATTTTTGATAGAGGCTACCATAAATCCAACATCGCCAACTGTTAATTCTTCTCGAATATCTGGTTTCGGAGTAAATACACCTAGCTCTTGAACTTCAAATTCCTTACCAGTTGCCATCATACGAACTTTTTCACCTGGTTTTACCGTACCTTCTACAATTCTAATGTACACTATAACACCGCGATAAGGGTCGTAGAGGGAATCGAAAATCATTGCTTTCAGTGGTGCTTCTGGGTCTCCTGGAGGAGCTGGTACTTTTTCCACTACAGCTTCTAGAATTTCTTCAATCCCAATTCCATTTTTAGCAGAGGCTAAAACACAATCTTCCATTGGTAACCCGATAACATCTTCCACCTCTTGCTTTACTCTCTCTGGCTCTGCACTAGGCAGGTCAATTTTATTAATTACTGGAATAATTTCTAAGTCATTGTCCAGTGCTAAATAAACATTAGCTAACGTTTGCGCTTCAATACCTTGGGCAGCATCAACAATTAATAACGCCCCTTCACAAGCTGCTAAACTTCTTGATACTTCATACGTGAAATCCACATGTCCAGGAGTATCAATTAAATGAAAAATGTAATCTTCTCCGTCTTTTGCTTTATACTTCAGCTGCACAGCATTTAATTTAATCGTAATTCCACGTTCGCGCTCTAAATCCATGGCGTCAAGCATTTGATCCTTCATTTCCCTTTGTGTTAACGCACTTGTTTTTTCTAAAATACGATCAGCCAAGGTAGACTTCCCATGGTCGATGTGAGCTATGATAGAGAAATTACGAATCTTGTCTCTACGTTTAATACGGTCTTGCTGGTTCATCTCGCTCTCACTCCTACTGTTCTCAAAAGAAATGCTTGGTACATATCATTACCAAAAACTTCGTGTTCTTATTGTATCTTATTTATACACTTCTGAGAAATACACTAAGAATTATTATAGCAATAAGTTAGGGTTATCTTCAAACATTCTTTTATATTTAATCTTTTATTAGTCTTCCCCAAATGAAAAGAGAGTCCGTACTAAGAATTTCTTAGTACGGACTGCTATAACTTTCATGATTAATTTGGTTACTTTACAAGAGAAAAGAGAGATTTAAATGCTCCTTCAAAAACATCAGCTGTTCTAAGACCCATTTGAGAGAAAAAATTGTTGTCTGGCGCTTGTGTTTGTTTATCTAACAGATCTCGCTTAACATCCACACCTTGAATTAATTCGTCTCTTATTAATTGATCGTTATGATTATAAATTACAACTCCATCTCCATCTTCCATGTCAATTATATTTTCCTTTGGTTTTTTTAAACCTTCGAATGGGGAAGGAGTTTTGACTACCGTATCTGATTGATCTTCTTTTTTTTGAAAAAAATGATCAGTATCTCCGGAAATATGGTTGGAATATACAATCCCTAATATAAACCCAAACATTAATATTGCTGAGAATATAAGGCCTCGTCCCAATATATGCCCCATTACTCTCCCCCCTCTATTTGAAGTTCCCAATAATAATCACTAAAAATTTCTGCAAAAACTTCGACTGTGCGATAAACCTCTTCTAACGAGTTTTCCACACCACCAAATTCAATAAGTATAGAGTTTGGTGAAATATCTTGGTTGTAGACTCCGTTTACACTTCCTCTTGGTTCAAAAATACCTCTACTTAACCCTGGATGACTTTCCTCTACACGTTGATGTAAATCCTTCATTACTTGTTCATTGTAACCGTGCTGCGGATTACCCTTACCTAAAACAAATAAAATTCGTGCGTAGTATTCTCCATGTATTTCCACTGTTGTTCTTTCTTTTGGCTGAGAGTCTCGGTGAAGGTCAAAATAAAAATCAAATTCTCCATGTTCTTCAATATCAGACTGCAGTACCTCCCTGGACATTCTGTAAGAATCACGATACAGCCAGCCTCTATTGTTTAATTCTCCACTTATATCACTAGTGTCTACTACAGAGCCTATCCCGTAATTAGCTAGTTCCATCCCCAATCTTTCTCCAACTAACGTTATATTAACGGAACCATGATTGGCTAAGTTTGCATCCGATGTATCATCTAATTTTAATTCTGGAAAGTAAGATTCCCGATTATGAGAGTGAATAATGTGCACCACATTGTCTAAGGACTCTCGTTTTGACATTTGTTCTCTTAGTCTTGCCATTTCATCTAAACGTTCATTGGCAGCCTCACGCTCTGCCATCAACACTTCCATCGGAGGAGAGGATTCAATTGGCATATTCGTATAATCAACACCTTCTCCAGCAAGAATAATTCTGCCGTCAAATAAAGCGAAGCCAGGTATCTCGCGTCCTAATAAGCTTCGATGATCTCCTGGATCGATACTTGTTGCCAATTCAAAAACAGTCGACGATAAAGAAGGCTGCTCAAAATCCTCTGGAAGAGACTGTTTATAGTATTGATTTTCCATCCCCATCATCATTACAAACATTTCATTAGGAATATTTCTGCTGGCTTCATTTATGGATGCAAAGGATAATGAATATCCTGGTCCGAAAGCAGTTAATATAGAGACTGTAATAAACAAAGATAATACCCCTAATAAGATAGAGGAAATACCTTTATGAATGACTGAGCTTGTCCTACTTAAATTTGGTTTTCTATTAATGTTAGGTTTCCGCCTTATATTCCGAATAGGACGCTTTTTCATTCCCTTTCATCCTTTCCTGATGCAAACAATATGTATAGAACATAGTTATGATAGGAAAGGACAAGCTAGAACATTTTTTTATGTATTTCAAAAAACCAAAACTAAAAAAGTACACAAAACTGTCACCGGTCTGGTCCGTGACAGTTTTGTGTACAATAAGAAAAACAGAATTATTAAAGGGCACCGGATAAGTTAAATTCAACTTTTCAGTACCTTTCATATTTTATGAAAGGAGCCTTTTATGCAATTATATTTCATTTCGATAATGTAACAAACTAGTGAGTATACGCTCCTACATTTTCTTGGTCTATATTTGCATGCAGTGCAGCATTAAGACCTTGCGCTAATACATTACCCATATCTTCAATAAATGCGTCCACTTCTTTTGGTGTTACCATCATATTGTGCCCTAATGGCGCTAACACCTCTTGTATCAACTGCCTTTTATCATTATCATCTAGCCCGCCAACAATCCCCATATACTGTTGACGCTCCTGGTCTCCAGGCATGTCCTCCTCAGTAAGCTTTCGTCTCTCTCCAAATGTCATTCCCGCTGGAGCTAACGCTCGTTTAGGTGAATTCTTGTCGCGAATTTCTCGTCCAAAATGTTTCAAAACAAAGTCAATAGTGTCGCTCGTTATGGACACTGCATCCACTACTGTGGGAATCCCAACGGCTATAACAGGAATTCCAAGTACTTCCTTTGATAACTCTTTCCTCTTATTCCCAACACCAGATCCAGGGTGGATACCAGTATCAGAAATTTGAATCGTTGTATTCACTCTTTCGATCGATCTTGAAGCGAGAGCATCTATCGCAATAATGAAATCTGGTTTTACTTTTTCCACTACACCATTGATAATGTCACTTGTTTCGATACCTGTGATTCCCATAACTCCAGGAGTTATACCACTAACCGACCGAAATCCATCCTGAACATTTTCAGGTTGAAGTTCAAATAAATGACTAGTAATGAGTAAATTTTCAACAACGAGTGGACCTAATGCATCTGGCGTTACATTCCAGTTTCCTAACCCGACAACGAGGCAGCGAGCATCCTTACTAATGCCAAGACCTGTTAAAAAGGAGCTAAATTCTTTTGCAAATACTTCTGATACG
This sequence comes from Evansella sp. AB-rgal1, assembly GCF_041820985.1. NCBI lineage: Bacteria > Bacillati > Bacillota > Bacilli > Caryophanales > Bacillaceae > Evansella > Evansella sp. AB-rgal1. Next base: position 51,228 of record NZ_JBGUAU010000018.1, read on the forward strand.
CGATCTTGAAGCTCCGTATCTTTTTGACGGATTCCTTGTGCTTCGAATGTTAAGTATTGTCCTGCTTTTTTTCCAATACGCTCGGTAGCTTCTTCAGAAATGTCAACTTTCGTGATTGTGATTCCATCTAACTCCTGTTCCTTTACAACAACACCATCAATCGTCGTTCGCTCTTGCTGTGTTTCTTGAAGTTTTGCTTCTTCTTGCTGAACAAGTAGTTCATGTGCTTCCACAGCCAAATCTGTCCGAACTTGGTACATACTCAAATCTAATTTTTCGCTCATGAAACTCACCTCAATTATTTGTTTATATTTCATTGCCCTCTTTGCGTTTCAAGTAATTTAGCTTGACACCTTTAATATTTTCTATTGCAATTTAAATTTCCTTTTGGTACAATCCTTATTGTTGCACGAAAAATGAAACGTTATTACGTATTAAGGTTGCATCAAGGAGGTGAAACGGATGGCAAACATTAAATCTGCTATCAAACGTGTTCAAACTAGCGAGAAGCGTCGCGCTCAGAATGCTGCTTTCAAATCAGATCTTCGTACTTCTATCAAAACTTTCAACGCAAAAGCGGAAAGCAAGGACGTAGAAGCTGCTAAAAAAGCATTCTTGGTGGCAACTAAAAAGATTGACAAAGCGGCTAATAAAGGGCTTATCCATAAAAACGCAGCAAACCGTCAAAAGTCTAGCTTACAAAAGAAATTGAACGAAGTATCTGCATAAGCAGATGGGCATTCACTGTAAAGGTTGAATGCCTTTTTATTTTTTTGTTGTTGCTAATTACGTTATTTTGTTATGGTTTCCCTGATTTGCTTTTTTTACCATGAAAATGTTACCCCAAATATTTTTTTGGGGTATTTTGGTTATTTTTATTGTAAAATAGTGCCAAGTAGTATTATATTCTAGATAGAAACATGAAAGAGAATTTATGATAAAAAACAAAGATTGGTGGTGGATTATGAGCAACAACTTTTTTAAAGAGCGTACTGAACCATATCAATTAAAAGTACTCAATTATTTACATGTTCGTATGAGTTTTACCGAAAAAGAAAAGAAATATTTAGAAAATCTGAGAAAAGGCTATGCTGGAGAAAAACAATTTGATCTTTGGCTATCTCAATTGACTGAAGAATATATAATTTTAAACGATTTATTATTAGAGGTTAACCACTCTGAATTTCAAATTGACTCCTTCGTTATCTCCCAACCTAATATTTATGTATTTGATGTGAAAAACCTAGAAGGGGATTATTATATTGATGCTAACGGTCATTGGTTTAAGAAACCAAACCTCGAGTCAAAAAACCACTTGATGCAAATCCAACGGAGTGAAACATTGTTAAGGCAACTCTTTCAGCAGCATAATTTACTTTTCCAAATTAAATCTTATCTGGTCTTCGTTAACCCTGAATTTGTCCTTCTCCAAGCCAATAAAGATCTTCCCATTATCTACCCAAATCAGCTTCAACGTTTTCAAAAACAGCTTCTACATTCACCCTCGAAGTTACAACCAAAACACAACCAATTAGCTCATAAAATGTTATCCCTACATAAAACGAAATCGTCTACAAACAAAATACCTGAGTATGAATATGAGAAGTTACGTAGAGGGATAGTTTGTTGTGAGTGTAAGTTGTTTTCTGTTAGTGTAAATAAACAATATATCTTATGTAATGATTGTGGCGTTATGGAGACGGTAGAAAAAGCTATAGTAAGAAACGTGAAAGAAATTATGTTTTTATTCCCAAGTTGTAAAATTACCACTCAATTGGTATTTGAGTGGTGTTTAATTATTGAGTGTACAAGAAGAATTAGTAGAGTACTGAAAAAACATTTCAAATTAATTCGAAAAGGTAATCAATCATATTACGTTGACGAATAATAATTGTCTATTCATTAACCTGTCTCACCTTCGCTAGCATGGATTAATCTTCGCGACATTTTACTTCCTTCTTCTTCCTCAAATGTCGCGGAACCACTCCTCTCGCGACATTTCACTTCCTTCTTCTTCCTCAAATGTCGCGGAACTGCTTCTCTCGCGACATTTCACTTCCTTCTTCTTCCTCAAATGTCGCGGAACTGCTCCTCTCGCGACATTTCACCTCCTTCTTCTTCCTCAAATGTCGCGGAACCACTCCTCTCGCGACATTTCACCTCCTTCCTTAAATAGCACTCTTCAATCTTTCAACCCAACACAAAAAACCAGGCAGATTCATCTACCTGGCTCCCCCATTATTTTTTTCGAAATTATCTACTGGCTTACTTTTGCATTAAATTGCCCCAGCAGTATCCTCTACTGCCTGGCTTCCCCCGCCATCTTATACTCAATACCAACACTACACCCTAACTCTCGCCCGCTTTGAAAAGAACATTTCTACTGCTAACCCTTTTTCAATGCGACCTGTTTTAATATGATAATCCATCGTAGCAAGCTCATCCAACAAATGAAGCAATTCGTCATCCTCGAATTGACGCACTTCTGTCGCTGCTAGCTTTACAACATAGGGATGAAGCTTTAATTGACCCGCAATTTGCTTTTGTGAATATCCTTGCTGCGTCATTTGTTTCACTTGGTACAAAATCCGAAACTGTCTTACCATAAGAGCAATAATTTTAAGTGGTTCTTCTTTTTGTTTCACTAAATCGAGATATATTTTCCAAGATTTATCGATATTTCGCTTTACTACACCTTCCACTAATGCAAAGATGTTTTGTTCAAGAGATCGCGGAACTAATGATTCAACAATATCCTTTGTAATTACACCATTTTCTCCAACGTGAATGGCAATTTTCTTAGTTTCCGAAGCCATCACCATTAGAGCCGCACTAGTTAACTCTAGAAGAAGCTCAATTGCATCAGACTCAATAGATACACCATTCTCCTTACATCGCTCTGTAACCCACTGGTGAAGCTCTTTCTCCTCCAAAGGAGAGCCATCAAGAAATTCACCATTTTTTTTCGCAAGCTTAACGATCTTTTTCCTTTCATCTAATTTATCATATGGAGCATGAATGATAAAAACCGTTTGCTCTGCTGGATCTTCTAAGTATTTTTCCAACTTCTTTAGATCGTGCTCCACTTTCGACGATTCTTTCGCTGTACTAAAGAAATAAGCGTCCTTTAAGATAACCACACGTTTCCCACCCATAAAAGGAAAAGTATAAGCTTCCTCAATTGCAACTTCCACAGAATGTTCCTTCATATCTAATTTGGATAAGTTAAACTCCACCTCATCCTCTGTTAGGGTTTGTTTCATGATCGCTTGGAGTGTATCCTCAATTAAATATTGTTCCGTTCCAGCTAATAAATAGATGGAGGATATATCTCCTTTTTTTATTCGTTTTATAACATCTATGTAAGCCAAGGTTTACACCCCTTTTGACTAATTTGTACTTTACTCTTATGTAGTTTATCATAGAAATAGAAAAAGGGGAGAAAAACAGTAAATGCTTTCTCCCCATTTATGATAAACGCCATTGCAAAGTGCCTAGGATCCTTCGCAGTGACGATAATCCCGTTCGTCATTATTTAGTTAATAACTCTCTGTACTCGTTATCATATCCTATGCAGCGGTCAGTTATAGGTGACAACTCTTTACAGCTAACGCGAAACAGCGTCATATCAACGTTTCACTTTTTTGTGGATTTTTTTCCACTATTACCGTATACTAAATGATTGAATGGGGGGATTATGATGAATGAATTTGAAAAAGAAGTTCAATCAACTCGAAATGATGCTATCGATAGTGGGGTAGGCTTTGTCGTTTCTTTTGGTTTTTTTATGACAATCTTCATCATTGCTCAAGTAATCGAATTTTTCGGAACAAGATAAGTAATTACATAAGAAAGTAGTTGCTAAAGGGAGTTTTTCATTAGTTTGGTTAAAACAAAACCAAACCGTTGAATACTCCCTCTTTCAATTCCAAAACCCACAGTAAAAATGTATTAATCAGTTTCTCTCATTCCCTTTGAAGGGTTGTCACAATCCTCATTTTTCCATCACTGGTGAAAATCTGAATACCCCCATCATAATCCGTACGATAGGTAACTATCCCTAAATCATCCAATAGATCTAAAACCTCATTGTGAGGATGATTGTATCGATTATTTTGCCCAGCGGATACTAGTGCTATTTTAGGTTGTAGCAATGTTAAAAAAGGTTCACTTGAAGAAGTTTTACTGCCGTGATGCCCTACCTTTAAAATGTCTGATGATAGCGTAGGATAATCCGCAAGTATGCGCCTTTCCCCCTCCTCTTCTAAGTCCCCAGTAAATAAAAAAGACACTCCTTCAATTAATGCAACGAGGACGATAGATCGATTATTTCCTTCCCAGGCATCATTATTTGGATGAATGATGGCAAACCTGTCTCTACCTTCTCGCCACCTTTGCCCTTCCTTTGCCCACTGAATAGGTATCTTCTGATCAAAAATACATTGAAGAGATTTTCTCGTTTCATCATCAAACTCTGAAGCTATTGGATAGTATGCTTTTTTTATTATAAATTCATCTACTACTGTACAAACTTCCCCAACGTGATCCATATGCCCATGAGTTAAAATAAGTTTATCAATGGTATAGATACCGTTTCCTTTTAAGAAGGGTTCTATTACTCTTTTTCCTGGTCCAATGACAGTTTCTTGTTTCTTCCCATCCCAACTTACAATACCACCTGTATCTATCAGATAAACGCCTTTTCTCCTTGGTAGCTCGACCACAATGGAATCCCCTTGACCCACATCAAGCATGGTAATAACAGCGTAATTGCGAAAATACGGGGAGAACATTTGTATTGCTAACAAGAGAAATAAAAGAAAAACGGTTACAATCCTAAGCTTGCTTTTCCTCTCAAACGCAAGAAATAGGACAATAATTATTATGTACATTAGAAAAACCATCATATTTGAAGGTTGACCAAAGACAAGCATTCCCCATTTCCACTGAACAACAAAATCAATTATCTCATGAGCTATATGAAGGCTATAGGATGCCAGGGCGAGGCTTATTTTTCCTAAAGGGGGGAATATAAGAAAGAAAATCATGGTAATAAACGATAGCGGTAAAAACCACAAGGATATAAATGGAATGAACAATACATTAATGGGGAGAGTGAAGAGTGATACCTCATAAAAGTGATATAACGTTAATGGCAAGGAGAATAATTGTGCAACAAGAGTAACCTTTACCATTAGTAACATTTTATTCTTTTCATGAAAAAATGAAGTGGATACAAGTAAAGCAAAGCTTGTTAAAAACGAAAGTTGAAACCCTAAATGAAAAACGATAAGAGGATTGTTAAACAACAGGAGAATACAAATACAAGCAATTACATCCACTCCATTCCATTTTCTTTTCATTACGATTGTTCCTAGTAAAATAAGCATACTCATTAGGGATGCTCGTATAACAGAAGGAGCTGCGCCAGTAAGAAAAATGTAAAATGGAAATAGACAAATTAATATTACTGCAGCAGTTTCTCTTGTTAAACCAACACGACATAGTAGAAAAAAGAGGGAAAAAGTAATCATTCCAACATGTAAACCAGAAACAGCTAATAAATGTAATGCACCGAGTTTTTGATAGGTAGTAATTCGTTCTTCGGTTATAAAAGATCGATCCCCATATATTAGTGCAATCATCAATGAGCGAGCCTCATTATGTTCGATAGAAGTGTTTAGGGTCCGAATCCCTTTTTCCCTTATTTCACTCATCAAGCCCTTGAAGCTTTTTTCAATCTGGTCATTACAAGTTACCTCGTTTGTAGAAAGAATCCAATGAATGCCCATCTCTTTTAAATAACCATCATAGGAAAACCCATAAGGATTACGATTAGAAGATGCCTTTTGTAGTTTCCCTTCAAACCAGCACAGTTGTCCATATGTAGGTACCATTGATGCAACTTTACTAAAAACCTGTAACTTCTCCTCTCGATCTATCACATTGATCTCATAAGAAAATTGCATGGAGTTCGTAATAGATGGTTCATTAGAAATGACACCTCGAAAAGTAGTTTCACTTCCTAAAAAAGATGTAGCACTTTTCTCTAGATGCCAATCTGTGTAAAAGTAAAAAAGGAAAACACATAAAAGTGCTATTAAAATATTCGCTGTATCCCTCCACTTTTTTATTGATATAACGAATGGGAAACAACCAACAAATAGCAACACAAAGCTCCAAAAAGTAAAACCTAATACTGCAAATAAAATACCACTAATACATAAAAACGCATAGCAATACAAACGCTGTGTCATTAGAAAGGTCAACCTCCATTACTTACTATTAAGTTTTATGGAAAAATACGGGAAGATAAAATGGAAGAGAGGGAGGATAAATCCCTCTTCCATGGCATATATTACGAGGAAGTATAAAGCTTATTCGCGGTATCTGATAAGCGCTTTAATTCAGACTGCTCTAATCCAAGAGACTCTAAATGTGACAAAAGTTCTGCCGTAAAACGAAGCTTTTCCTTATTATTTACATCTAGGATCATTTCTTCTAACTCTACTTGTTCAAACTCTACACCAGCTTGTCCAAAAAGTTCTTCTGCGTAAGGATGGTTCTTATAATTTGCAGCAAAGTAAACTTTTTTAATACCAGCCTGTATTAAAGCTTTACAGCAATTTAGACAAGGAAAATGGGTAACATATATTTCAGCACCCTCTGTTGCTACACCAAATTTTGCACATTGTAAGATAGCATTCACTTCCGCGTGAATCGTTCTCACGCAATGATCATCGATTACATAGCAACCTTCATCTATACAATGAACCCCACCTGAAATGGCTCCGTTGTATCCTCCTGCAATAATTCGTTTATCTCTTACGATTGTTGCACCTACCATTAATCTTGAACATGTACTCCGTAAAGCTAGTAAATGACTTTGTGCCATAAAATATTGGTGCCATGATATTCGTTCCATTTTCTATACCCCCTATGATATTTCTACTATGAAAAAAATTAGTTAGTATACCCTGAAAATACACGTTAGTAATAGCGTTTAACTTATCTATTATGCCTAACTTTGATGGTAATTATTCCATTCGTTTCAGCCTACTCTCTTTCCTATGGGAGTTGCCGAGCCTTCTACTCTACATCCCACAGGACTTTGAATATGCATTCTCGAAACCACAACGCACATAGAAAAATGCGTTTTTCAAGGAGTCTTGCTGACTTGCGCTCATTCCATAAAAAATGAGTGGTACTAAAATACTATATAATGTATCTTCATCCACTATGGTGCAAAACTCCCTTGTCCTACAAATCAAACAACATAGTCTATATGTAATATCTTAATTTTAGACAAATTTCTCAATTTCCTCAACGTATATTTTTATTATGGTACTTTAATAAACTCTCTCATATTGTCTAGCGTTTTCTCTCCGATACCAGGAACCTTTGTTAAGTCTTCTTCCTTTTGAAAAGGTCCATTTTCCTCCCTATACTGAATAATAGCAGCGGCCTTTGAAGGACCAATCCCTGGAATAGCAGTTAACTCATCAGCCGTGGCTTTATTTACTGCAATTTTCCCACCAGAGGAGGATGATGAAACAGATACCATCTCATAGACTTCTCCCCCCTCAACAATCGGAGGAACATAAATAACCATTTCATCATAACACTTTTCTGCGAGATTAATCGCTCTTTGTTCTCCATTTTCTGTAATCCCTCCGGCCTTCTCAATTGCAGCAAAAACCCGGTCTCCCTCTACCATTTCATAAATACCTGGAACATTCACTTCTCCTTTAATATCTACGAAAATATAGGGAAGATTGTTTTCTGAGTCCTCCGAGTTAACCTCCATTTCTTGCTCGCTTCCCCCTGCAAAATCCCATGGGTCCTCCCATTCATCAGCATCTTGTTTCGTCTCACTATAGGAAGTATAAAAGTGAAATGCTACTCCCCCAACGAAAAAACAACTAACACTTATAGCAATCATAATTAGTTTTTCTTTTTGTTTCCATAAAAACATAACATCACTCTTTCTTAAAAAGTATAGTAGACATGTAAAGCACAGAAATAAGGTTGACCAATAACATATTCATTTTTTAACCGTCATACAATAAATAGGAGTATTAGTAAATAAGGAGGGGGAGCGATATGAAGAAAATTGGTTTCATTGGAACGGGAAGCATGGGTAATATTCTTATTTCATCCTTTCTCGATGCCAAGGCCATCGCCCCAAATAATGTGTATGTAACGAACCGGACTTTGAAAAAAGCACATGACATTGCTTCTCAATATGATGGAGTACATGTTGTCGAAGATGTAAAAACATTAGTAAAAGAGGTTGATTACATTTTCTTATGTGTAAAACCGCTTCAAATGATTCCATTGCTAGAAGAAGTAAAGCATTGTATTACAAAAGAACATACCCTTATCTCTATTACTAGCCCATTATTAGTGGAAGAATTAGAAAATACTACAGATGCAAAAGTGATACGCTTTATACCTAGTATTGTAAACCGTGCTTTAGACGGCCCTTCTCTTGTTACCTTTGGAAAAACATGTTCAGACAGTGATAAGGAATGCTTTCTAAGCTTCGTTAAGAAGATTTCTCGACCCGAAATCATTGACAACAATATAACTCGAGTTGCTTCTGATATAGGCTGCTGTGGTCCTGCATTCATTAGTTTTATTGTAGAGCAGATGATACAGTCAGCTGTGGAAGAAACAGAGATATCAAAAGAGGAAGCAACTACCATTATGGAATCAATGCTCATCGGATATGGGGAGCTATTAAGACAAAAGCACTTCACCTTGGAAACGTTACGTGAAAGAGTGACTGTCCCAGGGGGAGTAACAGGTGTAGGGTTAGATGTATTGCGTGCAGAGGTCGGTAAACAATTTAATAAAATGTTTGTAAAAACACACGAAAAGTACGACGAGGATCGTAGATTAATTCACGAACAGTTAAATAAAAGCCCTAAAATAAATCATAGTAACTAAATAATTGAGAAAGGGTATGGAAAAGATTATACAATCTAATTCCATACCCTTTATATTCTTCCACAGCTTCAATAATTCCTGCTTACTTTTTCACCGCTTTAAAAAATAATCGTTCATCGGTTTCCGAAGGGGTGCTTTCACCAAATTCCGAGGTTACCTCAATCTCATGAAACCCAGCTTTTTCAAGCCAATGAATATAGAACTCTTGAGGAAAGGTACGTTGATATAACTCCTCGTCCATACGTTCGTAGGAACCATTTGCTTGTTTTACGAAGAAAGTTAACGAGTGCTCCACACTAAATTTTTCTTCTCCAGGAGAGCAAAACCACAAATACGATATATCTTCCCCATTTTCTCCATAAAGTTGATCCAAAAAGATATTCACCATCTTATATGTTGTGTGTACATCAAATAAAAACACACCGCCAGTTCGTAAGGCAGTAGCTACACGAGAAAAAGTATCCTGCACATCATCTTCTTCTCGTAGATAGTTTAAACCATCACAAAATAAAGTAACCCCGTCTAGATCATGAAATCCTTCTAACGTTCTCATATCTTGTTGAAATAATGGAATCAGCGTTTTTTCGTTTCTAACTTTTTCTTCTGCTATTGTTAACATATGCTGTGAAATATCTGCACCTTGTACAACATAACCTTGTTTTTGAAGAAGAATAGCAAGTGTACCTGTTCCACATGCTAAATCAAGAATACGGGAACGTTCCTTTAAGAATTTCTTCGTATAAATCATCCATTGATTATACGGAACATCTTCCATTAATGCATCATAAACAGATGCAAAATGCTGTTCATTCATAAAACATTTGCTCCTAACCCAACAAACATTATGTGTTTAATAATTGCTCTACAGATAGAGTTGGAGCATCGCCCCATAGCTTTTCAAGATTATAATACGGTCTTTCATCTTTATGAAATACATGTACGATAACATGATTAAGATCGATTAATACCCATCTACTTTCCTCTAATCCTTCTAACCGTTTTAATTCTAATCCATTTTCAATAGCTTTTTCTTTTACTCCTCTCGCAATAGCCTCTACTTGTTTTTCAGAATTACCATGACAAATCACAAAATAATCCGCTATTAACGAAATACCCTCCATATTAAGTACAACAATGTTTGCTGCGTTTTTATCATCTGCAGCCCTAACCGCTAAATCTAACAAGTCATTTTTTTGCATAAAAAACTCATGACCTCCTTTTGATATCAAAAATTAATTCATTATAAGCTTCGAATGTTTCAGGATAAACAGATTGTTGCTTACTAACCAAAAACATAATGGTATTTCTTAATGACAATAAGCAAGCCTTCTCTAAGTCCAATCTAGCTTCTTCCCGAACTTCTTCCACGCCAGAGAAGGTTCTTCCAGGTTCGATATAGTCAGCAAGAAAAACCACTTTTTCTAACTTCGTCATGTTTGCTCTTCCAGTTGTATGGTACCTTATAGCTGATAGAATCTCCAAATCGGTAACACCTAATTCAGTTGAAACGTAATAAGCCCCAACAAATGAATGTAAAATCTCATCACCATAGTGTAATAAAAGAGGAGATAAACCTTCTGATTGAACCGTTTTTCTCATTTCCTCCACAGGACGATATTTTGCATAATCGTGTAAAATAGCAGCCAACCTAGCTTTCGAAATATCAACTTGAAATCGTCGTGCTAGAACTTCCGCTTCTTCTGTAACTCGCAGGGTGTGTTCATACCTTCTTCTCTTTAAACTTTTTTCTACTGCAGCAAGCGCTTTTGCTTCATCCATACAACTGACGCTCCTTTATAAACTCATAAACATCCTTCGTTAATAAAAATCGATTCAGTAAACCTCTCTGAACAGAATCACGAATAGAGCTAGATGAAACATCCACTGTCGAACCTTCTACCATCAAAATATTCTCTGAAAAACTCTCTTTCTCCGATTCAAATCCAGGGCGACGAATGACAATGAAGGTAACTAGTTGTTGGAGACGTTCACTTTTATACCAACTGTTCAATGTCAGCAAACTATCCTCACCAAGGATAAAGAAAAATTGTATATCTGGAAATTCCTTCGTCAAAAGTTCCATTGTATCAGTAGAGTAAGAAAACCCTTCCCGTTGAAGCTCAATTTCACACAAAGAATAGCTTTCATGCAATGCCACCATTTTTTTTACCATTTCTAATCGGTCTTCTTGACTAGTATTGTTTACAATTTCTTTATGGGGAGGAATCCGATTTGGCATCCACCACACCTCATCTAACTTCACCTTAAGTCTAGCTTCCTCTGCCATGAATAGATGCCCAATGTGTGGTGGGTCAAACGTACCTCCTAAAATACCGATACGTTTCATCCCTACCCCCTTATGGCAATTCGATTTTCTTACTCTTTTCAGATTCCTTGTAAAGAACAATGGTACTTCCTATCAGTTGCACAACTTCTGCATTAGCTCCGTGTGATATTTCTTCTGCTACCTCCTCACGATCCTCATCGCAATTTTGTAGTACACTTACTTTTATTAATTCTCTTGCCTCTAACGCATCATCAACTTGCTTTATTAAGTTTTCATTCACTCCCCCTTTACCAACTTGAAAAATCGGTTTAAGATGGTGAGCTTTGCTTTTTAGAAATTTTTTCTGTTTACTTGTTAGCATTATTTTTCTCCCTTCAAATGCTTTAATACTACATTTCTCATTGTATCTATTGGAGCTTCTATATTTGTCCAATGCTCAAACGCGAGTGCCCCTTGATAAACGAACATATCTACCCCATTTAACGTCGGGGCTCCCATTTCTTCTGCTTCCCTTAAAAACTTCGTTTGTACAGGAGTATAGATTAGATCACTTACGAAAGCACCTTTCTTTAGTCGTTGCAACGATATTGGTATCGCATCTATTTCAGGCAACATGCCAATAGAAGTAGTATTTATAATAATATCAAATTCATCTAACCTTTGTTCAGCTTCTTCTATCGTCATAGCGGATGAAGCAGCAAATCTTGAACAACTTGATTGCAGTTCTTGTGCCTTAGCTAATGTGCGGTTTGCGATAACTATTTGTTTCACACCATGCTTAGCTAATGTTAAGGAGACCGCTTTGGAAGCTCCTCCTGCACCAATCATTAATACACTTTTGCTAGAAAGTTCTTCCTTCATTGCAGCCAACAAGGAGCGTAAATAACCTTCTCCATCAGTATTATAACCTTTTAGACGCCCATTTACGTTAACAATCGTGTTTACTGCCCCTATTTCCTTGGCTAGTCCATCTATTTCATCTAAGTAGTTCATTACTTCGACCTTATGAGGAATTGTTACATTCACTCCCTGTAGTCCTAATCCCCGTACACCTTGTATTGCTATCTCTAATTGATCTGGACGGACTTCAAAAGCGTGGTATGCCATAGATAACTTTAATTTATCGTATACAGCACTGTGCATCTGAGGTGATAGAGAATGTTTGATAGGATACCCGATCACACCCATAATCTTTTTCATATTTTCCCCTCTTCCCTGTTACCCTAATATTGAAGAACGTACACTAACATGAACACCTTTTGGTGCATAGGTACGAATTGTTGCTCCTTCTCCGTGAATCGTTACCCAGCCTAAGCCTGATATGACTATATCTTGTTTTTCTTTCTTCAACTTCCATTCTTGCATTACTAAATCAGGAAAATGTTCAACATTCTTATTCATAGGTGGTGATAAAAGCTCCCCCTGATGATTTGCAAATAAATCATCAGCTTTTTCAATTTTTGTTCGATGTATAGTTAATTCGTTTGAAAAGTAACAAACAAAAGACTGGCTATCTCCTTGTACAAAATCCACTCTTGCCATTCCACCAAAGAATAACGTTTGACCACTATCTAGTTGATATACTTTTGGCTTGATCTCTTTACGAGGAGAAATAATTTTTAATTCATTTTTATCTAATAAATGAGCCATTTGATGATGATTTATTATCCCTGGGGTATCAAATAGAGAAGATCCGTCATCTAATGGTACATCAATCATGTCTAATGTGGTTCCTGGAATATTGGATGTTGTAATCATAAACTCATCGTCTGCACCAAATTCTTTTAATAGGCGGTTAATAAATGTTGATTTCCCAACATTCGTAGATCCCACTATATATACGTCTCGTTTCCCTCGATACGTTTCAATAAGGTTTGCAGCTTCAAGGACACCTTCACCTGTGTCCGCACTCATTAAGTGAACATCTTTCGTTTGGAGTCCATAGTTTTTACTTTGCAGCTTCATCCAATTAATGAGTTTCGTTCTCTTTACTGATTTTGGCAACAGATCCACTTTATTTCCTACTAACAGAATAGGATTCTTGCCTACAAATCGATGTAAACCCGGTAACCAACTTCCATCAAAATCAAAAATATCTACAATTTTTACGATCAATGCATTTTTTTGACCTAACTCATTTAGAATTTTTAAAAAATCATCATCTGTTAAGGATACATCCTGAACTTCATTATAATGCTTTAATCGATAACATCTCTGACAAATGACAACTTCTCTTTCTAACGCTGACTTTGGAGTATAACCAATAGATTTTTGGTCCTCCGTCTGTATTTTAATACCACAACCAGAACAGATTACTGATGGGTTATTTGCTTCTTCCACCTTTTCATACCCCGCTTTCTAAGTACAACTTATTGATTTGATACTAACTAATAGTCTCCCATATTTGCTCTTCCTCTATTACAAAACAGGTAAGATATTCCTCTATCATACATCCAACTAAATAAAAGTTTCAACGTAGAAGCGAAATTATTTTCAAGACTGCACGTCCTTACTCTAATAATTTTAAAAATATGTTAAAAACTTTTCGACATTTTCCTACAAGCACAAACAATTGTGGATAACATTATACACATATCCACCTATATACCACTTACATTTTCTACCTTTATGTACAAGGTATCCACAGCTTATCCACCGAAATGTGTGGACAAGTCAGGCGTTGAGAAGCTTTTTAGAACGTGATATTATCAATTCAACACATGAAGAAGAAGCGCAATAAACATCGAAAAAATTACCACAGTAAAATTAATTTACGTGGTTCCGATGATAGACCGCTTTTTGGGATTTGATTGATTAACCTCTATTTGACAGCGGAAAAACATGAGGAGGTGGAGCTGCCATGGGGCGGCAAGGAGCTATGAAATATTTGTCGGATTCTTTGTTACTAGAAACATATGAAAAAGCTAGAGAGCTTAATTTGAGTGAGGATTTTATTTCGTTAATACAACAAGAAATTAACCGAAGACAAGTGAATCTGGAGAACCACAGTACGGTGAAATAAGATTTTATCATTTCTTTATTCTTCCATACCATCTATTCTATTGAGTTGTCTCTCTTCTTGTTGGTTGTGTTGAATGTATTGTCTCGGACTGAAACGTTTATCTCTTACACCATTTTCATCTACGAAAAAACCACCAATATCTTCATTGATCGTTTGTTTATCTACAATATTGTTTGTAGCATCTAAGTGGAAAGGAATAGCAACTGCTAAGATAGCTACAAATATAGTTAACGAAATGGAATAACTGAATTTATTATTTTTCAACCGTATCACCACCTTTACTATAAGGATGATACGGTTTTCTTTTTTTTATACTACTAACTATATTTTTTCTCTTAATAATACCGAATTTAGTGTTTGACAACATTACCTTATAAAAAAAGCGCAAGGCGCCCTCTCAGGACCGAAATGCAAATGTTCTGGACGATAAAAAGTGCTTTTTACTTTTTAATCGGGCAGGTTATTTGACACGAGCCGATGGCGCCTGGAGCTAGACATCTTTCTAAGTTCAAAAAAATTTTATAAATTCTTATCCTCCAAAATATAATAATTTTTTTATTCCTTAATATATACATGGGGTGCCTCTATATAAAAATCTATAATTTCCCAATTACTCAGTCGCGACATGTGAAAATTTCACAAAAAATACACAGATTAAAAAAATTTTTTTCGATTTTAAGTTGAGTTTCTACATATTTAATAAAAATCAGTAATTCCGGGTATCGTAAAGTGATGAGAGATGCAACGATAAACATTTTATATTATAATTTTATTTGCGCTTAATATGGATAAAAGGAATTGATATGTAACTTAATTATTACGTTTATAAAAAGGAGGTAAATCATTTGTCAACGCTTCACTTCTTAGTATTAGCACCTTTCATTATGGCGATTTTCGTTCCTTTTTTTTATAAAGGCTTTCGTCATATACACACAGGGTGGTTTGTATTAGCTCTTCCTCTCGTTTTATTTCTTTATCTTTTACAATACGTTCTACCATTTGGAGCAACACTTAACCCGACCGAATTAGTGGTTCCTTGGGTTCCATCCTTAGGAATAAATTATACAATTTACTTAGACGGTTTAAGCTTATTATTTGCTCTATTAATCACTGGGATTGGAACATTGGTCGTCCTTTATTCTATCTATTACATAGCAAATAAAAAGGATGAGCCATTAGGAAACTTTTACGTTTATTTACTAATGTTTATGGGGGCAATGCTTGGGGTTGTTTTATCCGACAATCTCATTGTCATTTACGTATTTTGGGAGTTAACAAGTTTAGCGTCTTCCTTGCTCATTGCGTATTGGTTCCACAAAGAAAAATCACGATATGGTGCCCAAAAATCAATGCTCATAACTGTATCAGGTGGATTTGCCATGTTAGCAGGTTTCTGCCTTCTGTACATTATGACAGGTACCTTTAGTATTCAGGGAATCATTGCACAAGCGGATGTTATCGTGACGAGTTCTCTATTTGTTCCTGCTATGATTCTTGTACTTTTAGGAGCATTTACAAAATCAGCACAATTTCCATTCCACATTTGGTTACCAGATGCCATGGAAGCACCAACACCTGTTAGCGCATATTTACACTCAGCAACAATGGTTAAAGCTGGTATCTATTTAGTTGCGAGAACTACTCCTATCTTCGGTGGAACTCCCGAATGGTTTTGGATTATTACAAGCTTTGGACTGCTTACACTTATCTGGGGCTCCATTTCAGCAATTCGACAAGTGGACTTGAAGGCGATTTTAGCCTTTTCAACAATAAGTCAATTAGGTTTGATTATGGCTTTATTTGGAATAGGTTCAGCCTCTTTTTTAGACCATGTAGCAGAAGTAGCAATCATAGCTGCAATATTCCATCTAATTAACCATGCAACCTTTAAAGGCAGTCTCTTTATGATTGTTGGTATTGTGGATCATGAAACTGGTACGAGGGATATACGTAAACTCGGTGGGTTAATGTCTATCATGCCGATAACATTCACCATTTCTATTATCGGAATTGCATCAATGGCAGGTTTACCACCATTTAATGGATTCCTAAGTAAAGAAATGTTCTTTACTGGAGTATTAGAAGCAACGACATTATCTGTATTCAATGTACAGACTTTTGGCTTCCTATTCCCAATAATCGCTTGGATTGCAAGTGTATTTACTTTTGTTTACTGTATGATCATGTTCTTTAAAACATTTACAGGTAAATATCAGCCTGAGAAGTTAGAAAAAGAAGCACACGAAGCTCCAATTGGATTATTGATTTCACCAATTATTCTAGCTTCCTTAGTTGTTATTATTGGGTTATTCCCAAATATCCTTTCATGGACAATAATTGGTCCAGCAGTTCAATCTGTCATACCAGGTATTGAAATTCAGCCAGGTGATATCAACATCTATCACTGGCATGGATTGAACACAGAACTATTTATGACGATTGGGGTTGTTCTTTTCGGACTATTAGTGTTCATTAATCTAAGTCGTTGGCAGGAATCTACCTTCTTCTTACATGAGCGTGATCCATTAAACCGACTTTATGACGGTGGACTTGAAGGTCTAGTAACTGGCTCAAAGCGTGTTACGGATATGCAGTTAACGGGATTATTAAGAGACTATTTTGCATACATGATGGTATTTATGATTTTCTTGTTAGGCTGGACTTTCTTCCGTTATGAAGCTTTAGCGTTTGATTTTACGAACGTTTCAGAGATTTCACCTTACTTATGGGTAATCACCCTTATTCTAATTGGGGCAACAATCAGTGTACCTTTTATTCAACACCGTATTTCTGCCATTATTAGTGTAGGAGTTATCGGATTTTTAGTTGCACTACTTTTCGTAGTATTTAGAGCTCCTGATCTTGCGTTAACACAATTACTTGTAGAAACAGTAATGGTAGTTCTATTTTTACTTTGTTTTTACCACTTACCAGAGTTACGAAAAGAATCGTTTAAACCTAAATTTAGAATGACAAATCTTGTTATATCCATTGCCATGGGCACACTTGTTTCACTTATTGCGTTCAGTGCACATGCATTACGTCACGATCTAAAAATAGAGCCTATATCACAATTCTTTGTAGAAGCTTCCAAACCATTAGCCGGTGGCTACAACATGGTAAACGTTATTCTCGTAGACTTCCGGGGATTGGATACATTATTGGAGGTTCTTGTATTAGGGGTTGCAGCATTAGGTATTGTCACGTTAATAAAGCTTAAAATGAAGGAGGGGCAAGATCTATGAAAACGAACTATTTAATGCTTCATACGATTACAAGAGTTGTTTCGTTTATCATTCTTTCCTTCTCCATCTTCTTGTTCTTCGCAGGACATAACAATCCTGGTGGAGGTTTTATTGGAGGGCTAATGACAGCATCTGCCCTTCTCCTCCTTTATGTTAGTTTTGATATCAAATCGATTAAGAAGGTAATTCCTTTTGATTATTCCAAAATAATTGCAATTGGGTTGTTAATCGCTATTGCAACAGGACTAAACAGCATGTTGTTCGGTGATGCATTCCTAACTCAATACTTTGGGTATTACGATGTACCAATTTTAGGTGAGATTGAATTAACAACAGCACTACCTTTTGACTTAGGAATTTATTTAGTCGTTGTAGCAATATCATTGCTTATAATACTAACGATTGCGGAGGATGATTCGTAATGGAGATTTTAATGATAATTACGGTCGGCGTTCTAGTCTCCGTAAGTACGTATTTACTTTTAACAAAAAGCTTATTACGAGTAGTTCTTGGAATCGTTCTACTTTCCCATGCTGCACATTTATTGTTACTAACGATGGCAGGATTGAAAGAAGGAGCTCCCCCTCTATTAGGAGAACCAGCAGAAGCCTATGCAGATCCTTTACCGCAAGCTTTAATACTAACAGCTATTGTTATTGGATTCGGGGTTACCGCTTTTCTACTCGTATTATCATATCGAACATATAAAGAGCATAAAACAGATGATCTTGATCAATTAAGGGGTAGTGCCGATGAATAATTTAGTATTACTACCTGTCTTGGTACCATTTATCGTAGGTGTCATCCTAATATTTTTTAGGAACCAATTACAAGTACAACGATTTGTTAGTGGAGTTACGTCGTTTTTCTTAGTATTCCTTTCCATCTACTTAATTTATAACATTTATCAAGACGGGATTATCACACTTGAACTAGGTAGTTGGCAAGCACCATATGGAATCGTATTAGTAGGTGACTTGTTTGCTAGCATTATGATTGTTTTTGCTAGTATTGTTGCGGTCGCTTGTCTTTTCTTTGCCTTTCAAACGCTCCATCCTGATAGGGAAAAATATTACTTTTATCCTTTTTACTTTTTCTTATTAACTGGGGTAAATGGTTCTTTCTTAACAGGCGATATTTTTAACCTATTCGTATTCTTTGAAGTAATGCTTATCTCCTCCTTTGTGTTAATTGTTATGGGAGGGAAAAAGTATCAGTTACGGGAATCCTTTAAGTACGTTGTAATAAGCACTTTCGGTTCTATGTTCTTTATTATCGCAGTCGCATTACTATACTCTGTTACCGGAACCTTAAACTTCGCTGACCTAGCTGACAAAATAAGTCAAATACCAGCGGAAGAGTCTGGGATCTTAACTGTTATTGCGATCTTATTCCTAATTGTATTTGGTTTAAAAGGTGCTCTAGTACCACTTCATTTTTGGCTACCTAACTCTTATTTCGTCCCACCAACAGCTGTTGCAGCATTATTAGGCGGCCTACTAACAAAAGTGGGTGTATACTCAATTATGAGAACATACACACTAGTTTTCACCCATAATCAAGACTTCACCTTAAATATTGTATTGATTTTGGCTGGTTTAACAATGTTCTTTGGAGTATTAGGAGCCGTTTCTAAGTTTGACTTTAAGAGAATTTTAGCTATTCATATTGTAAGTCAGGTCGGTTATATGATCATGGGATTAGGAATCGGGACCTCCCTTGCAATCGCTGGCTCTATTTACATTATTGGTCATAACATGATTGTGAAAACAGCATTGTTCTTGTTCTGTGGAACAACAGAGAAAGTCACAGGTACAACGAATTTAAAGAAGATGAGTGGGTTATTAAAGACTCACCCTTATCTAGGATGGTTGTTCTTTGCTGCGGCAATTTCGTTAGCTGGGATCCCCCCAATGAGTGGATTCTTTAGTAAATTCGCCCTTGTATTAGCGGGTCTTGAAGAACAGCGTTACTTTATCGTGTTCGTTAGTTTGGTCGTTGGTTTATTAACACTCTTCTCTATGATAAAAATCTTTATGTATGTTTTCTGGGGTTCTCCATCCCTAACACCAGAAGAAGTTAAGAAAACGAAGATAGGCAAATTATTACTTCCTGGAATTCCATTAGTAATAATAAGCTTTTTAATGGGGGTTCTTGCTGAGCCATTATTCATCCTTTTAGAGGCTGCAGCAAATCAAATGTTAGATCCATCAATCTATATAAATTCTGTACTTAAGGAGTAGGTACTATGGCATTTCAAATCCTGCTTAATATTGGTATTGCGATCATATGGATGCTACTTCAAAATAACTTTACTGGTGTAGATTTCGCAATCGGTTATATTATTGGGTTACTTTTATTATTTGTGTTAAGACGATTTTTAACTTTTGATTTTTACTTCAGAAGAGTTGTTGCGTTAATAAAATTGATTCTATTATTTATTTACAAGTTAATACTTGCAAATATAGATGTAATTAAGATTGTATTAAGTCCTAAAATGGATATAAAGCCTGGAATTATTGCTGTTCCAACAAAGCTGAAGACAGATTGGGAAGTTACTTTACTTTCTTGTTTAATCTCCTTAACTCCAGGTACGTTATCCATGAATTTCTCTGAGGATGGTAGAACTATCTTCGTCCATTCTATCCACGTACCTGATAAAAATGAGGCGATTAAAGAGATTCGCAATTCCTTTGAGAAAGCTATTATGGAGGTGACAAAGTAATGCTTGAAACGGTAACTACCATTGTCTTATTACTCATGTCACTATCCATCCTAATTTGCTTTATACGTGTTATAAAGGGACCAACAATGTCAGATAGATTAGTTGCTCTAGATACAATTGGGCTAAACCTAATTGGGTTCATCGGTATTATCATGATTGTTCAAAGAACAGTAGCATATTCTGAAGTTATACTAGTTATTGCAATATTAGCGTTTATAGGAACAATTGCTATAGCTAAGTTTATAGAAGGAGGTGTGGTGCTTGATAGAGATCGTAATTAGCATCTTCATACTGTTGGGTGGAGCTTTTAGTGTCCTTGGCTCGATAGGGATTATCCGTTTCCCAGATGTATATGGAAGATTACATGCAGCTACAAAGAGTGCCACTCTCGGTGTCATCTGTGTAATGATAGGAACATTTCTCTTTTTCTTAGTCATTGAAGGAGAATTTATCGGAAAGCTTCTACTAACAATACTTTTCGTATTTTTAACTGCACCTGTAGCTGGTTTTATGATTTCGAAATCAGCCTATAATGTAGGTGTAAAGCTTTGGGATAAAAGCATTCAAGATGATCTGGCCAAAGAAATGAAAAGAGCAGAAAGAAAGACGAAACAACGGAGTTAGATCTAAATAGAAAAGGAGTGCCAACGAAAAGTTGGTGCCCCCTTTCTTTGTATATAGAGTTGTTATTATTTATTTTTCAAAGCCTCTGCCAGTAAATCTACCATATGGATTGCTCTCATAGACTCCTGAAGGCCTTCTCGTTCAATTCCAAGCTTCATTTGCAATAAACAACCCGGATTTGCCGTTACGATTGTTGTTGCCCCAGTGACCTTTGCTTGTGTCATCTTATGATCAAGTATTTGCATGGACATTTCCTGCTCTAGAATATTGTACGTCCCAGCTGAGCCACAGCACCGATCAGCTTCTTTCATTTCTATATAAGTTACGCCTTTAATGGATTTAAGTAATGCCCTTGGAGCAAATGCCGTTTTCATTACATTCCGTAAATGACAAGAATCTTGGTATGTCACAATTTGTGTAGACAGTTCCATAGGTGGTAACCCTACCTCCAATAAGACTTCTGAAATATCCTTTACCTTTTCGACAAAAGCCTCAGCCCGTTTACTCCA
Organism: Evansella sp. AB-rgal1; assembly: GCF_041820985.1. Classification (NCBI taxonomy): domain Bacteria; kingdom Bacillati; phylum Bacillota; class Bacilli; order Caryophanales; family Bacillaceae; genus Evansella; species Evansella sp. AB-rgal1. Next base: position 72,592 of record NZ_JBGUAU010000018.1, read on the forward strand.
CTCCGAATCACCATGTAGCAAATGATCATATTCCACCAATAGCGCGCCACAACCTCCCGCATTCGATATAATATAATCTACTTGTGCCTCTTCAAATGCTTTAATATTTGCTTTTGCCATTTCCTTCGCTTTCTCTTTCTCTCCACTATGTGCATGAAGTGCACCACAGCAATTTTGCGCTTTCGGTATATACACCTCGCATCCCGCTTTTTCCAATAAGAACAATGTAGAATCATTCGTTTCCATAAACAACGTATCCATCATACATCCAGAAAAGAAGGCTACCTTTTTCTTCACAGTTCCTTCTACCGGAATATAGGTTGGTCTATTTTTCATTTGACTAGGTGACGGTATCGTTGGTAATACTCGCTCCATGGCACTTAATTGTTTTCCAGCAATTCTTGTTAGTTTAGTCGTCCTAGCTATCTTTTGAATACCACTTCTCTGATAGAACCAAAGCAAACTACTAAACTTACGCATATTAGTTTGTTTCGGAAAAATTTGATCGAAGAGTAAGCTACGAAACATCTTTACAGGAACTGAATGTTTTTTCTCTTTTTGAAGTATAGATAAAGCTTCCTCTAGTAAACTCCCATATTTCACTCCAGAAGGACAGGCTGGCTCACAAGCACGACAACCTAGGCATAGACTTAACTGCTTTTCAAAGTCTTCATCTGGCTTCATTTTGCCATCAACCACTGCTTTCATTAAGGCAATTCTTCCTCTTGGTGATGCTGCCTCATTTCCACCTGTCTCCATATATGTGGGGCAGGATGGCAAACAGAAGCCACATCTCATGCAGTTAAGCAATTCATCATAATCCATTCTCTCTTGAAAATCTTTTACTATTTGATTAGTACGTGTATCATCAATCTTTGTCATTTCTGAACCACCACCCGAGCCTTATTTTCCTTTGCAAACATCTTTCCAGGGTTCATAATATTGTTAGGATCAAAGGTCTGTTTTATTGCCCTCATGGCACTAACGCCTTCGTTACCTAGTTTCCAAGCTAAATATGGTGCCTTCATGGTACCTACACCGTGTTCCCCTGTAATGGTTCCACCTAAATCAATGGCCTTATCAAAAATTTCTTCAAACGCCTTTTCCACACGTTCCATTTCTTCTTTATTACGAACATCCGTCATGCAGGTAGGATGAAGATTACCGTCTCCCGCATGACCAAATGTACAAATTTGTACATTATTTCTTATTGCTATTTCATCAATAGCACGAACCATTTCTGCAATTTTTGATCGAGGTACAGTGGCATCTTCGAGTATTGTGGTTGGTTTTAATCTTGCTAAGGCAGATAATGCGGACCGCCTTGCTGTAGTTAACGCTTCACTTTCTTCTGCTGTTTGCGCGACGTTAACGGATAACGCCCCCTCTTGTTTGCAGATCTCCTCGATTTTTTTTATATCCCGAATAACTACCTCAGCAGGACCATCCTGCTCTATTAATAAAATTGCACCAACATCCGTTGGTAAACCAATCATGGCATAATCCTCTACTACTTGAATGGTGGGCTGATCTAGAAACTCAAGTGTTGCTGGTATAATACGATTTGCAATTATTTTGGACACAGTTCGGCCTGCTGACTCTAAGGAATCATACATTGCTAGCATCGTTTTCTTTGTTTCTGGTAGTGGAATTAACTTTAACGTAGCTTCCGTAATGATTCCAAGCGTTCCTTCCGATCCAACCATAAGCCGAGTCAAGTCATAACCAGCCACATCCTTGGCAAGCTTCCCTCCTGTTCGGACCACATCTCCATTGGGCATAACAAACTGAAGTCCTAATACATAATCACGTGTAACTCCATACTTTAAGCCCCGCAATCCACCTGAACACTCGTTTATGTTTCCTCCAATCGTCGATATTTTCATTGAAGATGGATCAGGTGGATAAAATAGTCCTTTTTCTTCTACCGCTTGAATCATAGACAGAGTGATCAAACCGGGTTGTACCGTTACCGTCAAATTCTCTTCATCGATCTCTAGGAGTTTATTCATATGTGTGAAAAGCATAACGATACCACCTTCTAGTGGAGTAGTACCACCACACAAATTTGTAGCATTCCCTCTTGGAACAATCGGTATTTTATGTTCATTACAAATCTTTACAATTTGTGAAACATCCTGCGTATTTCTCGGTCTAATCGCAGCATCGGGCATAGCTTGGTAATTTGGTGTAGCATCATAAGAGTAAACTACTATATCTTGTTGAGAATCTAAGACATTGATTTCTCCTACAATCTCAACTAACTTTTTCCGAACCTCTTTCGTTAACATGTCATTTCCCCTCTCGAAAAGGTTTTCAATATTAATATTATCTTTAGTATAAAAAAAGAAAGCCTCCCCTTCTATGTATGATCATACAAATTACATAGCAGGGGAAGCTTTCTTTTTGTCTTATTATTCAACATCACTATCAAACATCTCTAAAGCCAAATAAAAACAAACCCTATGTTCTGTTTTCTTTAATGACATTCCTGTTATTTCATGAATCCTATTAAGGCGATAGTGAAGGGTATTAATATGAATATGCAGGTTGTCCGCTGTTTCTTTAATGGACCCATTACAATCCAAATAGGTTGAGATTGTTTCTAGTAACTCCTGATCAGTTTTGATTCTCCCAAGTACTCGTCTAACAAAGTTATTCTTTGTCATTGTAGATAACTCTGTTAATGCAATATCTAACGTTAGATCTTCATAATATACAACGATGTGCTTCTTCTTAGCTACCTGTATAGCTTTTCTTGCCTCTTGATATGTTTCGTGTAACTCATTTGGTTTTAATTTCTTCGTTCCTACTCCAACAAATACTTCCGTCTGCATTTTTTCTTTCATCGACTGTATACACTGCTGTAACATAAGTCTCAGTTTATCATCACTAGTCCAAGGATAATGAAGCAAAATAACAAAGCGACCGTTTCCCCAACGAATGACAAAATTTTGGTTATCTTCTTGAAAAAATAGCGATACATAATCCAGTACCTTTCTTTCTAGTACAGGATCATCTGCAACCTCCATATACAGACATTGACGAGGTAGGTCCATAGATATTCCAAGTATTTCTCCTCGTTCTATAAACCCTCTATCTGTTTCATGCAAATGTACCCACTCATATACAAAAGATTCCATACTACGATTTTTTGATTCTAATCGTTCTGACGAATAAGCTTCTTGGATAATTAATTCTGTCATTCGTTGAATAAGTTGACCAAACTGAATCACTTTAGATGGTTCACCAGTAATGCCAATTACTCCAACTACATGTTGATGAAAAAAAATAGGTAAGTTAATTCCAGCTTTTACACCTTTTAAGCGTGAAACGTCCTCTTCTGAGATGACATACATATCTTTTCTAGAAATTGCATAAGTTGCACCTTCATGATAACTTCCAACACGGGTTGCATCACTCGCAGCAATGATAATTCCCTCTTCATCAACAACAATGACTTCTTCCTTTACAACAGCAGTTACTTCCCTAACGATTCGGTGTGCTAGAGTAGAGAGCAGTCTCATATTACCTCCTACACAAATATCCCAACTGGCTGTCCATGTTGTATTTGTATGTCTTTATCAGAGTCATCCATTGTAGGAACTATCATACCTTTTTCAAATAGTAAAACAACGGTTGACCCGAAGGTAAAGTAAGCTAGTTCTTCTCCTTTGTTCACAGTTGTATCTAAATGGGAAGGTTGTACACTATTGACATTAAGTGCTCCTATTTTTACTACAGCAACTCTCTTACCGTTTTTCTCTACTTCCGTAATTAGTCGGTAATTCTTTGCTAATGGATAATCACCAAGCAGTAATCCCATTTGATTGACAGGTTCAGAATATTTTCCCAACGCATAACGTTTTACTACCTCACCACTTAAAGGACTATGGATACGATGATAGTCTCTTGGGCTTAAATAGAACAACATGTAAGTCCCACCAATGTATCTCTCAGACGTTTTCTCAAGCCCTAACATTGTAGATAACGAGTAATCTTTCCCTTTCACATGGAAAGTAGCTTGTTCTTCGATCACACCAAATTGTGAAAGGACGCCATCAACTGGACTTACGACACTTCTTTCGTTTTGATCAATAGGACGAACCCCCTCTTTTAACTCACGAATAAAATATTCATGTAAACTTCTATAATCAGCTATGTTCCCAACATGCTCTTCATGATTAATTTTGTATACATTAGCAAACGATTTAGTTAATTTCCCACTTATTCTAGAAGTAGCAAATCGTTTCAAAACATTTGTGTATAAAGGATTTTGAGTAAGTTCCACCATTGTTTTATATAGTTCTCTTTTCATAATGTACATCCTTTCTGTATTAAAAAAATAGTGATAGCCATTAGGCTATGATATAATTGGTATTTAAGTAAGGTCTTAACAGCAAGACCAAAATGAGGAGTGATATATGTTGATTCTTCAACAAATGGTTGATAATACCGTTAAAAAGCTCCGTACCCAAATCGCTAATTTATTTACAATCATTAATTTAGGTTTAGGTGGATTTGCCATTCTTTATGTTATTCAAGGTCAGCTTGGATTAAGTGTCACTTTCATTTGTTTGGCTGCTATTTTCGATCGATTTGACGGAATGGTTGCTAGAAAAATGAAAATCACTTCTGATCTTGGTAAACAACTGGACTCATTATGTGACCTTATTTCTTTCGGTGTCGCACCCGCCCTATTACTTTATCAGTCAACGTTAAATGAATTTGGATTTGCTGGTTCTATGTTTACTATTATTTTCATTGCTTGTGGTGCTATCCGTCTAGCCCGCTTTAATATTAGTGAACAGGAAGGCTTTTTTGTTGGATTACCAATTACAGCCGCTGGATGTATCCTTACAGTCAGTCATTTAATTAACGGGAGTATTGCCGAACCTGTCTTTATGTTTATTATTTTAACATTATCTATCCTTATGATAAGCAATTTCCGTATAAAAAAGGTATAATATTTACTAGCGTCTTCCATTATGATATGGAAGACGTTTTTACATATGGGAGGGTATAAAATGAAAGTAATTGTTTCCCACACGAACTTAGACTTTGACGGTATAGCTTCCATGATTGCAGCAAAGAAACTATATCCTCAAGCTGAGCTAGTTTTACCAAGCAAAATCAGTTCAGGTGTTCATCAATTTTTATCAATTTATAAGGACACATTTCGATTTAAAAGAAGTGGTGACATTTCATGGAGTCTTATCAGTGAAGTGATCATTGTTGATACAAATCAGCTTTCACGCTTAGGTGATATAAAGAACTACATAAAAGACGCCAAATTGACTATATACGATCACCACCCAGAACATCTAAATACTATAAAAGATGCAAAAAAATATATATCTTCCGTTGGAGCAACTATTACGATTATATCAGAACAACTTCAACAACATGGAATAACAATCACCCCTTTTGATGCTACTGTATTTGCGCTAGGTTTATACTCCGATACTGGAGCGTTCACATACGAGCAAACAACATCTAGAGACTTATTTATTGGTGGTTGGCTATTGGATAATGGCGCAAATTTGTCCGTGGTAGAACAATTTCGAGAAAGCTCTTTCTCCCCTAACGAACAGTCCTTGTTTTACACCTTATTAGAAAACAGTGAGTCCAATCTTGTAGATGATACAGAAATTGTTATAAGTTCTCACACTCAAGTGGACTATACAGGAAACTTGGCATACATAACACGTAAACTATTACATGCTTCAGGAGCAGATGCATTTTTTTCTATTGTTAAAATGGGAGACAAAGTATTTATTACAGCTCGTTCTTCGTCTGATAGAATAAATGTTTTACCAATCATAGAGAATTTAAATGGAGGTGGACATGAAAAAGCCGCTTCTGCCATGCAAAAATATATGGAAGTGGAGCTAATACTCGACAAAGTTAGGAATGAACTACCGGCCATCGTAAAACCAAATATAACAGCAGAAAATATCATGACAAGCCCCGTCCGTGTAGTGGCAAAAGATACAACGATTGAAGATGCGTCCAAAATGTTGTATCGATACGGGCACACCGGTTTTCCAGTAGTAGAAGAAAATAAAATAATTGGAGTAATATCTCGGAGAGACATTGATAAAGCATTACACCACGGATTCGGACATGCTCCTGTTAAAGGCTATATGAGTCGAAATGTAATTACAATAGAGAAAACAGCTAGTATTGATTTCATTCAAGATATGATGATAAAGAAGCAGGTTGGTCGCTTACCTGTAGTTAATAGAGAAGGCATTATTGGAATTGTGTCAAGGACAGACATCATTCAAGCAATGCATGGAAAAAAGCAGAAAGATCAATCTGGCTATACTAAGCATCCTAATAGAAAAAATATAAAAGAGTTAATGGAACAATTACTGCCTTCTGAGATAATTGATCTGTTCTCGTTTCTTGGAAAAGAAGCATCATCCTTAGGAATGAAAGCATATTTAATTGGGGGAATTGTACGTGATATTTTATTAAAGAAAAAAAACGAGGACATAGATATCGTTCTTGAAGGAGATGGAATCCGTTTTGCCTATCATTTACAAGAAAAAATCGGTGGTCATATCAGATCCCACGAAGAGTTTCAAACTGCTACGTGGAAGCATCCTTCTGGGTTAAAGGTAGATCTTACGAGTGCTAGAACTGAGTATTATGATTTTCCAGCAGCGTTACCAAAAGTAGAATTATCTACAATTAAAGAAGATCTTCTTCGTAGGGACTTTACCATCAATGCAATGGCCATCTGTATTCACCAAGAGGAATTTGGAGATTTGCTTGACTATTTTAATGGTTATGAAGACTTAAATAAGAAAAAAATAAACATTTTATATAATTTGAGCTTTGTAGAGGATCCCACACGAATTTTACGTGCTATTCGATTTGAAAATCGGTTCGACTTTTTTATGGATAAACAAACCCAATCCTTTGCAAAGGAAGCAGCAAACAATCTTATTTCCGTTTCAAAGCAAAGAATTTCTAATGAATTATCTAGATTATTCTTTGAAGAAAACCCAGTTAAAGCAATAGATCGAATACTTCAACTAGGGATACTTCCATTTTTAATAAAACAAAGCGAGTCAGACTTTCTTATTCGCACAAAAACGGAACAATTATATTCCGCTATCTTTAAAATGAAAAAAGAAGGAATTCCTATATCGAATTCAATCTGGATTATATATCTTAGTTTCGTTACCTCCATGAATGAAACAAGTTCTTGGACTGAAGTTTTATCTTATTGTTTTAAAAAAGAAGAACAAAAATTAATAAAAGACTTTCAATTATTGTGTGCTTCAGATCCCTTAAGAAATGTAACAGATAATAAACTAAGTAATTATCATCAACTATTTTCAGAAATAGGCATCGATGCTTTACTGGCATACTTTTCTGTATCACCTGAAAAATTAGCTCTAAAAGGTCAATATTATATAATCAAAAGAGAAAAACTTACAAGAAAGATTGACGGTACCTTGTTAAAAAGTTATGGTGTAATCCCAGGTCCTCTCTTTAAGGAAATATTATTATATAGCGAACAATTACAATTGGATAATCCAGAGTATAATGTTGATCAGTTAATGGAAAAAGTTTTACTGTTTTATGAACATATTAAAAAAGATAAGTAACTACTTATCAAAAAAATCAATTAATTTGGAGGTAATCAATAAAGAAAAGTCACGATACCTCCTTTTTCTTTGACAAGGAGTTAATAATTCAATACGATGAACATATACATTGTGATTAGAAGAATCAAATACTCCGTTAATAGATTTTGTTAAGTCTATTATAACTTGTATAGTACTTTTTCAGTGGGTTCACCAAAAATTAAGGAGGTCAATGTAATGAATCATCATTCAGAAGAATTCCTCTTTGTTGATTACAACGGAAACGAATTAAGTGAAAAACAGATTACTATTTTACGAGCTGCCATTGATGTAATAGCAGAAAAAGGGTACAGCTCAAGTAGAACAAGTGAAATCGCAAAAAAAGCAGGTGTTTCAGAAGGTACACTGTTCCGTTATTTCTCTAATAAAAAGGAAATAATGCTTGCTTTATTACCCCTCATAATTCACCATTTCTTTAAACCAATAATACAACAATCGCTCGCCAGACTACAGGATGACAAAAAGCGTACCCTACATCATGAACTCACACTCCTATTTAACCAAAGACTTACACTTATTGACCAAAATGAAAAATTACTTAAAATAATTGCTTTAGAATCTATCTATCATCCAGAAATTAAACTATCTGTACAAAAATTTATGGATGAAACCATTTTTCCATCTTTAGAAAAGTTTATAGAACAACAAAAAGAGTTCCATAAACTTAGAAAAGTAGATACAAAAACAATTACTCGGACTATCTTAAGTTTATTAATAGGTTATCTTCTATTATCTAACTACTTCCCGCAATTATATGTACGAAATGATAACACCGAAGTAGAAAAAATGGTAGACATCTTATTAGACGGAATAAAAAAATAAACACTATATCGTAGAAACTCGATAGTTCCTCTAGGAAAGGGAGCAGACTTGAGCGAATGGATTATCAACCTACAAAGTGAGTATTACTAGATAGTCTCATACACGTATTTTCATGGGAGACTATTGAAAAATTTTTATAATTCCTATAATTTCAGTTTCATTGATGGCATCTATTTGTACTTTGATCATGCTGCATTCACCCCTTGTTCCCTATGTACAATAATGATTACAATACCAATGATACCCATGAATAATTACTAATTTTTTCAAATTAAAACTTTTTTAATATCACAAATTATACCAAAAGTACTATATCTAACGACCTCTTTTTGCAACATGTAACAGATTTATGTTATTTTTAATTGAACCATCTAACATATTGTTGAAAGGGTGTTATACATGAGTGTACATATTGGTGCAAAAAAAGGGGATATAGCAGAATCTATCTTGTTACCTGGGGATCCATTACGAGCAAAATACATCGCAGACACATTTTTAAAGGATGTGTCTTGCTATAATGAAGTACGAGGAATGCTTGGTTACACTGGAACGTATAATGGAAAACGAATTTCTGTTCAAGGCACTGGGATGGGGGTTCCATCTATATCTATTTATACCCATGAGCTTATCAATGAATATGGAGTTAAAAACTTAATACGTGTAGGAACGTGTGGGGCTTTACAAAGAGATGTAAAAGTGCGAGATGTTATTATCGCCATGAGTGCGTCAACAGATTCCGGGGCAAATAAACTTCATTTTAAAGGATTAGATTTCGCTCCAACAGCAAGCTTTCCTTTACTAAAAAAAGCATTCGATGGAGCTACAGAGAAGGGTATGAATGTTAATGTAGGAAGTGTATATACAAGCGACATTTTTTACAATGACAACAAAGATATCGTTAATCTTCTTGCTAACCATCAAGTGCTTGCGGTGGAAATGGAAACATCTGCACTATATACTATCGCATCTCGATTTGGGGTTGACGCACTTTCGGTTCTCACTGTGAGTGATCATCTCCTTACTGGAGAGGAAACAAGTTCACAAGAACGACAGGAAACCTTTAATGAAATGGTGGAAGTTGCTTTAAGTGCAGCAACAGAATAACGGAAAAGAGAGGGTGTATAATTCAGCATTATACCCCTCTTTTTTTATGATATTTCCCTAACAAATAAACTTTTCTTTATAAGCATACTAAATCCTAAGCCAACAATACTAAGTAACGTATAGACTATTGCATAAACTAACATAAAGTTATCAAACGATACATTTTGGAAGAACAGCATAACGAAAAAACTAAGACAAAAAATAATTGCAGGTGTAATTATGTAGTTATAAGTCAGTCGAGAAAATAAATATCCGATAACAAATCCTAAAGCCAAAAATAACATAGGGTTAAATAGAAATAACATCTGATAAGTAGTCACACTACATCCCCCCTCCTATATATATAGACGTAGTGGACAGCAAAAAAGTTTCCAGTTTTTATATTTATAACAGAATATTTTTACTATTAAAATATTTTAGCAATATTTAATACTTATCATTTTATGTTTATTATACTGGTTTCCGAAAGGCACCCCACGCAGAAAAATACGTTTGAATTTTTCAAGGAGACTCTCACTTTCCGGATTGATCAACATTGTCCTTTAACAAAGCCATTATATTAAATAAAAGATAAACCCTGATATTGTTGACATAGTAATGACTGAAACAACAAAAGCTATTACTAATTGTTTTTGAAAAATAGATTTTAAAAGAACCAATTCTGGTAAGCTTGCACCTGCAGAACTAATCATCATCGCCATAACAGGACCAACAGCCATTCCATTTACAATTAAAACCTGAGATATAGGTATCATACTAGATAATCGAACGTAAAGAGGTATTCCTACTACTGCAGCTATTGGTATTAACCACCATGCGTCTCCACCAAAATGTGCACTAATAAAATCTGCTGGTACAACACCATGGATTACTGCTCCGATTGCAGCTCCTATTATTAAGTAGGGATATACGGACTTCATTAACGACCACGTCTCTGAAAAAACATTTTTCCAAGAAAATCCAGAATCTGAACGTTCATATCCCTTTACTATTACTTGTTTAACAGATTTTTCAAAACCAAATCTTTCTAAAGCTAAACCAATTAGTAACGATAGAGTTGATGTGATAATAATATAATAGAGTGTCACTTTCCATCCCATAATCACAGTCATAATCGTTAATATGGTTGGATCTAGTACTGGTGAAGCAAATAGAAATACCATCACTATACCAAATCTTATTTTATTTCTTAATAAATTAACAATTACAGGAATTGTGGAGCACGAACAAAAAGGAGTAATAAATGCAAAGCTCAAAGCTATGAAACTACCAATAATTGGGTTAGTATCCTTCAGTTTTTTCTCTACTTTTTCATAGGGTATGTACGCTTGAATTATGTTTAATAAAATTGATACACCTACAAATAATATCGTTAAATGCATTGCAATACTAATAAAGCTTCTTATTGTTTCCATCTATCTTCCTTCTTTCTTCTACATCAATTTTTTTTGATATATTTGTTTTAAAACTATCCAGCAAATGATTATTTTGCTGGACGAAATAAACAACATAGCTCATCTGAAAGTAAATGATCGATCACTTCATTATTAATCTGATAATAATTCCATGTTCCCTTCTTCTCTTTCACTATGATATCCGCATCTAATAAAATCTTTAAATGGTACGATAATTTTGACTGTTGTAACTCTAACATGTCACTTAAATCGCAAACACACGTGGATCCTTCCTTACACAATATGGATAACAAGTGTAACCTTTTCTCGTCAGCTAATGCTTTAAAACGTTTCTCGTAATATGAAAAATCAGCTGTGTTACTAGTGACTAAAGGTATCGTTAGCTTCATTTCAGCACCTCTTACATCAATTTATTTTGATCTTATGTTTATAATACTCTCACTCATCTCAAAACGCAAGTAATAAATCAACATTTTTTGATTTTCAAGAATAAAGTAGGTGTGTCAATTTTTTTTGACACACCACCATATCTATTATTCAGTTTTATATGCATTTTTTTGTTCTCGATAAAACTCATGAAACAATTTCATCAATGCTCTTTTTTCAATTCTTGAAACATAGCTTCTTGAAATACCAAGTTCTTTTGCAATTTCTCGTTGTGTCCTTTCTTTCTTAAGATCTAATCCAAATCTTCCAACAACTACTTCTTTCTCTCTCTCATCTAATATGTGAATGTACTTGTAAATTTGTTTTTTCTCCATACTTAATTGGATTTGTTCTACTACATCTTCCGTTTCCGCTTGAAGAACGTCGATAAGACTAATTTCATTTCCTTCCTTATCCTGACCAATTGGATCATGTAAAGAGACGTCTTTTCTTACCTTCTTTAAAGCTCGTAAATGCATAAGTATTTCGTTCTCGATACATCTCGCTGCATACGTGGCGAGTTTTGTTCCTTTACCAGGAGAATAACTTTCAATGGCTTTAATCAACCCAATTGTACCGATGGATATTAAATCCTCGTTTTCTTCTCGAGTATTTTCAAACTTCTTTACAATATGTGCCACTAATCGCAAATTGTGTTCAATAAGGAGGTTCCTCGCTTCCTCGTCTCCTTCATGCATTTTTTGAATATACTCTTTTTCTTCCTTTGCATTTAACGGTTGTGGAAATGCATTGTTTTTTACAAAGGAAACAAAAACAAATAATTCTTTCACAAAATGTGTAATCGCTGCAAGTAGACTGGACATGCACACACCTCCGTTTGGGCATTGTACCTAATTTATATGCAAGGTGTAGGTCGTCTGTGTCTGTCTACATTTATTCTTTTCGAATATTTTTTATTGAGTTTAATAAATTGATAATTAGGGAATATTTGATGTTTCATTTTAAAAATCTGACGGAGAATCTATTTTCCAGGTAAACTTCCATGCAAGTAAGAGAATTGCACGATGACGGATGAAAATACGTTATGAAGCTTATTAGTTAATTTAACTTTATATGGAATCTCGAATGCCCCCGTAACTCCACTGGGAAGCAGATCAGAAGCAAGCGTTTGCCAGATCCCCACAGGACAGTGAGTTGGCTGAAGCGAATGTAATACAATCCAACAAAGTTAGTAATACTTTATGATATGAGTATTCTTGATCACGCGTATTTTCTGGATAACCTACATAAAAACCCCTATTAAGGAAATATTAACTTTAATAATATCCAAGGAGTGATTGTTTTGACAAATAATAAAAGCCCATTAGATTATGATCGTTACGCTACAGCACACCTTAGCCCTGACTTACTTCAACGTATTTCATCATTAGAGGAGGACCTTCGAAATGCTACAGAAAAAGAAATTGTACTAATAGCCTATGAAGAAAGTGAACACAATGCTACTTAATGTGTTAGAACATAAAAACAAAACGGTGTTTTTTTTACATTTTGATAAACGTATTGACAATTTATATAACAAAGAGTAAATTACCAATATGAATAATTATATGAATAAAAAACCTTTTTGTCGCTTAGTCCTATTGGAACGGAGGAACCGAATCTGACGAAACTATTCGTCTTGGGGTCAATCACAATGTGAAGGGGTACTCTCATCCCCTAACCCGACAGCTAACTTCGTAAGCGTTGCAGAGAGAAAGGTCTGTTTTTAGACCCTTCTTAGGAATGGTCTTTTTTTTTCATGCATAAGGGAGATGACACCGTGAGTAATAGAAAGCAATTTGTAGTAATTGGATTAGGGCGATTTGGTGGCAGTATTTGTAAAGAGCTTGTAAAAATTGGACATGAAGTACTTGTGATGGACAAGGATGAGCAACAAATACAAGAGTTTTCCAACATTGCTACACATGCCGTTGTGGCAAACTCAACAGATGAAAGTACTCTTCGATCATTAGGTGTTCGTAATTTTGATTTTGTCGTTGTAGCTATAGGTGATAACATACAAGAAAGTATTTTAACTACACTGCTCTTAAAAGAAATGGGATTGAAGAATATTTGGGTAAAAGCAAAAAATGATTACCATCATAAAGTTTTAGAGAAAATTGGAGCAGACCATATTATTCATCCAGAAAAAGATATGGGAAGAAGAATTGCTCAACAGATGTCCGATGAAAAAGTAATTGATTTTATTGAATTATCTGATGAATATAGCATTGTAGAATTATTTGCTACTCCAAAACTTGAAACTAAAAGTCTGATCGATTTAGATATTCGTGCACGTTATGGAGTTACAATTTTAGCGGTAAAGAATAAAGAGAACATAGATATTTCACCGGAGCCAACATATGTAATTGAAAGAGGAGACTTGCTAATTGTAATTGGACATAACAAAGATATCAAACGATTTGAAGATCAAGCAATGTAACTCTTTTTCAAGTCGTATGTTACGTATCATTTAAAGAAAAGGCTCTGTTAAACGTAGATGTTGATTTTCGCTACAGGTTGCTCGTTTTCCTAGGGCGAACCGCAACTCTCCTCCCAATTCCGCCTAAATACTTGGCCACGTCCTGTGGGCAACGGCGTCATGTCGCCATCCAGGCTCCATCCTCAAGGAGTCTCGCACCTTTCATAAGAATCAACATTATCCTTTAACATAGCCAAAGAAAAAGCACTGAAAGTATACATTACTTTTTCAGTGCTTTTTTCACTAAATATCTTTTTACTTCCCTAGTCGTTTATATGCATTTACACCCATTTTTGTACGTGAGAAAATGACAGTAAGAATGAACGGAACTACAATTGCGACTATCATTGAAATGGCAAATACAAACATGTGTTGAACCTGTATGGAGAGAATACCCGGTATACCTCCAACTCCAATAGAATTTGCCATAACGTTACTACCTACTGAGATTATTGCAGCTGTCATTGATCCTAACATTGCCGCTAAAAATGGGAATCCATATTTTAAGTTAATACCAAACATCGCTGGTTCCGTTACACCAAGGTAACATGAAATTGCAGCTGGTACTGAAACTTGCTTTTCTTTTTCATCTTTTCTATTTAAGTAAATCATGGCTACAACCGCTGACCCTTGTGCAATATTAGAAAGTGCAATCATTGGCCATAAGTTTGTTCCACCAAATTCACTCATTAACTGAAGATCAATAGCATTTGTCATATGATGCAAACCTGTAATAACGAGTGGTGCATATGCAAAACCGAAAATAGCTGCAAATAGCCAACCAAAAGCAGAAGTTAAGCTAGTGTATACTACATCTGATATTGCAGAACCAATCGTCCATCCAATCGGTCCTAATACGACATGTGCAATCAACACTGCTGGTACTAATGCAAACAATGGAACGAATATCATAGAAACAACACTTGGAATCACTTTACGTAATCGTAGCTCCAAGAATGATAATACAAATCCTGCTAAGATAGCTGGAATAACCTGAGCTTGATAACCTATCATTTCAACAGTAGTAAACCCGAAATCCCATACTGGAATTTCTTCTGCTCCAGGGACACCATATGCATTAAGTAATTGTGGTGATACGAGTGTTATACCTAAGACGATTCCAAGTATTTGAGTTGTACCCATCTTCCTTGCAATAGCCCATGTAATTCCAACAGGTAAGAAGTGGAATATCGCTTCCCCTATTAACCATAAAAACGAATTCACACCCGCCCAGAATTGAGAGATCTCAACAAGAGTTTGAGTTCCTTCGTTAAACATCTGTATTTCACCAATTACATTTCTAAAACCTAAAATAAGACCACCAACAACAAGCGCTGGAATTAACGGTGTAAAGATATCAGCCAAATGTCCTATTAGACGTTGAAGGAAATTCATATTTTTCTTTGCAGCTTCTTTTGCTTCATCCTTGGATGAATCCCCCACTCCTGCTATTTTTACAAATTCATTGTAAAAGGTAGCAACTTCATTCCCAATAATTACTTGAAACTGACCTGCTTGTGTGAATGTTCCCTTAACAATATCTAGAGATTCTACTGCCTTTAGATCTGCTTTTTTTGGATCTATCAAAACAAATCTCATTCTTGTTGCACAGTGAGTTACGGCAGATATGTTTTCACTTCCGCCAATTCTCTCAAGCAATTCTTTTGCTTCAGTTGTGTAGTTACTCATTATTATTCCCCCTTTAATCCACTCTTTGCTATACTTACATCTATCACAGACAAGCAAAACATAGAAAATTCCACACCTTGTATATACAAGTTTTTGTTTACGCTTTCAGTATAACTTGTATATACATGTTAGTCAACAAGGGTGTAAAATTAGTGTTAAGTTTATTTTCATTTAAATCTTTTAATATTTGGCTCTTTTACACATTGATCTTGGTTTTTACTCAATGTTGCTGGCTTGCCCAAGGAATCTCGCCCTTCCGTAAAAATCAACATGGATCAAATATCATTGTCCTTTAACATAGCCAAATATTAAATTCTTTAGGTGTAGAATATAAACAAATAAACTGAATACATATTAAATAGTGAACATGCTCCTAAATTATGTGTGACAAATTAATGAACATCTATAGTGTTAGACATTTTTCAACACAATAAGCAAGAAGTTTCCGTTAATATAATGAAAAAGTCTAACATTTAATTGAAATATTTTAAGAAGACTTTTCATTTCTACCAATGATTCCTTATGACAGTACATAATTTGAACCGAAATTCAAAATTTATGTAATAACTTAATAAAATGGAGGAATGGAAAAATGGACCCATTATATGTATTAAAGTTATTAAATCAAATAAAGATTAAAAAAGATGAAATGTATGTAATGGCCCAAAAATATGGTTTAAATGATGAAAGAGTCGTGGTTTGTAGCCAAGACTTAGATTCCCTTTTAAATAAATATCAAGGTATTGACGAGGCTTATAGAAATAGAGGCAAGGAAGTTTCGTAGGCGTTTGATTTCATTTTTTCTACGTACAGTGTTTTAATATAATATGAACGACTAACAGCGTTACTGAACACTGTTTTTTTCTATAGAAAGGTATCTTTATACAAGAGCCATTATATTACTCGGTAGTCTGATGTATTTGATAAATTAGAAGTGGCTCACGTTTTCATGATCGAAGTGGCTCAATGTTATGAGCAAAAACATTAGATAAGGTAACCATCCATTGAGCAACGTTTTTTCGGTAGACTACAAACAAAAATACCTCTAATATTTTCTCATCCCAGAGAGGTTAAAGAAAAAATTAAAGGTATATTAATTATTAGTTATAAAGACATTAGTGTCAATTAATTACCCGCTGAGATAATTCTTCCTTAATATCTTGTTGATATTTTTTTATTCTCTTATCGTTAATTTTCACTTCTTTTCCATTAAAATAATTCATCACATTAGTTCGATGTAAATAAACCATAAATAGTGTAAATATCGCAAATACAATCATTAATACTTGCTCACCTATAAATACGGAATGGACTAATAGTGCAATTCCAATGGACAATGATCCAAGAAACACATATTTTGTAATAAATACTACAAGGAAAAATGTGGTGTATCCAGTTAAAAACATTACTGGACTAGAACTTAATAGTACCCCAGCAGTTGGAGCTACCGCCTTACCACCACGAAAACCAGCAAATATTGGAAAACAATGCCCCAAGATTACTGCAACTCCAACAAGAATTGTATTTACTTCTGTGTTTAAAAGAGTTGGTAGTGAAGTAGCTAAAACACCTTTACTAACGTCACCAAGTAAAACCAATACGCCTGCTTTTTTCCCTAATACAAGAGCACTATTGGAAGCACCTAAATTTCCGCTACCAAAATCCCTCACATCAGCCCCATATTTGAATTTGCCTACAATTAAAGCAAATGGAATAGAACCTATTAAATACGCTAATATAACAATATATAAGGTTGCCAGTTTAATCACTCCTCCCCATCCTGTAATTAAACATGATAAATTCATTATATAGTAAATGTAACGTCTACGAACTATTTATTTATTTCTTAAGTATAAAAAATAATGGTAAATAGTAATATTATATTTGTATTATTACTCTATTTTATTTTGTTCTCTAGGACTTTTCTTTTTTCAAAACCAATTAATAACAAACCTGACATGATGATGATTGCTCCTAAAATTTGTGCAAACATAATTGGTTCATTGAAGAACATTGCACCTGCTATAGCTGCTGCAGCAGGAACTACATAACGGTAAAAGTTAGCCTTCGTTGCACCCACTTTATTCATCGAAAAGTTCCAAACAATAAAAGCCACTAAAGTACAAAGGATAACATTATAAAAAATGGCAATCCAAATAGGGAATGAAAGATTTGACCAAGCAACATCACTCCAACCATTAAACGTAAAAGGAAACAAAAATGCTGTTCCAAAAAAAATAAACCATGTAGTTACTTTTAGTGCTGAATATTTTTTCATTAACGGCATGCAAGCTAAATTATATATTGCTCCTATAAGGCTTATAGACAATGCTAACATATTTCCAAGCATATATTGAGAGGATAAATCAACCCCCTCATCACCGCCTGTAATGATAAGAGCTACACCTACAAATGCTATTGCTCCTCCTACAACTACTTTTCTCGTTAACTTTTCTTTTGTGAACAGTGGTGCAAACAAGGCTGCAAAAATAGGCCATGGAGCAACATTTAATAAAGAGGCATTCGCTAAAGTCGTGTATTTAATAGAATACATAACTAATAATTCTAGTATTGTTACTCCAAAAAATCCGATAACTGCAAATTTTAAGATATCACGTTTTTCCACCATTATGCTTCCTTCTAACTTATAGAGCAGCATAAATAAAAGAGGAATCGCAAGTCCAAACCGCAAAAACACAAAAACTTCAGCTGTAAAAACTTCCATTGCCCATCGAGAAATACCAAAATTAGCTCCCCAGATGATGGAAACTAGTATTAGACCTAAATAGTAAGGATAATTCGATTTCATAATGGATACCTCTGTTTCGTAAAATCGCCACTTTACTAACATACTTCAACTATTTCAGAAGTACAACGTTTTTTTATCGTTTAAGTGCGAAGACACCCTCTTCAAACTTTGTGCAGGGCAAAGCTAAAAATTAGGAGAGGATGTATCTATACATAAAACCCAAAAGATTGTAAATAATACTTCACCAAAATCTAGGAAAAGACAAACGACGATTTATAGGAATTTCCAGTTTTGTTTTGTTATATAAAACCTGTAAAACTCATCAGCAGGTATTGGAGGACTAAATAAGAAACCTTGACCTTCTATACAACGCGTTCCTAAAAATTGAAGCTGTTCCTTCGTTTCAATTCCCTCAACAATAATGTCTAAATTTAAGTTAGTAGCTAATGCAAAAATCGATTCTACTATGGCTGCATCTTTAGTATTATTGGCAATTTCTGAGATAAAGGAACGATCTATTTTCAATTTATTAATAGGTAGGTATTTTAAATAGCTTAAAGATGAATATCCTGTTCCAAAATCATCTAGTGAAGTATAAACCCCTACCTGCTTTAAGCTATTTAAAACTGTAATTGTTTTTTCTTTATCAGTCATTAAGGTACTTTCGGTCATTTCTAACGTTAAATGATGAGGATCAAGCTTTGACTCCAACAAAAGCTGCATAACAGTAGTGACTAACTCTTTATTATAAAATTGCCTTGAAGATATATTCACACTTATTGTAATCGAAGATAAACCTTCTTCTCTCCAAGCAGCCAATTGCTGACATGCTTCCCGCAAGACCCAATCATCAATCGAAAAAATGAGACCTGTTTCCTCAGCAAGAGGAATAAACTGTGCCGGTGAAATAATCCCCTTTGATGGGTGGTTCCAACGAATCAGTGCCTCCACTCCTGTTATTTCTAATGTCTGTATATTTATTTTAGGCTGATAATAAAGTATAAATTGATTTTCTTTGATTGCAATTTCTAATTCCTTATGAAGTTGTTTTTTTGAAAGAGTCTTTTCGTATAAGTCCGTTGTATATAATTGAAAGTTATTTTTCCCTTCGTTTTTTGCGCTGTACATCGCCAAATCTGCCTGTTTCAATAATTCATCTGGATTTTTCCCATGTGTTGGGTAAAGACTTATCCCAATGCTTGCGGTAATTTGAAATTGTAGTTTCTCAATTTGAAATGAATGCGAGAAAATTTGTAAAAGTGCTTGAGCAATTTGTTCCACATCGTTTTCATTCTCTAACTCACTATAAATAAAAGCAAACTCATCCCCTGAAACACGAGATATAAAACATTGATTTGGATAAAAAGCTTTTAATTTACCTGCTATTACATGGAGTAATAAATCACCATAGTAATGCCCCATTACATCATTTATATCTTTAAAATTATCTAAATCTAGGAATAAAATGGCAAGTTTCCCCTTATTCCTCTTTGCTTTTTCTATGTTTAAGCAAAGTTGTTCCATGAAGACTCTTCGATTTGGTAATTGTGTTAATGGATCATTATCAGCTAAATATTTTATTGTTTCTTCTGCTTCTTTCCTAGCAGTTATATCTAGTAATGTTCCTTGATAATGAGTGATATTACCCGATTTATCTCTAAGAATGATGGTCCGGTCATCAATCCATTTAACAGACCCGTCCTTTGTAATTATACGGTATTCTTGACTAAAACTATCAATTCCATTACTAGAATAATACATAACTTCTTCTTCTACACGTTTCATATCATTTGGATAAATAATGGATGCAAATAGAATTTTTCCTGCTATAAAATCATGGGGCTTATAACCAAAGATAGAAACATTATTCGTAACATACTCTAAAGGCCACCCTTCTGTGGCCTTCCATCTCATTAGAACAACTGGACTATTTTCTACTACTGTATTTGATAAATATAAAATATCTTCGGTTTGCTTTTTTGTAATAATTAAGGCAGCCAGTTTAGAGTACATTTCCATAATTTCTAACTCTGATTTGGTGGGCTTCCTTTTTTCATCACAATAAAAAGCTATTGTACCTAACAATTCATTCGTAGAGGAAAGAAGAGGCATGGACCAGCATGCCTGAATAGCATATTTATTAACTAAATAACTATAATTTTCCCATAGTGAATGTACAGATGCATCCTCTACAACCACGGTTTTTTTTAAAAATGCTGCAGTACCACAACAACCTGCATTAGCACCTATTTTAAACCCGTCTAGTTCTTTTAAATATTCCACTTGGAGCTTAGGGCCTATTCCATTCACTAGTCTTTCTTTATTTTCATCTACTAGAAAGATAGAGGATTTACTATTTGGTAATACATAATCAATAGTATGTATTAACTCTCGAAGAACTTTCTCTAGTGGTAAGTTATCCATAGAGATCATCTCAATAATTTTACTTTGAACTTTAAAAATGGAAAAGAGATTTGATTGGTTCTCCATATTGGCCCCCTGATTTCACACTGTCTTTTAACCCTTTTTTTAACCTTGTTACTCTTTCTACATTTTCTCTTAAAAAACCTTTGCATTCAACATTTTTTTCACTTTGATTTTCTCCGAAACAACAGAAACACACTATAGATAAACAGATTAAGCTTCCGTAAAACCAACATATCACAAATATCAACATTGTTCTTTAACATAGCCTATAATAAAAAGTAAGCAAGGAATGTTCCGATTGTGCCAAACACAAGTGTAAACGGCATATTCTTTCCTGTAATTCTATATGGATTTTGCCCAGTATTCATGGAAGTCATTGTTACTGTGACCCCATATGTTGCAACACTAGCCGTAGAAAGTGCTCCAATTATTAATGCAATCCCAATACCAAGTGGGTTCATTACTTCATACAAAGGAGTAACAATTTCTATTAATATTCCAATGGTGGCTATAGGATGAATACCTAACAGACTGAAGAAAAGATACGTAAATTGAATAACAAATAACATGAACAGAGGGTATTTTGTTGCTGCCATAAAAGGACTCTGTAATGTTTCTAACAAAGGCGAAGCACTTAAGCTATTTGAGAAGAAAGCTAAAGAAACAAACAGAACGAAAAAGTTTTGCATAGCATTGGTGCGTATTTTCCACGTTTTCCAACCAATAGCGAGAAAACTTCGCCAGCGCTTCATAACAAAAGCCCAAATGCATGCAAA
The DNA here is from genome assembly GCF_041820985.1 of Evansella sp. AB-rgal1. Taxonomy (NCBI): domain Bacteria; kingdom Bacillati; phylum Bacillota; class Bacilli; order Caryophanales; family Bacillaceae; genus Evansella; species Evansella sp. AB-rgal1. Next base: position 94,146 of record NZ_JBGUAU010000018.1, read on the forward strand.
AGGAAAGATAACTAGCGTAACGGATAAAATAAAGTTTAACCCAATACCATTGCTTAAAATAACGACAATGGTAAGGAAAACAGCAAGCGCTACAAATAATAGAAAAATATTTTTCAATATTTCTTTCATAGAAAGTGTCTTAACAGCCATATTAGATGGTGTCTCATAAGGTATGGACTTGTACTTATACCTTCCCCACGTCGTGTCCAATACAATCATGATCGTAGTAAATAAAACTAGCCATGGTAAGAACGTTAAGTAACTAACTCCAGTAGCGTCAACAGTTATTGCAACGAGAACCTCCATTGGACTCCAAACAAGAGCCATACTAAAGGCTCGAAGCGTTGTTTGAGCAATGTATGTATCTCTTAAGTTCTTAGTATAATTTGTTAAACTTCTCAGTAAAACACCTTGTGATAAATTGATTGCAGACAAGCTAATAAAGGAAATCAATGTGAAGGAAGTTAGTGTAGAACGCACATACAGCTTCCCTAGGTTAGATACATTCATTTTCATCAAATCATTAATCCGACGGTCAAATCTCCCAGCTCTAACCACACTATTCATCCATGGTAATACAGCTAATAAAGCAAGTAGACCTAAATTACCAGTTATAAATCGAAAAGTTTCATAAAATGGAAGACCACTTTGTAAGAATAAAATAAGTCCTACCAATAAAAAAATAGAGCCTAAGGTTTTAAATAATAAGGTGGCTCCAAGAAATGAAAGGATGAGTATTGGAATGGTGATGATCCCATTTATGTATATAAAGACTTCACTGCCTATGAATATATTAATGATAGTTAGTAACAGGATAAAAGCGTATATTATATACAAATACCTGTTTAGCAAGTTAGTCATGTCGCATTCTTCCTTTTTACAATAGTAATCACTGCGATGGGTCTAGCTTATTGTAACATATTGCTGTTTTTTGATTCATGAACTATTTGTAAACATTATACTAGTAAATTACAAATTCATAAAAGATAAGTAGCAACCTCAAGAACATAATTATAATCAATCCTACAGAAATAATAAAAAGAACGGAAGTAAACTTCTCCAATAATTCAAACATGAGCATTCGAAGCTGAAATTTACCATTTTCTCCTGTTAATCTTTGCAAAAAGGTTTCTCTTGGCAAGTGTAATTCTCTTTTTAATTTCTCGTAATCTCTTTCAATCAGATAACAAAATTCTTCATAAGAAGTATCATTTTTTTTATTATGATAGAAAAAGTTATTTCTAAAACTCTTATATGCCTGTAAGCAAGTTGGATTAAATAACTCATAATACTTATCAGCAAGGGTATTAACTAGTCTTATAACTTTAATCCCTGTTTCATGACTTAGCTCTTTATAAAGGTAAGGCTCTATCTCTTTATAGATAGGCAAATAAACATTGTATAACATATTGTTAGCGACCATCTTTTTATTTTTCCTAGACAGTAGTGTTTTCCCAGTAAAAAAAAGAATTGCTGCAGGAATAATGATAATAATAATTTCCTTATAGGTAAGAACGAAATTCATAATTATATTCACCCGTCTTTCTCTCTCTTAAATGGTATAGAAAAAAGCCATATTCATTCTTATGAATATGGCTTTCTTCCTAGAAATATAATATGTTTTGTTATTCATAATTCCATCGATAATGGCCAGCAATCGGAGTACGAAAAGAAGTTAATTTTATTTCGGCCGCATGTGGCCACGTGTTATGGATGACATATGGTGTACCGTCTCTTGCACGTTTATCAGAAATAATACCTACATGATGAAACCCATCCAGAAAAAGAACAATATCACCTGGTTGCCACTCTTGTAAGTTATCAATGTCACCTGGGATGACATCGATCGTTAGGGATTCTAGATGTCTCTCAAAAAATACGTACTGATTGGGAACTCTCCGAAAATCAATATTGGGCTCTGGTCTCCCACCTACTCTTGGATAAAGATCTGTATTATTTGCAATATCGTCATCCATAAGATCCTTAAGGTATACATCAATTGCCATCAACGCTCTCCATATTACATCCGTACAAACTCCTTCATCATCAGGTGGATATCCCCCTGCATAATAAGCACTATGATAGGTTGTTTTCTGCTCCACTTCTTTCCGTGCTTTACGCACCATCTCGATTGGATCAGAAATACCATTATTATTTGAATCGACAGTTGAATATGTATCAGGAACGTCTACCTTTTTCATAAATGGATTGCTTATTTTTATACCTACAAAGTCTAATAAAATACCATTATTATATATCGGAGCATAGAGAATAAGACAAACGACTAGAAAGAAGAATATGGTTTTTTTTCTAATTTTCATTTCACACCTCATTAGAAATACTATTTTTTATTACATAATATATAAGACGAAGTACTCCATAATATTGTTTCAAAGAATCATTAACTATTTCCAGACCCTATCTTTTCTGAGAAAAGAACAGGGTTTGTCAAAGGAACAACGAACTTTGACAAACCCTTTTTGGAATTTTCACTTACTCAATTACTACAATGTTTTTGCTTGTTTAATCTGTGTTTTCACAACACTCTTTAGAATCTCTCATACTATCTTCTTCCTCTACTATCTCGATTACACAGCAATCTTTCTCTTTAGAAATAAGATTCTTAATAAACTCAAACACCTCAACACCTCCTGATTTTTTTCAATTCATTACATCAATTATTTTTGATTTATTAGTCAAACCAAAAGAATTTTACAACTGACAACACACTTGGTGTTTTTGTTTTCTTTTAAGGTTTAATAACGGTAATTTTGAAAGTACACCAGATGTAGAGAGGGATTGTTTCATAGCGTTTGCTTCTCGATATATTTTTTCCACTTCATTTTGTCTGTATTCAGCCTCCGCTTTCAAAACTAAATAATTTGAATTCATCATCTCAAGCACTCCCTATTGTATTTTTTTATCAAAAAATGATTTATGTATAGTTATTACATCAACTTTTCTTGATATTTATATTATAACTCCTCACACGACGCTTTAGCAAGATATAAATCAAAAAAAATTGATTTATATTCATAAAAAAATCCTCAATATGAAACTCGGTTACTATTGAGGATCTTCCACTAGACTAATACTTTAATCATTAGAAGTTAATGTATCATTTCCACCAATTTTTGCTGCTATTGCTTCAGATAATTCCTTCGTTGTCTTTGGAACAATCGTCTTTAATGCTGGATTAACCATTGGTGCCATCATCCCTTTTGCTGTAATATCGAGACAACCTACCATCTTGGTTTTCGTCTCACTTAATTTCTCTGCTTGAAAGTACCCTTCTCCACTAAATTTTTCATTAATTCCGGTTAAATCAAAACGAACTTGTGAGGGCTTCGTCCATTCTTTAATATCAATTTTCATGTGTATCAACTTTTTCATAATACCGATATCACTTTCAAACTTCCATGTTGACTGTTTTCCGTTAAGCTTTTTGTGTTCAATGTATCCTGGAACTAAAGGTGCCCATCTGTCCATATCTGAAACAAAATGCCATACTTTTTCTATTGGAACATTTAATTCAATAGTATGAATACCCTTTGGCATCATTTCCCCACCTCTCTTTGTAATTATCTTTTTAAACTTTAATTCATGCACTTCTCCATTAGTATTCATATTCACACAAAAAAAGATAATGACCAAGCTATCAAATTTCCGCCTTTAATAAAAAGGAAACTCGTCGCACCTGTCGAAATTAGTAGATAAAGGAGGTGATAAAAAATGCCAGAAAAAGATGAACGAGTGATTGCAATGTTAATATATCTTATTAGTTTTTTCACTGCTTTTCTAGGACCGATTATTATTTGGTTAATTAAGAAGGATGATTCCGAATTCATTGACTATCACGGAAGAGAATATTTAAATTTTTTAATTTCTATTACAGTATACGGTATTATTAGCTTCATCCTAATCTTTGTGCTAATCGGTATTGTATTATTAATAATTTTAGGAATTGGATCCTTTATTCTTACAATTGTCGCTGCGATTAAGTCATATGAGGGAGAAAAATATCGTATTCCTCTCATTTTCCGTATCCTCTAAATACACATGAAAAAAAGTGCCTTAGCGAGTACAGGCACTTTTTTACGTTATTATAAGTTCTCAATAAACAACCTCAATACATCAGCTCCACCGATGATTGTCCCTAGTGTACTTCCTAAGTTTGCTAAAATGACAATTAATAAAATACGAGTGACTTTATTACTCCAGAAACCTTTCACATTATAAACATCTTCGGATAACGTTTCAAAATCACGGACACTCGGTTTACGCATGTATGCTTGTACGGCACCAGCAAACCACCCTGCAGCCATTAGAGGATTTAATGAACTTAATGGTGCGACAAAAAAAGCCGTAATAATCGCAAGTGGATGTCCGAACCCAATAGCTACACCTAGTGCGGAAAAGGAACCATTCCATAGAATCCAGCTTATCGTCTGTTGAAGTCCTGCTGATGGATTCGCATAAAATGTATAGGCAATGATACTAATGATAATGATTGGAATCATCCAAGCGATAATTTTAGGTGCCTTAGATTTAGGAGGTCGCTTTGAAATCGCTTCTAAATCCTGCTCCTTTTTAATTTCTTCCTTAATTCCCGGAACATGTGCAGCACCTAGGACAGCAACAATTTTTTGCCCTGGAGCTTCTTTAATTTTTTGTGCTAAATACTGATCTCGTTCATCAATCAATGGTACTTTTAACTTTGGAAAAGCTGTTGTAAATTCATCTAGCATGGAATGAAGCATATCTTGTGTTTTTAATTTTTCTAATTCTTCTTCCGATATTTTTTCATTATTAAAAATGCTACCAATTATCACCATCAGGAGCTTTGCCTTACCCATAAATCCTATTCCATGCCATATACGTGCAAAGGTAATTTGAATATTTCGATCTGCTAAAACAAGTTCCGCTCCAACTTCTTTTGCAGATTCAATTCCTTGAATCATTTCTTGACCAGGCTTAATCCCAAATTGCTTTGCCATCCTTTTTTGGAAGGACGAAACAAGTAGATTCATTAAAAGAAGTGTCGCTTTCTTCTCTTTAATTACTTTGAATATGTCCATATCCTTCCACTTTTTTCCTTCTACAATGGATTGATATCTCTGCTCATCTAATTCCACACAAACCGAGTCAGGCTGCTCTGTTTCAATAACAGCCTTCACTTCTTCAGCACTTTTTTTTGATACATGTGCTGTTCCAATAAGTATGAACTCTTTATTATTAAGGTGTATTCTCGTAATATTTGCCTCTGACATATGTATCTCCCTTACATCATTTCTTATATAGCATGTACTTAACATGTATTATTCTTCAATTATGAACTACATGATGAAAAATTACTATTCATTTTTTTCCTCTCCAAAGTAAGTCTTTCCAATTTGACTCTTAGAGAAAGAAACTCTTATAATTTACATTATAAGCTACTTGATTATAGTTTTACATTGGAGTGAGTATTGTTTTGGAATCAAAAAAAGCATTGCCTGTATTGTTTGCTGTCATGTTTCTCGTAATGGTAGGTTTCGGAATCATCATTCCCGTACTCCCTTTTTATGCTGAGAGCATGGGAGCAACACCAACTCAATTAGGACTTTTAATGGCTGTTTATTCTGTTATGCAGCTCCTATTTGCTCCTATGTGGGGGCGTATTTCCGATCGTTTTGGGCGAAAACCAGTAATGATGATTGGAATCTTTGGACTCGCCCTTTCTTTTTTCTTTATGGCAATATCCACTCAACTATGGATGCTGTTCGCCGCTAGAATCATCGGCGGATTTTTATCGTCAGCAAATATGCCAACAGTTATGGCATATGTTGCAGATATAACGTCTGAAGATAATCGTGGTAAGGGAATGGGTATTATTGGTGCAGCGGTTGGTCTTGGGTTTATTTTTGGACCAGCAATTGGTGGGATTTTCTCGGAAACAGGTCTACATATTCCATTTTTACTTGCTGGAGCTTCCTCTATCTTAACCTTTTTCTTAGTGATGTTTGTTCTAAAAGAATCCTTAACTAGAAATGATACCCAAGCTGTTTTAACAAAAAAAGTACCATTACACAAAGCTGTAAAAGGACCCGTTTCCATTTTATATTTCCTACAATTATTCATTTCTGTATCGTTAGCTGGACTCGAAGCAACCTTTGCTTATTTTGCAGCGGAAAAAGCGGGGTTAGGGACAGTTGAATTAGGATATGTCTTCATGATAATGGGATTTGCAGGAGCTCTTGTACAAGGTGGTCTAGTAGGCAGACTGACGAAAAGGTTTGGAGAAGGTATCGTTATTCAAATTGGAATTATTATTTCTGCTATCGGTTTCTCTCTAATCTTACTAATAGACAACTTCACAACAGCAGCAATCTACTTAACTATATTTGGAATTGGGAATGGTTTTATCCGTCCAAGTGTTTCAGCATTATTAACAAAAAAATCAACAACAGGACACGGAAGTACAACAGGACTTTTAGCTTCATTTGATTCAATGGGGAGAGTAATCGGTCCACCATTAGGTGGTCTGCTATTCTCTATCTCAATAGGTTTACCATATATAATTGGTATTCTTTTATCGATTGTTGCTTTCCTTTTATACCGTGTTTATGCAAAGAATATAAACCAGTTGCAAGTGAAGGTGTCGTGAATAAGATAGGCACTGAATCTATATTTTTTTCAGTGCCTATACTAAATTATAAGTATTCATTTAGCTCCTTTAGATTATCTTTTAACTTAGTGAAGTAATTATTTGACTAGGAAATACCTATCCTTTATATTAAGAATTATATTTAGTACCTATAACAATCAATTAATTTTGAGAGGTAAATTTATGAATCTTTCTTTACAAGATTACATTAGTATTAAGATACATCAAACAGACCTACACCTTACTAGTTATATTAAAAATAAGTTAGAAGCGCTAAACATAGCCCCTGAGCAAAACCTGGTTATGATGCTATTGTGGGAAAAAGATGGCCTAACGCAAAACCAAATATCTATCCGATTAAAAAAAGATAAAACAAACATTGCTCGGATGGCTTCAAACTTGGAACAAAAAGGATTTATTTCAAGAGTGCAATGCCAAAATGATCGCCGTTCTATCAAATTATTTTTGACTTCTAGAGGCAAAGAACTTGGTGAAAAAGTAATTCCAATTGCTGAATCTTTTCATGAAATGGTAGTAAAAGATATTTCAAAGGAAGAATTAGAGCAGCTAGAAAAAACCTTAGCAAAAATAAGTAAAAATGTAGACTGTTTATATTAAGTAAGCAGTTTATTTCCTCTCTACTAGTTGCTATATCAACTTATTCTCCAATATTAGTTGCTACTACAACAAAAAAGATTCATTTCATGAAAAGTTCAATAAATCTATCTAATTCTTACAAATGGAGGTTTTAACAAATGTATGATGTAGTAATTATTGGTGCTGGTCCTGCTGGTGCAAGTGCCGCAATCTTCACTTCTAAAGCTGGTAAAAAAACACTTTTAATCGACAGTGAAAAAAGTCTGACAAAACGAGCTTGGGTGGAAAATCACTATGGCGTGGAAGGCATCGATGGTCCGGCACTACTTGAAAAAGGAATAAATCAAGCAACGAAGTTAGGAACAGATTTTACTATAGATACTGTAGTAAATATTGTGAAAGAAGATGACTTCTTTAGTGTTGAAACCGAAAGTAATAGCGTTGTCCAAGCAAAACATGTTCTCCTTGCAACTGGAGTCTTAGCTGATCTAGCTGAAAAAGTCGGCTTAAAAGTTATTCCAGGTACAGAACCAAGAATTAAATCGAACATTAAAGTTGATTCTGAAGGAAAAACAAATATTAATGGTATATGGGCAGCAGGAACTGTGGCAGGAGTTAGTGTTCATACTATCGTTACTGCTGGACATGGTGCTGCAGTTGCGATCAATATCATTAGTGAAATCAATGGTGAACGTTACGTTGATCACGATTTATTAACATAATAAAGAAGTTGCCTAATGATTTTAAGTAGCTCCGTTTAGAGGGAGAAATCTAAAAATTATACAGCAAGAAGAGGCTGGGTCATAACGAAAGTGTAACATTGAAAAGACGAACGATAGGTAACCTTAGCGGAGGAAATATACGAAGACTCCGGCGGGATTAAAATGTAAGGGTGAGACCCCAAGAGTGCTTAAGCGCTCGGCGGCTCACCAGCCGCCCGCGGAAAGCGAAGTATATTTCTGCAGCGAATAGTATACCAAGATTCATTTCGTTCGGATTTCTCTTTACTGAAAACACTTTTGTTCCAGCCTCTTTTATCATGAAACATATTTCATACACAGCTAATTAGCTCATGTTTATTACGTTCATATTCTGCTTATTTTTAGAGATTACTGGAAAATTTTATGGTCTAATTAAATAGTAAAGCCTTTAATTGTGAAGAAATGCTCTTAAGCTGAACGGAACCGATGGAGAAAATTGATTTTTGCAGCATACGAAGTTTTCCCTTTAATCTAATGATTTAGGTACCTTCTTTATATTATCTGAAAATACTCGTATCAATATGTAGATAAACAATCTAGTATTACTCACTTTGTTGTTTGAATTCCATTGGCGATTTATTTGTGTTCTTTTTCATAAGCGATATAATTTAGGACAAAATAATAAATAAAACGAAAGTATTTTCTCATCCATTTGAATCTAAAGGAGAATAGTATGAATTCATCTGACCAATATCGTATTGAAAAGGATACACTAGGTAATATTAAAATTCCTTCTTCAGCCTACTATGGTTCTCAAACTCAACGTGCTATTGATAATTTTCAAATTAGTGGAATAAAACTTCCACGAGCTTTCATTAAAGCACAGGGAATAATTAAAGCGTCCGCCGCTATCACAAATATGGAATTAGGTTCTCTTTCTAAGGAAATTGGCAAAGCTATTGTACAAGCCTCAGAAGAAGTGATTGACGGAAAATGGGATGATCAATTTCTCGTTGATGTTTATCAAGCCGGAGCTGGAACTTCTCAAAATATGAATGCGAATGAAGTAATTGCCAATCGCGCAACAGAGCTACTAGGAAAAAATTACAATAAACGAATACATCCAAATGACCACGTAAATATGTCTCAATCAACGAATGATACTTTCCCATCCGCATTGCATATTGCCACTCTCGAGTTAATGAATGAGAAACTACTTCCTTCTTTATCAAAATTGCAGCAATCTCTCCATTGTAAATCTGGAGAATTTATGAACATATTAAAAACTGGTCGAACTCATTTACACGATGCAGTGCCAATGAGACTAGGTCAGGAATTTTTAGGCTACGCGGGTACAATAAAGGTAGTGTATGATCAATTGGATGAATCCCAAGACAAATTATATGAAATAGGGTTAGGTGGCAATGCAATTGGAACTACAGTGAATCTTAATCCTGATTATATTCCTAAAGTAATATCCGAGGTTTCGAAACGTACAGGGCTTCCATTTCGCGAACCAGATAACTTATTCAGTTTTATGCAGAATCGAAATGCAGTTATCCATATCATGATGAATTTAAAAGAACTGGCTATTCATTTAATCAAAATTACGAGTGATCTTCGATTATTAAGTTCAGGTCCTAGAACAGGATTTGCAGAAATAACATTGCCCTCTGTCCAGCCTGGTTCTACGATTATGCCTGGTAAAGTAAACCCTGCCATTTTAGAAATGACACATATGGTTTGTTGCCAAATAATTGGCTATGAATCTGCCGTATCCACTGCTGGACATGGTAGCCAGTTGGAGATTAATGTAATGATGCCTTTAATTGCATACAATCTTCTTCATTCTATTGAAATTTTTGCAAATGCAATCACCACATTAACTTTAAAGTGTATTGATGGTATTCAGGCAGATAAACAAATGTGTAATAAATGGATGGAATCAAGTTTATCCTTAGTCACAGGAACAAGCTCATTATTAGGTTATGATTTAGCTTCTCAAATTGGAAAGCAAGCAGATGAAGAAAAGAAAACAATAAAACAGGTCTTACAAGAAAGAGGATTATATACTGCTGATATCGAAAATGCTATTGATCCTAAAGGAATGGTATAAATTATCCATATGTTCCAATAACCTTTATAATGTATATGGAAAAAGAGTTGCAAAACCAGGCAACTCTTTTTTTGTGTTATTATTTTTCTTTAAAATCTAATGAAATAACTTTATTTGTAGCTGGATTATACGTAATATTCGCTTGTAATTTCATTTTTTGTTGTGTCATTGGTGATTGAAGATTAAACTCATATACATCTTTCACCTGATTTTGAGAGACTTCTGTTGATTCAATAAATTGAAAATCTGTAATGATATATCCCGGATAGGCTGGTTGCACCACTCCTGTTAAATAATTCCCCCAAGTACCAACATGTTCTTCCATAGATGTTGTTGGAATTATTTCTACAGATATCACACCTTCATTTACATTAGCTCCCAATGCTTCAAATGCCTTGCGATGCAAGTTAATATTGTTTGCACCAAAATTTGGAACTCTATCTACAATTAAAACTGTAATTTCTTTTTGATCAGGTAAAGAGAGGTTTTTAACTGTTACCTTTTCACCACATTGAATGGTAGAGTGATCTCCAACAGCTGCTGTCATGTATTTATTCTGAGACCAAGGAATTCCACACTGCGTTACTTGACCACCTTCCGTCCACATGGCTTGACCTGTTGTAGGTTGCTGTCTATACATGATGTGAGGATTTCCCATGTAAGGATATGCTATATAATGTGGATTATAATAATCATGATTTGGATAATAGGCATAAGGATTTTCTTGTGGTTTCCCATATGGATTTACATTTGGTAAAAAAGAAGAATAATAATTCATTCGTAAGTTCCCTCCTGTTTTATCAACCTTCCATACTGTATGTTTCAAAATGGTTGACCTGTGACAAATATCTACGTAGTATTTTTTACTGTTGATAGAATCAATTGTTAGAACATACATACGAAAATGTTTAAAGTTATCAAATAAAAAGCTAGAAAAGAAGCCAGTTGAGCGGCTCTTCTCTAGCTTTAGCTTTATGTTAACAAAGCATTTTTTTACTTTTACTCATTATCTTTATTTCTTCTATTACGGTCTCGATTCAGAACATCTTCTAATATATCCAACAGCTCATCTCGAGATAAACCATTGTCATTATCATTTGAGCTTTCTTTTCTATCTGATAATGAATCGTCATTCTCGTCCACACTGCTTGCTTTCTTTTCTTCTTCGGCAACATTGTGATAATACTCTGAACGGTCAATTTCACGCTCATCGTCTAGCAAAGTTTCGTCCACTTCATAATCTGTACTTTCTTCTGCTTGTTCTATATAGCGACGCTGACTTCGAGGAGGTAGCATAGTAAACTCCTCACTTCGTTCCCCAACTTCATCATCTCTTCCCATATATTTCTCATCAATTAAATACGCAGGAACTAGTTGGCCATCTGGCGTTACATATTTTCGATTTAAGTGTCTTGTTTCTTTATCAAAGAAACTATAAATTACTGGGATAAAGAATAGTGTTAAGAATGTGGAACTAATTAAACCTCCAATTACAGTAATTGCCATTGGTTGTTGAATTTCTGCACCTTCCCCCATTCCTAATGCTAATGGAACTAGACCTAAAATCGTTGTTACAGATGTCATTAAGATAGGTCTAGCACGATCTTTAACTCCTTCAACAATAGCATCATAGGTACGCATTCCTGCTTCTTTCTTTTTATTGATGTAATCTACTAATACAATGGCATTGTTTACAACTATACCTGCCAGTACGATCAAACCAATAAATGCCATGACACTTAACGGAGTTAACGTAACAGTAAGTCCTATCGCTACTCCAACAACGACTAATGGAACACTGAACATAATAACAAAAGGATATTTAAATGACTCAAATTGTGCTGCTAACACTAAATAAACGAACACGAGTGCTAATATTAATGCCATTGTTAAATCGCCTATAGCATCTTGCATCATTTGATCATCACCTGTAAAGGAAACAGTTGTTTCAGTTGGAATATTCATGTCGTCAATAGTTGATCGAACTAGTTGAGACATTTCTCCTAAGTTATATTGATTCCCATAATGAAGTGTAAACTGAACAGAAGACTCTTGGTTAATCCTATTAATTGTTACTGGACCTTCCCCTTCCACTATATCTACTATTTCATTTAGAGCTACGAATTGCCCAGTTTGACTAAGAAGCAATAAACCTTCCACTGCCTCTATGGTACTTATAAATTCTTCTCCATAGCGCACATGAACTTCATATATTTCATTTTCTTCTGTTACAATTTGTGTTGCTAGTGCCCCGTTCATTTTCTCTCGAACCATTTGTGCCACTTGGGCTGGAACAAAACCATACTGTCTTGCTGCTTCACCATCAACAAAAAATTGAATTTCTGTAACGGTATCAGTTAACCCATTGGAAACTTCATGAAATTCCCTCATATCCTCAAATTCTTCCGATAACGCAAACACAACTTCTTCTAATCTGATAGGGTCAGCATCCGTAACATTAAACGTGATTGTGTTCGGAGCATTGCCCATCATAGCCTGTTGCTGTATAGAAACCTCTGCATCTGGTGCAGCTCGTTCTATATCCCGACGAATTGAATCGCCAAATTCAATCGTAGAAAGATTTCGATCTGCTAATGACACCATCGTTACAAAAATGGAAGCTTCATGAGATCCAGAGCTACCAAAGAGCATTGCCTCTGGACCTCCACCAGCACCAATGGTACTCATGTAATGTAATATATCACGTTCGTCATCCAAAACATCCTCGATATTTTCTACGGCTGCAAGAGTTTCCTCTAGTGGTGTACCTCTCTCCATTTCAATCTCAATTTGAAAGAAGCCTTCATCCGTAGCTGGAATGAATTCTGTTCCAACTTGAGTGACTCCAAATGCACCTGCCACTAACAATAAAAATGTAATTGTTAGTACTCCAGCCCGGTGTTTTAATGACCATGTAATCGACTTACTAATAGTTCGAATAAAAGCACTTTTCTGACGTTTTTCTTCTAAGTTTTCTATCGGAGTCTTTAGTAATCGACTTGCAACCATAGGCACAACTGTAAGTGCAACTGCAAGAGATGCTAATAAGCTAAAAGAAACGGTTAACGCAAACTCCATAAATATCTCACCGACGATACCTGAAATAAATACCACAGGTAAGAAAACAGAAATGGTAGTTAGTGTGGAAGCGGTAATGGCTCCCCCTACCTCTTTTGTTCCATCAAAGGCAGCAGATTTTGGATCTTTATTCATAGATAAATGTCGATATATATTCTCAATAACAACAATAGAGTTATCTACGAGCATCCCAATACCCAGTGCTAAACCACCTAGCGTCATTATATTTAACGAAAGATTGGTAAAGTAAATTAATACAAACGTAACAATGACAGAAAAAGGAATCGCAATTCCAATTATCAATGGAGTTTTCAAGCTACGTAAGAAAGCAAAAAGAACAAGAATTGCAAATAACCCACCAACAATTAGTGCAGTTGAAACACTTGAAATTGCTTCCTGAACGTATTCTCCCTGATCAAAGAGGATCGCTACTTCTATATCGCTAAATTTATTTTCATCGAGTAGTTCACTAAGTCGATCATTAAACTGTGTTGATACCTGTGCGAGGTTTGCATCAGACTGTTGTTGAACACTCATCATAATGGCAGGTTCTTGGTTTGTTCGTGTAATAGCACCTTCATTATCAGAAATGATATCAACGCTTGCAATATCGGCCACTGTAATTTCATCCCCTGTTTCTGGGTCTACAGTCAAAACAATCGTTTCAATATCTTCCATACTCGTCATTTCAAACAATACGCGTGTTGTATACTTAAGATCATTACTCTCCACCAAACCACCAGGAGCAGTGACATTATGGGCTTGAATCATTTGAATAACAGTTGATTGATCAAGTCCGTATTCTTCTAATGCATATTGATCTAGTTCAACTATTATCTCATCTACAGATTCTCCGGTTATATCAATAGATGCAATTCCATTAAGTTTTAATAACTCTAATCGTAAATCCTCTGCCAATTCGCTAAAATTCTCTTCATCAGAGGATAGGGATAATTGAATTATTGGAAATTGCGAAGGGTCAAATTTTAAAAAGGATGGGGAATTTGCCCCTGTTGGCAATGGCGCCTGATTCATCCGACTAATAATATCGTTCTCAACATCATCGATTGATGTTGTCCATGAAAACTCTAATATCGTCATGGAAGCCCCTTCCATTGAGATGGAACTAATATTATTTAATCCTTGAACAGTAGCCAAACTATTTTCTAACGGTTTTGATACTCTTTCAAGAACTTCTTCTGGGCCAGCATTTGGATAACTTGTAACCACTGCCCCTATAGGTGGATCAATATCTGGCATTAGCTTTAACGGGATATTTGTTAAAGAAATTGCCCCTAATAGTAAAAAGATAACCATTCCTACTATTGTAAAAACCGGTCTTTTAATTGAAAACTTAGTTATGTTCACACTTTATCCTCCTTGCTTTCTGTATAACAGTTAGAAACTTTTCAAACATTCATAAAATAGGTAACTCTTCTTTAGCTCAAAACTAGCTTCAATTTTCAATTCATTTCGTAATGATAAAATGTTGCTAAAATAAATCTCTACTAGTACTTCTATTAATTCCCTTTAACACCCCACCCCACTATTAAGAAAGTTACATGTTTAACTACTCTACTTAACATAAGATAACAGGTGAATATGAACACAGTATGAACAAAGAGAAAGGACTTCTTAAAAAAGTAAGAAATCCTTTCTAATTTACAATGGATTTAACTTTATTAAATATTACCGTGAAAAATAGGTGTATCAGACTATCTAGTAATACTACTTTGTTGGTTTGTACACCGCGCGCTTTAGTCCACTACCTTTCCACCCCAGGGGAAATTTCAAGATCCGTTCATACTTCATGATGTCTTTTATGCTGTGGGAACTGCCGAACGCTCCTTAGATTAACGCTACTTTTCTTCAGCATGCGGTAAGGTAAACGTAAAGCTTGTTCCTCTATTCAATTCACTTTTCACATGAATGGAGGTGTCGTGCAGATCAATAATGTGCTTTACAATAGATAAGCCAATTCCTGTTCCGCCTTTATTTGATCTGGCTTTTTCTTTCTTATAGAACCGTTCCCAAATGTGTGATACATCCTCTTCGTTTATTCCGAGACCATGATCTTTGATATGAATTTGAACATCATTCTCTAACCTTTCTAACACGACTTCCACCTTACTATTTTCCTTTGAAAATTGAATAGCGTTTTGAAGTAAGTTTATGAACACCTGATCAATCCGACTTGAATCAGCTAATACAAACAAGTCATCATCTTCACATAATAACTCAATTTCCATTTTAGCTTGAGACAACGCAGGCTCCATTTTCGCAATTATTAATCTAACTTGTTCAGATAAGTTATATGCTACTGGATTAATTTCTACTTGGTCAGCTTCTAGCCTTGCCATATCCAGTAAATCGTTAACAAGTTTCATTAGTCTTTTCGTCTCGTTTCTCATAATTGAAAAATATTTATGCTGTTGCTCAATAGGGATAGTTCCATCCATTAATGCACCAAGAAAGCCACTGATAGACGTTAGCGGTGAACGTAAATCATGAGATACATTTGCCACAAAATCCTTCCTCATTTGGTCAATACTAGCTAACTCCTTCGCCATGTAGTTAAAGGTTTCACCTAGTTGACCTATTTCATCATGGGTTTTGACTTTTACACGATGATGAAAATCTCCTTTCGCAAGCTGCAACGCACTATGATTCATTTCTCGAAGAGGAGAGGTTAATTTCCTTGAAGTGAAAAAGATAATAATCCCCGCTAATATAATTGCAATTAAGATTGTTACATTTAGTATGAAACGAAATTTTTTCATGTCAGAATCGAATTCATGAAAAACCATCACCATCGTATATACACTATTTTCTTCCATCTCTAACTGAATAGGAGACGACATTAAATAGACTACATACTCTTGGTTATGATACCTTTGGGATGTTTCCTCGGATAGGAGTTCCTCAATGGATAAGTCTATTTCCAAATTCATAAAAAGATTCTCATTATATTTAATATTTCCAGATTCATCAAATAGAAATATCATCCGATCTTCTTGATTCATATTCAACTCTAAAGAAGATGAAAGTAATTGCTCCGTCCAATTCTCATCCTTTGCGAGTTGAAAGAAGGATATTAATTGCTGTTGCTGATGGTCGAATGCCTTATGATAACGATCGATAATTTCAATTTGAACCAGAACATTAATTACAATCCCAATAAAAAGAAAAGATATAAATAAAATCAAAAGATAAGTAGAAAATAGTTTGGTAAAGACACTTCTTCGTTTAATCAATCGTCTTCACCTCAAATTTATACCCTACACCACGAATTGTTTTTAAAGACCAATGATGTATTTCTTCTCCGATTTTTTCGCGTATTCGTTTTATATGAACATCTACTGTACGAGAATCTCCATCGAAATCATAACCCCAAATACTATCTAATAGTTGTTGACGTGTAAACACTTGGTTTGGCTGTGAAACTAAAAAGTATAGGAGTTCTAGTTCGCGTGGGGGAAGGTTTATATCTTTCCCCTTTCTAAAGACCTTGTACTCCATCATATTTATTGTGAAGTCGGTTAGATCTATATTATCTTTAGAATCAAAATGAGGGTTTGTCCTCCGTAATATCGCTTTGATCCTAGCGATAACTTCTTTAGGATCAAAAGGTTTTACGACATAATCATCTGCTCCTAATTCTAAACCTTTTATACGATCATAACTCTCTCCCTTACCAGTAATCATAAGAATAGGGATGTTTCTATCCTTACGAATTTCTCGGCAAACAGACCACCCATCCATAACAGGTAACATAATATCTAATATTACAAAATCTGGATTGATATCGTAATATCTTTCCAAGCCAACCTCACCATCATCAGCAAATAATACATTATATCCTTCTTTCTCTAAGTAAAGTTCAAGTAAATTACATATGTTTGGATCATCTTCAATGATTAAAACCTTTATTGGGTATTTCAAAACAAACCCTCCAATCAACTAAATGCTAGTTATTCGTTTACATATTTCAGCAACTACTCCTTGCTTTTGCAGTTTCTGAACAATATGCTCTATAGAAAGTTTCTTTCTGTTTTTTATCCTCAACTAACTTCTCTCCCTTATACCGTTCTAGCAGAGTTATTTTAATTACTCAACAATAAACTAACATATATTTATGAACGCAATATGAACAAAAACATAAGAGAGATTTTTCCTTTCTTCTATCACATAGCATATTAATGTTTCCTTTTATTAAATGGAAAAAAGTTAGTGTGTTGATGATAAAATTAGAAATAACTTAGTTTCATTCAATTTTCCAACTCTCTGTAGATTAAATCCACCCAAAGATGTATTTTATCAACATTTTTTTGAGACACTACAACCCAAATGTGTGAATGTAGCACAACGTTTCTATGACCAACTATCATATCAAAAAATCACTTAGGGGGTACAATGATGATCTATGTATATAATTGTTACGCAGGAACACATTCCTCAGCAATTGCATCTGCCTATCATTTAAATAAACTTCCCAAAGATCGCATACCTACGAAAGAAGAAATACTAAATATTGATATTTTTAATAAACTAACAACGAAAGCTATGGGAAGGTTTGTCTATCATGGGAAAGATGAGAATGGTGATAAAGTATTTACAATGGGAAGAAGTGGTTCGAAAATAATTCTACCATCCATGGTCGAACTACTTACAATATTGAATGAGGATGAAAAAATAAAAGATAAAGTTATATTTTCCAATGCTTCCCCAACAGTTCCCCTTGCAATGACTTTTGGAGGTCTTTTCTCTAGAAGATTTCATATAGATTTCATTGGCGTACCCCTCCTTGTGAAAGGTACACAACAAGCATATTTAAATATCACAAATCTTGTAGAGCGCACGAAGCGAATTGGAAAAACAACGGATACTCTTGTTGAAGTTCTTGATAATAAAGATTTAGAAGTGAATAAGATGTTCTAAACAAAGTTGCAGAGCCCTCGACTATTTCATCAAAGAAATAAGAAAAGCGCAAGGCGCCAGCCTATCAGAGAAGAACTGCCTGAATAGGGTTCCATGCAGCTTTGCGTTTTAGTATCAATGGCTCTGCTATGAGGTTAATTGTTTATGTAGCTTTTATCTCTCACCATCCCATTCCCCATAGAATTGTGTGAGGAAGTTTTCCATATAATCATGCCTTGCTTTCGCCATGGTATTTCCTGTTTCAGTATTCATTAAATCTTTTAATTTTAACAGTTTTTCATAAAAATGATTAATAGCTGCTCCATTATTTGAACGGTACTCTTCCTTCGTCATACTTACTTTTGGAGGATGAGTTGGGTCATACATTATCCGACCTTTTGACCCACTATAAACAAAGCATCTTGCAATGCCAATCGCTCCTATCGCATCTAGTCTATCTGCATCCTGTACAACCATTGCCTCAAGACGCGATAATGTTGGACCATTGCCACCTTTAAATGAAATAGTTGAAATAATCTCCAAAATAATGTCTTTTTCGTCTTTTTTTACAGATTGAGAATCTAACCATTCTCTCACCCTAGCTAGCCCTATCTCTTCACTTATGGATATTTTTTCATCAGCAATATCATGAAGCAGAGCAGCCATTGTGCACAAAAACATATCTGCACGTTCTTCTTGAGCGATTCGTTTTGTGAGTTCTGTCACTCGATAAATGTGCCACCAATCATGGCCACTCCCTTCCCCATTCAACTGACTTTTTACAAACTCTTCTGTTCTACTAATAATTTGTTTCTTATCCAAAACGATCATCCTTCTTAGTGAGATTACTCCCCTGAACTATAACCTTCTTCTACAGATTGAACAATAACAAACCCATTTCCTGTAAATTCCATTTGGAATGATTCTCCACTCCCCCGACCAAGAAAGGTTCGAAAACTTATATCAGTTCGAAACTTAGGTTGTAAATGACCTGACCACGCAACTGTTGCCTGTGGATCTGTTATCACAGGTATACCTGGACGTACCAATAGCGTAAGTGGTTCATAGTGGGAAGTAATAGCGATCATTCCTTTTCCCTTTAACGTTACATTAAACAGACCTCCTGACATAACTCCTGCAACTTTTTTCATCAGCTTAATATCCCACTCAATTGTTGGTTCAAATGCAAGAAGATCGTTTCCATTAACTGTAATCATCTCGTTGTCCAACTGAATAATGGAAATTTTCTTTCCTTGATCTGCTAAATATAACTGTCCATAACCTTGGGCCTTCATCAGTGAGCTACCTTCACCAGTAAACGTTTTCTTTAATAACCTACCTACTCCATGTTCAAGTAATCGTTCCCTTTCAAACTTAATTTTCCCATTATACGAGACCATGGAACCCATTTTCGCCCATACTTTATCTTTTAAATTCACTTCTAGTATACGTGCTGTTTCTAGCTCAAAAAATTCATTTGCCCTTTCCTTCTGAACAGTGTTTCTTATAAATTCATCAATTGAATACTTACTCATGTGTCATCCCTCCCTAACATCATAGACCAATTTTACCCTTTTCCGACCATATAAAAAAGAAGAAAGTCAAATTATTTCCATTTTGTTTAGAAAACAATTATGGTAAGTAAGAAACTAATTTCGAATAGATATCTTCGTTCCATAGACCAAGCAGATTCGAGAGATAATATAAACCTATTGCGGGTGAGAATCGTTTTGAAGCATACTAGTTGAACTTCTGAAGGAATCATCAGAAGTCTAAGAGACTCCTTTACAGACCAAATGGTGAAAGTACCTACGGGGTCTCCTACCTTACGGAAAAATCAACATGGCACAAAAATCAACATTGTCATTAAACATAGCCTGCAATTAAAAAACGAAACCATTTGCATGGTAACTACGTATATTCAAAATAAGTATTCATGGAGCGAAACTAAACTATCAACACTTATTCGAAATTGATCCAAAGAAAGGAGCGACAAAATGACACTAGTACTGAATAATATTAAGAAAAAATTTAAAGATCATACTGCAGTGGACACTATTTCTCTTACAGTAGAAAAAGGGGAAATGTTTGGACTATTGGGGGCAAACGGTGCTGGAAAGACTACTTCGTTTCGAATGATTTTGGGGTTACTGGATCCTACCGAAGGAACAGTAACATGGGCCGGTGAACGCCTTTCTTATAAGCGAACAAAATTAATAGGGTACCTTCCTGAGGAAAGAGGGCTATTTCCTAAATTAACAGTGAAAGAACAGCTCATATATTTGATGAAACTCAAAGGAATGAAAAAGCCTGAGATAATCAAAGAAATGAAGCATTGGCTAGATCGGTTTCAGGTTCCTGAATATGAAAACAAAAAAATAGAGGAATTGTCAAAAGGTAATCAACAAAAAATTCAATTTATGGCAGCTGTTTTACATAAACCGGAATTATTAATCTTAGATGAACCGTTTAGTGGGCTCGATCCAGTAAATTCAGATATGTTGAAAGCTGCTGTACTAGATTTACAAAAAGCAGGAACAACCATCGTTTTTTCTAGCCATCAAATGCAAAACGTAGAAGAACTATGTGAGGACCTAATCATGTTGAAACAAGGGAAAGCTGTTCTTCAAGGTAATTTAAGAGAAATAAAGCGCTCTTACGGTATGAAAAGTATAAGCCTACGTGCAGATTATGATTTACAGTTTCTGCATTCCATTCCTGGTGTTCTTAAAATAGAATTTAACAAAAATGGTGCTACTGTAAAGGTGGAAAATGAAACCGTAGCAGAACAAATATTTAGAGCTATTTCTGAAAAAGGGTTTGTTCGAAAATTTGAAGTGGATGAGCCTTCTTTACATGATATTTTTATAGATAAAGCTGGAGGTGATAACATTGACTAATTTTTGGACTACTATCGCACATACAGCTGGAAGACGAATAAAGTCGAAAGCATTCATTTTCGCAACTATTTCCATGTCCTTATTAGTTCTAGTATTAGTAAACATCAATAATATTATTGATGTCTTCTCCAATGAATCTTCCCAAGAGAAAGATACAATTGCTGTTGTAGACTTGACAGAAGAAAACATCGGTGAGTTCCTAGAATCTCAAACTGAAAGTAGGTTTGAGTATATCCTTCACTTAGATGGAGATGTGGACTCCGCAATCGAAGAAGCCGTAAACAATCAATATAATTATGTTTTAACTGTTAGAGGTAACTTAGAAGAAATAGAAGCAGAATTCTATGGAAGCGGAAATGATTTTATGATTGCTCAAGAGGTTCATCAAGATGTTCAACGTGTTAAGGAATCCCTTGCAACAAATGAGTTAGGTTTAAGTGAACAAGAATTAGCCTTAATCTATACTCCTATCGTCTTTGATGAATTCCCATTGCAAGAGGGCGGAGAAGTTCAAACAATGGAATCCCACATGCAATCGTATTGGATGGTGTATGCGCTCGTTTTTGCCATCTATATTATTGTCCTAACATTTGGCTCTATGATCGCAACCGAGGTGGCTACAGAAAAATCTTCACGTGTTATGGAACTTCTTGTTTCTAGTATTAATCCAGTTACTCAGATGTTAGGAAAAATAGTAGGAATCGGTATTGCTGGAATGGTTAACTTATTAGTTATTGCTGGTGCTGCACTAATTGGAACTTATATTAGTGGGGAAGACACGTTTCGATTTCTGATCGATGTTATAGATATTTCTCTTATTTTCTATGCTCTCACCCTTATATTACTTGGGTATTTTGTCTACGGTGGAATGGCAGCGATGCTTGGTGCATTAGTAAGCCGAGCAGAAGAGGTCAATCAAGCTTTACAACCTGTTGTATTCCTTGCAATGATTGCGTTATTTATTTCTATCTTTGGACTGAATACACCAGATGCCACATTCATTCAAGTATTGTCATATGTTCCATTCTTTACTCCACAGTTATTATTCTTACGTATCGGAATGGGAACAATACCAACATGGGAAGTGATTCTTATCTTCCTTATACTTTTAATTAGTGCAATCCTTATAACAATACTTGCGGCAAGAGTTTACAAAGGCGGAGTATTGATGTATGGGAAGTTTTCCTTTAAAGAGGGAATGAAACAAGCATTCACACTAGGAAAAAAAGAAAGCTAAGGCTCCCTTCAAGTCAATGTTATACATCATAAAAAATCGCGTAAGTTCCTACTTACGCGATTTTTCTATGTTTAACGGTTTGACAATAAAATATATACAAAACACACAAATTATCAGTAGACAAGTACGTTACCATAGGCAGACGCATATAACATTACTACCGACATAAAAATGTTACTCACTATTTTAAGGGAGATTTCTTTGCAAGTTGAAATTATTCAAGGAAATGATAAGAAATTACGGCCTTCACAAATTAATATTGTAATTCATGTTATTAGAGCTTTTTCTTTTGCACATTATTCCTTTATTCATAGAGCAAAAGAGATTCTTCTCGTTAAGTCTGTTAAGGAGGGATTTCAGTACAAAAATAAGTTTTCAGATTATTTGATGGCCGGCGAGGTACAGGGTCTACCGATTGAAGGTTGATTTAGATAGTTCTCCACATACTGTTTCCAAAGCGAATCTCTACGGTAGGACAATAATACAAAAGAGGACACACGGTGTACGTGCATCACTCCATTCCCTTGATGAGTAGATACTTCATGGGAAATCCCAAAGATTGAGAGGGTTACAATATGAATGATACAAGTCTTACACTGCCTATTCGAAAAGGAAAACCAAGAGATACTGGACTGACCATTTTAATAGATAATGGACTTCCTATTCAGTTTTTTTTGGACACAATAAATAGTTCCTCAGAATATATTGACTTTATTAAGTTTGGTTGGGGAACATCAATTATTACAAAACATTTACCTAAAAAAATACATTGTTTAAATGAAAATAAAGTGAACTACTTTTTCGGAGGTACGTTGTTTGAGAAGTATGTTGATCAAGGGAAAACAGATGATTTTTACCAATATTGCAAAACACACGAATGTTCGTTTATAGAAATATCCAACGGAACAATACCGATGACAAATAAAGAAAAAGCTACTTACATTCGTGATTTTTCACAAGAGTTTCATGTCATTAGTGAAGTTGGGCGAAAAGATGGGATAGAATCTGATAAACATACTTCATCCGATTGGATTGAATTTATTCAAGAGGACTTTGAATCAGGTGCATATAAAGTGATAACTGAAACGAGAGAAGGAGGAACTGGTGGAATATGTACAAGAAGTGGTGATATTAAATTTGAAATTCTAGAAAGTATTTTTTCTTCTTCCATTTCTCTAGATAAAGTTATTTTTGAAGCACCCACAAAGAATCTTCAAGCTCTATTTATTAATGAACTGGGTCCAAATGTAAACTTAGCGAATATACCATTCTCAGACACGATCCCCTTAGAGACATTACGATTAGGGTTACGTTCTGATACATTTCATATGGTGAAGAAAGTTGGGGAGGTATTGAGATGAGAGAAACAAATAAAGTATTTCACCTAGCAGTTCCGTGTAAAGACTTAGATGAGACATCTGATTTTTATGAAAAATTAGGCTGTAGGCTTGCTCGGAAGTACAATGATCGAGTTACATTTGATTTTTTTGGCGATCAACTTGTTTGTCATTTAAATCCCGAGAAAATTGATGAAAAACCATCTATGTATCCAAGACATTACGGCATAACCTTTACAGATTTAGAAGAATTTAATTCGTGTTTAGAGTTAGCTAAAAAGAAAGAACTGCCTTTTTTCCAAGAAAAAATGATCCGTTTCAAAGGAAAACGAGAAGAACATATTACATTCTTCTTAATAGATCCATCCAATAACCTTTTGGAATTCAAATATTATCATGACATTTCTATGGTTTATTAATGGAAGAATTTCATATTTGTACCGAGAAGACACTAGAAAATCTCTTTCCTAGTGTCTTTATATTACCTTCTTCTTTTCATACCATTTAGTAAATATATCTTTAAGTGCATATTTTTCTTACATAAAGAAAAACTTAGAGAGTAATACTGGAAATTCATAGGAGGATAACATGAGTACTTTATCTTACATACGAAACTTAATTACCGATCCTAACATTGCATCCATTACCCCGACTTCTTCTTGGGGAGTAAAGAGGGTTTGTAAAGACATTGATTTCGATGTTCGTAATTGCATCGTTGAATATGGCCCTGGAACAGGAGTGTTTACAAAATTTTTACTTTCGCATTTAACACCAGATTCGAAATTAATACTCGTTGAAAAAAATCCTAATTTCGTGTCTATACTAAACAAATGCTTTCAACAATTTGATAATGTTTTGATTTATAATGAAAGTGCCGAATGCGTGGATGATATTCTAACAGATTGTGGGGAAAAGGAAGCGAACTATATCCTTTCTGGCATCCCATTTTCCTTTTTTAGCGATCAATTAAGAGATGATATTATCTCAAAAACATATTCCATTTTACGAGATGGAGGACATTTTTTACCTTATCAAACATTCTTTCAAAAAGATTCACATTTAAAAAGCTACTTAATGAAATATTTCGAAGTTGTGGAAGACAATTATTTTCTAAGAAATATACCTCCAATGCGTACTTATAAGGCAAAGAAAGAAACCAACGCAGGAATCAAGACTAGTTAGCATAGTTGAAATAAGCGGAAGGCCACGAACTCCAGTGGGAGGCAGAGCAGGGGATCGAGACACCCTAGCGACATAGTCAGTCGTGAAGGTGGCTCGGCCAGCTACCTACTCCAAACAGGAACGCGAACTGGCTGAAGAGAATGCAATACAGACCAACAAAGGTAGTATTCCTTATAGTAAAAGGTCCAAGTGACAAGCGTATTTTCAGTAGACATCATACTATATGAGAAGTAATGAATCCCCCTCTTTGCTTTATGTAACAAATCCCACAAATTACATTTTACATAGCATCAAAATTCCTTTACACTTTGATAATACGTTGATAAAGGAGGAGATAATTTGATATTATACTTTTCTTTCATTCTAGTTGTTTTTATTTATTACATGTTTTATATAGCAAACAAAAATACTTTTCAAATAAATACTAATCTCATTACCCCGTTTCCCGTTCAAGATGGTTCTCCTAATTCGGAACCACTTCGTGTGCTGCAATTATCAGATCTACACTTAGAACATATATCAATTTCACCTGAAAAACTTTTTCAAACTTTAAAAAAGCAACGAATTGATCTTATTGCAATTACTGGTGATTTTCTAGATCGTCCTAAATCCATTCCTAAACTTACTTCTTACTTACGCATACTACAACAACTACAACCGAAATACGGAACGTACGCTGTATTAGGTAACCATGACTACAAGTTAAAAAATATGCATTTAAAAGAATTAAAACGTGTATTAAAACACTATGATATAATGTTGTTACAGAACGAAAATCAACAAATATACGTTAACGGAGTCTTAATTCATCTTATTGGAATTGATGATCATCACTCAAAAAAACATAATCTTAAAAAATCGTTTGAAGGAATTACTGAAAAAGATATTTTTCGCCTAGTTTTAACTCACGATCCAAATGTTGTTTTCCAAATGAAAGATTTTGATTTCGATTATTTATTATCAGGACACTTTCATGGTGGACAAATATGTTGGCCTAAACCATATCATTTACGCAAGTTCGGAAAACTAGTTAAATTAAACTTAATTAAAGGACTTATTCACTATGATGGAAAAGTCTTTTATATTAATGAAGGTCTAGGTCAAACAGGTATAAATATTCGAGTAGGGAGCAGGCCAGAGATAACAATTCACGACATTTATCTCCCTTCTAGCAGAGAGAATGTATTAGAAAAAGTCATCTAAGACAAAATTTACATGACGTGACACTTTACAAAGGCAAAGAACTGCACATAAATTGTTGGACAAAAACTAACAATTTATGTGCGTTTTTTTT
>NZ_JBGUAU010000019.1:0-117898 GCF_041820985.1 Evansella sp. AB-rgal1
GTACTTGCCACACCTTTTTTCATTCATTTAGTTAGCAATTAATTTGACCAAGCTTCATACAAGGATGCAGCTGCTTCATGTAATGCAGCTTTCACTTCAGGTGAAGCGTTTCTCATATGGTTTCCATCAATTCTACTAATGAATTGATTTAGTGCTTGAAGGGCTTGGCGAGTTCTACCATTCTCATAGTGTCTAACAGCATTATTCAGAGATACACGGAATTGGTTTGCAGCTTGACGAGAAATTTCTCCAGAAGCTTCGTAGCCATTAACCATATCGTATAGTTCCTCTGCTGTCACTGGTTCAGGTGCAGGTGGCTCTTCTTCTTCCGCGGGTACTACGGATATTTTTCCATCTGCAGTTGCAGTAGAAGTATTACCTGCTGTATCTGTCATTGTAATAGTAATGACAGCATTTTCGAAGGTAGCTTCAGGAGCAGTCCATGTGCCTTCGTATACTCCAGGAGATACCTCTGTCATCGGTACACCTGCTGAGTTTGTAGATATTGCACTTGGAAGGCTGACAGTAAAGCTAGCGTCTCCACCTTCTGAATCACTCTCGAATGAAACAGTAACTGTCTCACCTGGTGCTACTGTTACATTTTCGGATGGTGTAACATTTTCGATTGTTGGAGCAGTCCAGTCAACAGTAATTGATACTGTTTCCGTTGTACTGTTATCAGCGAGGTCTGTTGCAACAACTTCGAATGTATTTTCCCCTTCTTCTACAATTAGTTGTTTGCTAAATGCACCAGTTTCATCGAAATCAACAGACGAACCGTTAACAGTTATAGCTGAAAGGTTCTCATCATCAGCAGTTCCTATGACAGTTACAACTTGTGTATTCGTTACATCACCATCTACAGGTGAAGTAATCGTTACTTCTGGAGCTATTGAATCTTTCACTACAGTTATTGGAGCGGAAGGATCTGTTTCTCCTTGTTCTACTTCTGAAGTAGCAGTAATTACATTTTCACCTTCTGAAAGTTCTACTGTTGCTGTGAATTCTCTACCCTCTGTTTCTACAGAAGTTGCTAATTCACCATCAACATAAATGTTTACAGTGCTGTCTGCGTTAGTTGTTCCAGATACTTCCACAATATCTTCCTTTGTGTATGTCATGTCTGATGGTGTTGAGATGACAGGAGCATCTAAAGAGTATGCAACATTTGCACGGATCATGAAGTTTCCATACTGTGTATTTTGTTCGAAAGCTCCACCTACATATAAGTAGGAGCGTCCTACCCCAGTTCCATCCATATCTGTACCAACACCAGGAGAAAGGTCTCCAATATGTTCTTGTAATGTGGAGATGAAGAAATCACGATCTGTAGTAAATCCAAGGCTTGTTAAATCAATGTAATTCCAGCCACCACGATCAACTACAGCAGATACAGGGCTTCCTACCATATTTGTTGGATTACCATTCGTATCTGTGTCATAGACAATAATACTAATTTCATTTCCACCTGGTACTGGCCAGCTATCATCCCAAATGTATAGAGATACACCGCGGACTTCCGTCATATCGTCTGGAGTAAATTTAACACCCAAACCGTTTCCAGCAGAATTTAATACAACAGCATTATCTGCTACACCGTTATCATAAGCGATTTCATCTTCGTAACCGATGAATGGTGTAAGAGCTACATCTAGAGCAGTAATTTCACCATCTGTAACGGTAACTTCAACCTCTGCTGGATTATACCCATCAGCAGTTACGCGTACAGTGTAATCACCGATAAGAACCTCATCAAATGTGAAGTTTCCATCTGAGTCAGTGGTAACTCCAGGAATTCGAGAATCTTCTAGCAACCTTAATGAAGCTCCTGAGATTCCATCTGCAGTACGAGAGTTTGTTACTGAACCTTCAATCGATCCACTCGGTAGCGGCTCTAACTTGAAGTTTTGAATTACTGTGGTATCTTCCTCAACTGTAACGGAAGCTTGAGTAGGGTAGAATCCATAAGCTTCAGCTCTAAGAGTCACTGTTTCTCCAGCAGACGCTCTTAACGTATAAGAACCATCGATTGGGTTCGTACGAGTTGTACGGTTTGTTTCAAGGATTGTAACTGTTGCTGCTAGTGGCAAACCATTAATTGACGTTAAGCTAGCTGCAGGACTTCTAAGTTCGAAATCGTAAGAAGTTGGATCCTTTTGGATTTTGTGATCCAATGCTGTTTTTGCTTCCACTTTTTCTTTTGATGTGTCCAGAGATACTCTTTTCATTGGTTCTACTGATGAAGAAACGTTAGTATCATCGAATCCTCCTAATACATACACATTATCAATATACCAACCAACACGTACAACAGATCCATCTGTATTCAATGCAAAACGGAATTGAATTGTTTCACCGATATAATTGTTTAAGGATACAGAATCTGTTTGCCAGTATTGGTGGATATTTGTGTATCCTCTAAGAGTATCCCATGTATCACCACCATCTGTAGATACCTCAACATAACCATTATCCCAGTTATTTTCGATGTTTTGCCAATAAGAAAATGTTAATTCTGCTGTAGCTAGGTCAGCACTTAATTCAATTTCAGGGCTCATAATCCAGCTATCTTCATTATTATTGTAGTTACCAGTTAAGTTAGTAGCCCATAGATTTTCTCCTGCATAAGCTGCTCCTGGGCCATTTGTTGGTGTTCCCCATGCCCAAGAATTATTTTCACCGCCTATAGTAAATCCACCATCATCCGCATCAAAATCAGTGTGGAAGATGACTTCAATATTTGGTGCACCAGCAAAAGCCTCATTAGAGTAGTCACTTTCGTTATTAGAGTAGTCAAATGCAGTAACAACGTAGAAGTATTCTAGACCAACTTCTACATCTGTATCAGTGAAAAATGTATCTGATGTTTCTGTTAATACTTCGTAATCAGAGCCAGAAGTAGTAGATTTGTAAACTCGATATCCATTCACATCTGGAGCGATGGAAGCCTCCCATGCCAAGCTTATTCCAACGGAACTAGATTCAGCAGTAAGGTTAGCTGGTACATCCGGTGCTTCTGTATCTTCTCCAACAAGCTCCATATTATCTAAGTACCATCCTGGATAAGCAACACTTCCGTCTGATGTAAACTCAAAAGCGACGAAAACAGGTGTATCGGAACCAGCATATGGATTTAGATCAACGAATAAGTTTCTCCACTGTTGATCTCTACCAGTGAAGTGTTCAACTATCTCCCATGTTTCACCAAAATCAGCAGTTACTCCGACATACCCATTATCCCAGTTATTTTCAATATCGTACCAATGGTTCATTCGAAGAGATGCTTCGTCTGTATTACGTAAATCGAATGGAGGGAGTAATAATAAATCTGCTGCATTGTTTGGATAGTTGCCAGTTAAGTTTGTAGCAATTACCTTTGACCCAACAACAGGTGAAGGTCCTGCTGTTGGCTCTCCCCATTGCCAAGAACCCTCTGTTATCCAACCAACTGGGTAGTTCTCGAAATCCTGACTATATTCACCAGGAAGAACACCAAATTCTATTTCAACAAAGAATTCATCCGTTGTAACTATGTTGCCGCCAAAGTCTTCTACGACAATTTGGTACGAAAATCCAGGCTCCTGCACGAACATATAAGGAATTACGCCACGGTAATCACCGTCTAAGTGATTTCCTGATATACGTGACATAGAGATAATAACATCATCTTCCAAATCTTCGTGACTTACTATTACTTCTGTTCTTGTAACCGCAACATTGTCGGAAACTGTTGCAAAGACTTCAATATCTAAGCCAGAGAAGCCAAAGTCAACCGGTGTATGTTCAATGGAAGGTGGTTCATCGTCCGTTCCTTCTTTCAATACTTGTCCACTAATAAATCCTAAGCCGTCTGCAATCATTGCCACAGCGTCAAACGCATTTACTAATCCAATACCGTAGCCGTCATTTGGTACCTCTGTATATTGACCATCTGTTAATGGAATTGCTGTTTCATTCATAATTTCCTCTAGCTCATCAGGTGATAATGCTGCATTAACAGATAAAAGTAATGCTGCTACCCCGGAGATATGAGGTGAAGCCATTGATGTTCCATTCCAACCACCTTCATATCCACCACCAGGAACAGAGGAGCGGATGTTCACTCCAGGTGCAGAAATGTTTGGCTTTTGATCTCCATCATAGTTAGCAGGGCCACGACTAGAGAAGCTAGCAACAGCGTTATTATTATCAGTTGCTGCAACTGCATAGCTTTCTGGATAGTTTGCTGGTGGCGTTACGGTTTGTGAACCAGGACCAGAGTTTCCAGCAGAGAAAACAGGTAACATTCCAGCACTTCTCCAAGCTTGTACCAATGGACGATACCATTCATTAATACCTGGTTGTCCACCCCAAGAATTTTGTACAATATCTGGAGCAAGACTTGGATCGCCATTAGGTGCTAACATATATTCTGCTGAACCTATTAGGGCGTCTTGTGGACATCCTGATGTGGAACAACCTGCTGCAGCGATCCATTGGGCCCCGGGTGCAACCCCTATTTTGTTATCCCCTGAAGAATCTTGACCCATTACTGTTCCTGTAACGTGCGTACCATGTCCATGGTTGTCAAATGGAAGTGAGTTGTTTCCAATTCCATCGAACCAGTTACCTATTGGATCAGGATTATTTGGATTGGCTGGATCAAATCCACGG
Source organism: Evansella sp. AB-rgal1 (assembly GCF_041820985.1). NCBI lineage: Bacteria > Bacillati > Bacillota > Bacilli > Caryophanales > Bacillaceae > Evansella > Evansella sp. AB-rgal1. The sequence continues at coordinate 4,654 of NZ_JBGUAU010000019.1, forward strand.
AAGTTTTCCATTAATGCAGGATGATCCCACTGTACGCCTGTATCAATGACACCGACTACTATTCCTTCTCCAGTTACTCCAAATTCACTCCATACATCTGGAGCTTGTACTCGATCGATATTCCATTCAACACCGTCATCCGTGACATATGTCATTGGCTCTGATGATTTTTCAGGAAAAACTAAGTCTATTGTTTCATTCTCTGTTATTCTAGCAACTTCAGGTAAGTATGATAGTTTGTTTATAATGTCCTTTGTCGCTGTTACGGAAAGAACATTCATGATATAAAATGATTCGAAGCTTTTTACTTCACCATCTGCTTGAGCAACTTCTAAGATAGAAATGAGCGGAGCTTGAGTGGTTTCTGCCGTAGCTCGTAACGTATTAACAACAGCATAACGAGCTGCCATTTTTTGATCATAGGTAATACTATTGGATCCTAATGATTGTTTTGCAGCTGCAGCTACTTTTTCTGTATCGACTTGATCTGTTAGCTCAACGATTACACTAACGAACTTGTCCGCTTCGAAAGCTTTCGTAACGGTTGAATCTATTTTCTCAGCTGCTGTTAATTTCATAGCATCTTGCATTGTAGATACGAGAGGAGAGCTACCAGCTGAACTGCTGTTAGCGAACACACTGCTAAACGGAGTAAAGAGTAGCAGTAACACAAGTACAATAGCGGTTCTTCTACTAAAACGGCGATTAATAAACATAAATTCCTCCTTAAAAGCTATAATTTAACAGGTTAATGCAGGTGATAAGTATGTATCCTCCTTTCGAGCTTGAAATGCCTGTTATGTTACACCACAACACTATTTTAATTTTTCTGAAAATTCAACGTGAGATTATCGAGTTGATTTTCACGTTTTAAGTAAAACTCTGTCTAAAGTTTGTGTTATAATCGCATTATTTTGTCGGACATGCTAATCTTTTTCTGAACTCTACCGAAATAACTCGATTATTTAAGGTGATTGCACCATACGAATCTAGTAAAGTATTTTATATCTTTCCATATGGGTAATTTGGAATATAATGGTTTTGGTATTTTTCCGATTGTTAAATACCCTTACATACAAAGGAGAAATGACATAGATTTTTTCAGAGATATATAGTCTAATGGTTAGAATCAATGGTTCAATTGAAACTGTTATATAGTAGTGAAGTAACAGTTGATGTTGCGGGAGAGTGTAATTACTGTTTCGAAAGGTTATCATAATTGAATTTCAATTATTATTGTTTTGGCTTATGAGTCAATTGGCTATTATTGTGGGAACGTGTACCATACTGGCACTAGGAAATGTAGTTGCTATGATCTTCTTGTTTACTCTAATAGCTACAAAAATAATACCTTTATCCTTTATAAAATTAGGCGCTAGTAACTAGTAAGACACTTAGGTTTCTTCTTTATACCAACCTCAGTTAAAACAAAATTCACTTTTCCTTTTTCACGAGGATTGGCAATTGGTGCTAATTCTCATGTAATCGGAAAGCAGAAATCCCTAGAGAAGGAGAATTGAAGGGTGCTGTTTGTAGGAACTCCAATGGCATTGGCAACTATTCTTATTTCTATTATTGAACCTATTATTTTGCTATTGATTTAATATGTCATTTGTAAAAGTAGGCATTACGTACCTAGAATAATTCTCTTTTTTTCTGACAATATTATTGTAGAAAATGTCATAATATATATTTCCTTGGAAATAATTTAGGAATCGTTTATTAATTTGGCTGTCTTCCAAAAGGATGTTGTCTATTGAAGAAAATTGTTGCTAAAAAAACTACAGGGGAGATGTTTCTACGAAAAAAATAAATAATGGAAAGAGAACGTGGCAGATGTGTAACGAGAGGAACTGTTAAATCATCATTAATAGATACTGAAAATCGAAAAATTCGAGTTTAGCTTGTTAGTAGATTCTAAGACTTGAGCTAAATATATATTTAAAGTTATTATATTAGTAGAATGTTATATAAGAGGTTTTAAATATATAGGTGGAATACACCAATATCCGGAGGCGAGAATGGAACAAAAAGTAAAATCAATTGTACATAAACCTCCATTTTTTTATGGATGGGTGATTGTTTTATTAGGGGCATGGGCTGTATTTCTGTCAGGTCCTGGTCAGACATACTCTGTATCTATTTTCATTGATGTATATGTTGAAGAGTTTGGATGGAGTCGTTCTCTAATCTCCACGTTATACTCATCCGCCACATTAGCATCAGGTCTGCTAATGATTTTTATGGGGCGTCTCATTGACCGCGTTGGGCAGCGGTGGATGTCGGTTTTTGCTGGAACAATGCTAGCGGTAGCTTGCTTGTTTAATAGTTTTGTTTTAGGACCTTTTATGTTACTACTCGGCTTCTTTCTCATCCGATTATTTGGGCAAGGACTTATGGAGTTAATTCCTAATACGTTAATTCCACAATGGTTTGTAAAAAAGAGAGGACGGGCGTTTGCATTTATGGAGGTTGGAGGATTTTTAAGCTCAGCGGCGCTTCCACTTATAAACGTATGGTTAATTAACTATTTTGGCTGGAGTGGCGCATGGCAAATATGGGCATTTATTTTACTTGTTAGCTTTGTTCCCCTAGCATGGTTCTTTATCCGAAATCGTCCTGAAACATACGGTCTTACTCCAGATGGTGTTATTGCGGAGGCACTGTCTAATAAAGGAGAAAATGTAACAAGAAAGCAACAGATAATAGATACACCAGAGCGTAGTTGGACTTTACATGAAGCATTACAAAGTAAAGTATTATGGGGGGTGTTATTTTGTATTGCTGTCCCTGCAATGGCAAATACAGGGATGACCTTTCATATTGTATCCATTTTAGGGGAGAGTGGCTTAACGAGAGGAGAGTCAGCTTTCGTTCTAAGTCTTATGGCATTAATTGCTTTCCCAATTAGTTTTTTTGCAGGCTTTTTGCTCGAACGTATCCCGTTGTATAAACTATTCGCGCTAACGTTTGTTCTTGAAGGGATAGGAGTTCTTGTTTTAATTATGGCAGAATCATACTCAATGGCACTTCTATTTGGTGTTTTGAGAGGGTTTGCAGGGGGAATAGGAACGTTATGTATTGCTTTAATTATTCCACAATACTTTGGACGTACGCACCTTGGTAGTATAAAAGGGGTGGGAATGACGTCTACTGTCATAGCATCGTCCTTAGGACCACTACCTTTTGGGGTGGCTTTTGACTGGTTTGGTGGATATAAAGAAATATTAATGGTTGTGCTAGTATTTTTTCTACTAGCTACTATAGTTGCTTGGTTAAACCGACAGCCTTGACTTTATCAATTACGAAAAATAACACAGTTTTTTTACAGATAATAGGTAAAGAGACTGTAAATAAAAAATAGTCAGAAATTATATATTGGTCTTTTGGGTGACTTTTTGTTAGAATAATTAACAATGGTGCCTGACCTCTGTGCGCTAACGTTTTAACGCACTGGGGGTCAGACCCCATCACTATAGGAGGATGATAAGCATGATTGATGTAGCAGACAACAATTCTCTATTAAGAAATGATGTAAAAAAATTAGGAAATATTCTTGGTGAGATATTAGTTCATCATGGTGGAATTACTCTTTTTAACAAAGTTGAATCAATAAGAGAAATGACGAAGGATCTACGTAAAAATTATGACGAAAGCTTATATAAAAAGTTAAAACAAGAGATTAGTAGTCTTGAATCTCCAACTCGTCAGCATGTCATTCGTGCTTTCTCTGTTTACTTTCACCTTGTTAATATTGCGGAACAGAATCACAGAATTCGCCGTAGACGGCAGTATTTGCTTGAAGATGATTCAGTAATACAACCTGTTTCCATTGAAAGTGCAGTTTCAACAATTAAAGAACAACAGTTTTCCGATGAAACAATTCAAAATGTATTAAACGATTTATCTATTGAATTAATCATTACAGCACATCCAACGGAAGCTACAAAGCGAACGGTACTGGAAATTCAAAAACGTATTTCTACAATCCTTCAAAAATTCGATAACCCTATGTTAACGAAGAAGGAAAAACGAAAGTTAGATGATAGCTTATTTAATGAAGTAACTGCCTTATGGCAAACAGATGAATTACGACATAGAAAACCTACTGTCTTAGATGAAGTGAAAAATGGTCTTTACTTTTTTGATCAAACGTTGTTTGAAGCACTTCCAACAATTCATCAAGAATTGGAAGATCAGCTAGACCGTTATTTTCCACAAAATGAATGGAGTGTACCAAATTTCCTTCATTTCGGATCTTGGATCGGAGGAGACCGAGACGGAAATCCAAATGTTACACCTGAAGTGACATGGGAAACGTTAAAGCGACAAAGAAAGCTCGCAATTAAAAAATATGACGCATCATTAATTGATCTTGCAAGAAGATTTAGTCAATCTACCTCACGTGTTTCTATTAGTGATGAATTGATCAAATCAGTAGAAAATGAGGAAGCGTTATACTTAGAAAAAGGGGAAGCTTGGCCAGTTGAGACGGAAATATACCGTCGTAAATTTGCAGTTATGCTGAAAAGGCTTCGAACTGTCGGTAAATCTGAGGTCGGATATAAGGCATCGGAAGAGCTTTTGGAAGATTTAATGTCCATTAAGGAAAGTGCCGAGAAGCACCAGCCTGCTAATCAGAAATTAAAGACGTTGCGAAAGCTAATACGTCAAGTGCAGTTATTCGGTTTCCACTTAGCAACACTGGATATCAGAAACCATAGTGGCGAGCATGAGACTGCAATATCAGAAATTTTGAGAGTTGTAGGAATTACTGAAAACTATAGTGAATTGTCTGAGGAAGAGAAGCTAAAAGTTCTAGAAGATGTTCTTAGTGATCCTAGACCGATTATGCTTTTAAATGAAGATTACTCTCCAGAAACACAAGAAATATTCAAAGTTTTCAAAATGATAAACGAAGCTCATGAAGAATTTGGTAAACGTTCTATTGATGTTTACTTGGTGAGTATGACACAATCATCTAGTGATTTGCTTGAAGTGCTAGTTCTAGCGAAAGAAGCAGGGATATATCGTCTCCATGCAGATGGTACAGTAGAGAGTTCTTTAAATGTTGCACCACTATTAGAGACTATTGACGACTTAGTAGCTGGGCCAAACATCATGAAAACTTTGTTTGAAATGGATGTATATCGCAATCATATTCGTGAACATGGTGATCACCAAGAAATCATGTTAGGTTATTCAGATGGAAGTAAAGATGGTGGAACATTAACTGCCAACTGGAAGCTTTATAAAGCACAACAAGAAATACATGAAATGGCAAAAGAATATGATATACGTTTGAAGTTTTTCCATGGTCGCGGAGGCTCGTTAGGTCGAGGTGGCGGTCCATTAAATAGAAGTATTTTATCTCAACCACCTGAAACTCTAGGTGATGGGGTTAAGATCACAGAGCAAGGTGAAGTGTTATCTTCTCGTTACCTTTTAGAGGATATTGCGTATCGTAACTTAGAGCAGGCGGCATCTGCCTTATTAGAAGCATCTGCAAAAGCTTCGAAACATGGGAAACATGGAAGCAATACTGCGCCAGAATGGGAAAATGCAATGGAAGTGATTTCAAAGCATTCATTATCAAAATATCAATCACTCGTTTTTGGCGATAAAGATTTCTTACGATATTTTAACCAAGCGACACCGTTACGTGAACTCGGTGCATTAAATATAGGATCTCGTCCAATGAAACGTAAAGGTAGTGAACGTTTCGAAGATTTACGTGCAATCCCTTGGGTATTTGCTTGGACGCAATCTCGTCAAATGATCCCTGCATGGTATGCATCTGGAACAGGATTACAATCCTTTGCTTCAGCAAGTGATGATAATGTAAAGCTTCTTCAAGAAATGTACAAAACATGGCCGTTTTTCCAAGTAACTATTAATAATCTGAAAATGGCTCTAATGAAAGCTGATTTATCTACTGCGAAAGAATATATCACGTTAGTAGAAGATAGCGAAATGGGGCAGCGGATTTTTACGGATATTTCGGATGAGTACAATCGTACGAAGGAAATATTGCTGAAAATTACAGGAAGTAAGGAACTTCTTGACCATACACCTAATATTAAAGAGTCTGTTCATCGTCGGAATCCTTATGTGGATCCACTAAACTTCTTACAAGTTGATTTGATTCAGAAGATGCGCGAGACAGACGAAGAGTCGGAAGAGTTGATGACAGAAGTGTTATTGACGATTAGTGGAATTGCAGCAGGGTTGATGAATACAGGTTGATTGTTTATTGATTGTTATAATTTTATAAGTGTACCTAGAGCTCAAGGGCTTTTGGTACGCTTTTTTTTATTTTTGGGGTAGTTTTCCTTCGATAAACGATTAGCGTGATGAAAATGAATTTTCTAGTAGTTATTAATTTTATCGAGATAATTCTATAGGTAGACAGATTACCTTCTCAATGTTTAAGTGCACATAAAATGCTGGGATTCGCACATATATTGTTGGAATTCGCACATATGTTGTTGGGATTCGCACATATAATGCTGGATTCGCACATATATTTTGGGATTCGCACATATATTGTTGGAATTCGCACATATGTTGCTGGGATTCGCACATATAATCGCCCAACCCGCACATATATTGTTGGAATTCGCACATATAATCGCGCAACCCGCACATATATTTACGAGAAATAAAAAAACTGCAGCCATAACTAGTTAGTTTTCTCTAACTAGCAGGCTGCAGTTCTAAAATTACCTATAAATTACTTTGTCTCACTCATACGTTGTTTCAAGTTTTCCACGCTTCTCATCGTTTCGCTCAAGTATTCAACAATCTTCTCATTATCTTGATTCAGACTTTGAACGGTAGCAGTTAATTGTTCTAAACCAGCTGTTGACTCTTCAACAATGGCAGCAAATTCAACTGTTTGATCTTGCGTTTGTTCTGTTTTACCCGAAACGGTCTTCGCTAAACTTGAAAATGATTCTAAGTTTTGTTCTAAGTGATCTAACGTACTGTGTACTTTTTCAATAATGTTATTTACCACTTTTGTTACTTCTAGATTCGCATAAAACGCCTCGTTACTCTCATTCAATTGCTTTTCAGCCTCTTCATTTGCTTGATTAACCTCAAGTAAATTCTGAGTGATTTGCACCGTGGTTTTTTGAGTACTATCGGCTAACTTTCTAATTTCTTCTGCAACAACCGCAAATCCTTTTCCGTGCTCACCTGCACGAGCGGCTTCAATGGAGGCATTCAAGGCTAATAGATTCGTTTGCTCTGTAATTTCTTTGATATTATTTGCAAGGATATTTGTATCTTTATTTTTCGCTGTTAAAAGGCCAAATACTGATAATAAACCATCCACTGCTTGCTTAAGGGTTTCCATCCCTACACGAAGTTGATTCATTTTTTCTTTTCCGGTTTTTGTAATTTCTTTAACCTCAACAGCTTCTACCTTTAACTGATTTGAATTACGATCAACGTCACCCATCGCCACTTTTGTGTCTTTAGCCATTTCCGTTACTTCATTAATCTGCTCACTTTGTTTTGAACTACCGCTAGAGATGCTTTGGATGGATAGTAGCATTTCACGTTGCAGATCAAGATTGCTTTCCGATTGCTTGAAAACAGCCTCAATGTTTTCCACCATGACGCGAACATCTTCTTCAAACAGCTGCTTTTCTTGTTCTTCTTTAAACGCAATCAGCTCTTGCTCAGCAACTAGTTCATTAAACTGTGTTGAGACCTTCCTACTCAATTTTCCTTGAACAAAATACGTAACAACAACAAGAGAAAAGATTAACACTACATTACCGATTTGATTTTCAATGATAATTGTACCTTCTTGCAAGGTATGAACATTAAGTGCTATTAAAATACTAGACATCGCGACACCACTTATAAATAATGGCTTATATGCATGAACCGAAGCAAGAGCCAAAATAAACAAAGGAATTAAAAGACCAGATAACGACCCGCCTCGTGCTATGGCAATGACTAAAAATACTAAGAACGCAGTCGTTACGAGAACATAAGGAATTACCTTTCTATAGCTTTCCTTTTTAAGGGCTTTATCGAGTACATATACAACGATACTTAAGATAAACCCTGAAAAAAGGGATAAAGTCAAAATCATAGGTGCCTTTTGAAGCAAATTTGCCAAACTTCCTAAAGAATATGATATTAGCACCATAAGATAAAGTAAGTTATTCTTCTTAATTAGTTCTTCCTGTTGTAGTTTGATAAAACTTGTTTTCTTATCTACTGTTTCTATAACCTGTGTCATTATTGTTTCTCCCCCAAATATATTATTATGCACATATAGTTATTATCGGTTAGTAATGGAGAGAAATGAATCCATTTGACAAATTTACTTTATATTAATCTAGATAAAAAATGATAATATGCTATGATAAAAATAAAATGGTAGCGCTTACCTGTAGAGATCCTTCTAGCACTCTTTATTCTAATTTAAGTAGAAAGGTAGAGTGGAAGTATATGAAAAATAACATTGTCGTGTTTAGTCTACTGATACTATTTAGTGGTTGTGCTTGGGGAGAAGATAGTGGCGAACAATATAAAGTAGTGTATTCGTTAGAAGAAGGGGTAGTCGAAGAAACAAATACTAACATAAAGAAAGAAATTACGATAGCAATCGTTCCTAAACTAATTAATATTCCTTATTTTAATGCAGTTCAAAAAGGAGCAATGGAAGCAGGAAATGATCTAGGTGTTCGAGTTATTTATACAGGGCCTTCTCTAGCTGATGCAGATCAACAAATAAAAATAATAAAAGAACTAATTGAAGAGAAAGTTGATGTAATTGCTGTTTCCGCTAATAATCCTGAGAAATTATCTCCAGTTTTATTGGAAGCTAAAGAAAAAGGTATAAAAGTTATTACTTGGGATGCGGACACCCTCCCTGATTCAAGGGAGTTTTTTGTAAATATGGTTGATCCTGAAACTTTAGGGAGACACTTAATGGATATTTTAGCATGGAATACGAATGAAGAAGGTCAATTTGCAATTATGACAGGTTCATTGTCGGCAGCTAATTTAAATGAATGGTTACATTGGATTTTAGTTCAACATGAAGAGTATTATCCGAACATGACTTTGGTTGAAATAATGGAAACAGACCAAGACTCGCAAAAAGCATACTCCAGAGCCGTAGAGTTAATAGAAAAATATCCAAATCTAAAGGGCATTATTGGTAATTCTTCAGAGAGCCCCCCTGCTGCTGCAAGTGCTGTTAAAAAATTCAATAAGCACGGAGAGATAGCTGTAGTTGGACTTTCCTCTCCCAATGAAATGAATGAATACTTAAAAGATGGTTCTGCACAAATAGTGACATTATGGAGTCCGAAGAAATTAGGGTACTTAACTGTTGCTCTTGCAAAGAATGCATACGAAGGGTTTCCACCATATGATCGGCAACAGATACCTCAGGTTGGGCAAATTCGAATGATAGAAGATATGGTGATTATGGGCGAGCCAATTGATTTTACGGAAGCGAATGTGGATCAATATGATTTTTAAAATGAGAAAATTCAGTAATTTAAAATTAAGATCGAAGCTAATTGTTACTTATATTTTACTGACTGTAATTCCATTATCATTGTTAGGCTATATTTCTTATCAACAATATACAAGATCCATAGAGGAACAAGTAGGGGAATATATACCGAAACTATTAGCACAAGCGAACGAAAATATAGCGAATCAAGTGAAAGAGATAAAAAGACTTCCTAATTTACTATACAGTTCAAGTCATGTGATTGAGGTATTACGAAAAGATGCCCATCAAAATCTCTCCTTTTTATTACAAGATGAGTTTACAGTAAATAGTTATTTAACTCGGACCTATATTAACGGTGGAAACAAAGATATTCTGGGTGTTTTTATTCTTTCGAAAAACCGGGTTTTTCAGAGTGTTACGATTCCCCATGCCCGGTTTGATTTGGCCTATAATGGACTTCCGTATGGGCAAAATATGAAGCTACAGGGAACGGAAGACATATTTATTCTTCCTTATCAAACTTCACTACAGTTTGAAGGAAACCCACCATACATTCTTTTAATGAGGCAGCTTACTGATTTTGAAAACAGAACTAACTTAGGAACAATGTTAATTGCTATAGAAGTCTCCTTTTTGGGGGATATCGTAAAAAAATTGAATGATGATGGCAAGGCTGCTGTATGGTTGAATGATGAGAATGGAAGAATAATATATCATACAGATGCAGAGTTAATAGGAGCAATAGACTATGAAATACATTCTTATCCCTCTATTAACGGTAGCTTTAGAACAATGGGGGATGACAATAATTTAATAAGCTTACATAGATTAGATGAAACAGGATGGACATTAGGTCATAGTATCTCTGTGAAAAATCTAACGAGTCGAACGGACTTAGTTAGAAATGTAACTATTATTCTATTTATTGCTATTATTCTATTTAGTACAGTTATCTCCATTTTATTAGCTTGGAATGTTACCAAACCACTAAATCATTTAACTAGCTTAATGAAAAGTGTAGAGAAAGGTGATTTTGATATCAACTTGTCTATTAATTCGAAAGATGAAGTAGGAGCGTTGGCCAATAGCTTTAACTCCATGGTACTAGAAATAAAGAATTTGATTCGTGAAAAATATCAAATTGAGTTAAAGCAAAAAGAGGCTGAATTGTATGCACTTCAATCTCAAATTAATCCTCATTTTATGTACAATACACTTGAAACTGTAGCTATGTCGGTAGAAGATGATGATAAGGATACCGTTGTTAAAATGGTAACTTTGTTAGGAAGGATGTTGAGATTCTCCATAAGTACTAAAGAAACTGTTATTCCAATTTCTGAAGAACTTCTACATATGAAGGACTACTTAACGATACAAAAGATACGTTTTGAAGACAAAGTAACCTTTACGTTTTGTGAAAAACTAAATGCGAAGTCTTTTTATACTCCTAAGTTTATTTTGCAGCCTATTGTTGAAAATGCAGTAAAATATGGGCTTGTTTATGGTCGAATCACAACCATTGATATTACTGTTGAATTGTCACATGACACGAATACAGATTCAAAAGAAGTGGTATTTCGAGTAAAAGATAGTGGACCTGGAATAAACCCTGAAGCTCTCGATAAGCTCAAGTGTTTACTTAAATCAAATCCTATGACGAAACGTGAATCAGGCTTTGGTTTATTAAATGTAAATGCTAGAATCCAGATGAAATTCGGATCTCAATACGGACTTGAATTATTTAGCGAAGTAGGAGAAGGAACAGAAGTAGTGATAAGAATTCCAGCTCTTACTGCTAGAAATGAGGTAGGTTCCTATGAATTCACTTAAAATAAGAGCAGTCATTGTTGATGATGAAAGTCGTATCCGTCGAGGTATTGAAAATTTAATTCTTACTAGTGATGATGATTGGGAAATTGTTGCAACGTTTAGTGATGGGGAAGAAATGATAGAAACCTATCAGCATGATCCTTTTGAGTTTGACATTCTTTTTACAGATATAAGGATGTCTATCATGGATGGGCTTACGTTAATTAAAGAAATGAAGAAATTAACCTTTTTTCATCCCGTTGTAGTCAGTGGTTTTGACGATTTTACGTATTTACAAACAGCCATTCGGGAAGGGGCCTTGGATTATTTAATCAAACCAATTGATCGAGAAGAGTTTAAGAAACAATTACGAACGTTTAAAGAAAAAGTAATTAATAAGCGACTTGAAACAAAGAATTTAGATAAAGTTGAATCTCAAAAGACAGAACTAATGTACATGAAGCAAATGGAAAAATTAAATGAACTAACAAAAGGTTATGAAATTGATTTATCTGCAATTGATGAATTAGGTTCATTTCCTAAAGGACTTTATGCTCTCCTTCATATTAAAATAGATAACTATTTCCTATATTCAAAATCAGTTGGGAAAAATGAATGGAGCAATCTGATCACCATGAGTGAGAATGTCCTAAAAGATGTACTAAGTAAATGTGATAAACAGTACTGGAAATGGAGCGGAGATGAGACTAACTCTTTTTGGATTCTTATTTGTAAAATAGAGGATAGAAAAAAAGAGATTCTACAAAATGAAGTTACCCAACTTGCATATACAATACAAGACAGATTGAATGAAAATTCTACTATCACAACAGCCATTGCAGTAAGTCAAATTTTTACGGATTTAACAATGCTTCAAACATTGATGACGGATGTATTAACGTTAGTGAAATATCGTCTCATTGCAGGGAATAAAGTTCTTCAGCAGGACTTTCATAGTGAGCTACTTGTTGAAAAAAAAGAGATGAAGGATGCAAGTGGTGAAATACAAATTGAAGTAAGAAGAATCTTACAAAGTCTTGACCAATTAAACGAAGTAGAAATAAAGCGATATATTGCACTGTTTGTTAGAAAACTCCAGTCTTTACATGAACCAGTTGAAATACAACTTTGTATCCAGTCATTATGTATTCAAGTAATAAATTACTATATAAGGTATACCCCTAGATTAGATAATGATTTCATCAATATACAAGATACAGCTGCATTGTTACAAAAAACAGGCGATTTTACTAAATTAGAAAGAGGGATTGAACATTTATTACTAAAAGTTCTCCATAAACTTGTATCTCTTAGTGAAGAAAAAGTAGTTGACCAAGTTGAAATAGCAAAAGAATGGATTGTGGAGAACATAAAAGAAAACATTACAATTGAAAAAATATCGAAACATGTTTATATGAATCCTACTTATTTCTGCGAGTACTTTAAAAGTCAGACAGGTGAAACAGTATTAGATTTTGTTACAAGAGTGCGTATTAATAAAGCAAAGGAACTATTGTTGTCAACGAATATGAAGATGTATGAGATTTCAAAGCAAGTGGGTTATGCGGATACGAAGTATTTTAGTAAGCTATTTAAAAAACATCACGGGATACAGCCGTCTAAATACAAAGAGATGATTAAGAATAAATAAGTTTATTCAATATTCACTTTTATTACCCTGAATTAAATAGTAAAATAAATGAGAACTGGAAAATTGTAGCTAGGGTTCCGCTATTTAGGTAGGTCTGCGACCGAGGGCTACATCTTTTACAAATGTAAAAGGCACCTATTGACATAAAAGGTCCGAGGGGAAAGGTTCAACGTATTTGTTATGCGTTGAAAATCTTTCTCTTCGGGCCTTTTTTTATTATTTGGCTATGTTAAAGGATAATTGTTGATATTTTGCATTGTTGATTTTTACGGAAGGTGCGATACTCCTAGCGGATAGGCGGGCCAGGCGAGACCCCACAGGGAGGTAACGACCGAGTAGGCTTGAGGTTCGCCCAAGGAACGCGAGCAACCTGGAGTAAAAATCAACATCAACGTTTAACAGAGCCTATTATTTCAAGGAGGGTTTATCTTTATGAAAAGAATTGATGATGTAAAAGCTGGTGTTGCAGTAATTATATTGAATAAGGAGAACCATGTCTTATTACAAAAAAGGTCTGATGTAGGACTTTGGGGAATTCCTTCAGGGCATATAGAAATTGGGGAAACAGTTTCTGAAGCTGCTATTAGAGAGATAAAAGAGGAAACCAATTTAGATATAAGTATTAAGAAGTTAATTGGTGTATACTCTGACCCTAATTCACAGGTATTTGAATATCCCAATGGCAAAGTAGTACATTTTATAACAACTTGTTTCCTAGCTGAAATTACAGGAGGAGAACTTACATGTAATTCAAATGAATCACTAGAATTAAAGTTTTTTGAGCCACACAACTTACCATATGATTTACTGAAGATGCACCCACGTTGGTTAAAGGATGCATTATCTCATAAAAAGTCAGCATTCATACGATAGGAAATCGGCTTATTGCATTGGCCGATATTACGGAGTAACCGTTAGTTTATCTCTTCTTTATTAGGAAGGAGAAAAAAGACACGAGAAACATTCGTGTCTTTTTTTTTATGGGAATTATGCTAGCGGGAGAGGTTTTGTATGTAAGGAGGATTTCCCTTGTGAAGTGTCATTATAAAACAACAGAAACTTATCTACCTATAACCGAGAGTTCTCTCCTTTTTAGGATGTAAAAAAAGTATTACATTATATGTAAGCGTTATCAAACGGTCTGGCCGGTTCGTATTAAGCAAGTTAGGAGTGAGATTATGTCAGAGTACGTTCTTGAATTAAAGGGAATTACAAAAAAATTTCCTGGTGTTACAGCTCTAGACAATGTGCATTTTAAATTGAAGTCTGGTGAAATTCATGCGCTAATGGGAGAAAATGGTGCAGGGAAATCTACTTTTATCAAAGTTATCACAGGAGTTCATGGCCCAAATGAAGGCGAAATGATCTTACATGGACAAAAGATTCAATTTACGAATCCAAGACAGGCTCAAGAAGTGGGGATAGCAGCTATTTATCAACATGTAACAAACTATCCAGACTTGACTGTTACAGAAAATATTTTTATGGGGCATGAAAAAGTACAAAAGATTACAGGGCGTATCCTTTGGAAAGAAATGCATGCGGAAGCAAAAAGGTTATTACAATCTTTGAGTTCTAACATTGATCCAAAAGCTTTAATGGGATCATTAAGTGTTGCACAACAACAAATTGTAGAAATTGCAAAAGCAATCTCTACAAATGCGAAAATTATTATTATGGATGAACCAACAGCTGCGTTAACAGCAAGAGAAAGTGAAGAGCTTTATAAGATCACAGAAAGTCTTCGCGATAATGGAGCTTCTATCATTTTTATTTCTCATCGATTTGAAGATATGTATCGGTTGGCAAGTCAAGTAACGGTGCTACGAGACTCCAAATATATAGGATCTTGGAAAGTAAATGAAATATCAAATGAAGACCTGATTGTGGCTATGGTTGGTCGGGAAATAACACAAATTTATCCGGAAAAGAAAGGTCAAATTGGCGAGAAGTTACTGCATGTGGATGGACTAGGTAAAACAGGATACTTTGCAGATATATCCTTTACTCTTCATAGAGGAGAAATATTAGGTCTTACAGGATTAGTAGGAGCAGGAAGAACCGAGGTGTGTCAATCATTATTCGGTATTATGCCGTATGACAAGGGAGATATTCAAATGAATGGGAAGAAAGTAAGAATACAAAGTCCTAAAGAGGCTATGCAGTTAGGGATAGGATATTTACCTGAAGATAGACAACTACAAGGACTGGTTCTGCAATGGGGAATTGGAAAAAATATTACGTTACCAGCATTGAAGAAACTTGGAAAAAAAGGCTGGTTAAATGAAAAAAAAGAAGCGAAACTTGCAAAACAGTTAGCGGAGAAAGTAAATGTGAAGGCAAATAGTATCTATGATCTGGCAAGTTCCTTATCCGGTGGTAATCAGCAGAAGGTTGCGGTTGCAAAATTATTAACAGCTGATTTAGATATCATCATTTTAGATGAACCAACAAAAGGAGTAGATGTAGGCTCTAAAACGGCAATTTATGAGATTATTCATGATTTGGCCGCTCAGGGATATGGTGTCATTATGATTTCATCAGAAATGCCAGAGGTAATCGGAGTTAGTGACCGGATTGCAGTAATGCGTGAAGGTAGAATTGCTAGATTTTTAAATAAAGAGGATGTTACACAAGAAGCGATACTTGAAGCAGCAATGACAGATCTCTCGAAGTCTAATGCTGGATAAGGGAAAGGAAAGTGGGGAGACAATTATGGCAGAAAGTGCTTTGGACAATGTAGCTACGGTCCATGTAGAAAAAAAGGCCTCAAAGCTAGCAGCCTTTGCAAAGTTCCGTGAGTTAGGATTATTAATCTTTATCATTCTTTTATGTATATTCGTACAAACTCGCAACTCTAGTTTTCTAACTATTGGGAACTTAACAGATATGATTACGAACACGGCAATTCTAAGTATTCTTGCTTTAGGGATGATGCTAGTAATCATTACGAGGGGGATCGATTTATCGATAGGATCAACTCTCGCTTTATCTGGAATGATTGTTGCTCAAACTGTAAGCGTATACCAAGGGTTGCATCCTATTGTAGCGATACTGATTGGAATTGGAATTGGTCTTGTATGTGGTGTAACTATTGGTTTTTTCGTATCAAAAATTGGAGTACTACCTATTATTGCAACCCTTGCGATGATGAACATATTTCGAGGATTAACTTTTACTGTAAGTAATGGTCAATGGGTAAGTTCTTATCAAATGCCAGATAGTTTTGTTTCAATTGCAACAAGTAAAATACTTGGAATAAATACTCTCGTATTCATTGCCATAGTAATTTACATTATTGGTTTCTACTTCGTAAATCACACAAGAACAGGGAGACAAATTTATGCAGTTGGGAGCAACCCTGAATCGGCGAAAGTAAGTGGAATTAATCAAACAAAAATTTTACTAATGGTTTATTCCATCATGGGAGGATTAGCTGGATTATCAGGAGTTCTATGGGTGGCTAAATTTGCATCAGCTCAGGGAGATACTGCTGCTGGCTATGAATTAACGGTTATCGCCGCTTGTATTCTTGGTGGGGTAAGTATCGCTGGTGGATCAGGTAAAATCTCAGGTGTCATTTTAGGGGCTATTCTATTAGGGATTCTTAATAATTCTCTACCACTCATGAATGTATCCCCGTTCTG
The DNA here is from genome assembly GCF_041820985.1 of Evansella sp. AB-rgal1. Taxonomy (NCBI): domain Bacteria; kingdom Bacillati; phylum Bacillota; class Bacilli; order Caryophanales; family Bacillaceae; genus Evansella; species Evansella sp. AB-rgal1. Next base: position 21,254 of record NZ_JBGUAU010000019.1, read on the forward strand.
GCAAATGGCAATACAAGGATCCATTATATTATTTGCAGTTATTCTCAACGCATTGGTTAAACGGGGCGTTGAACGAAATAATCTACTGAGGAGGAAAATATAAGACTATGGAACAGAGAGCTGTCAATCAAAATAATTATGTGCCAAGAGTTCTTGAGAATAAACAAGCTTTCTCTCTGAAGAGGTTTTTCTTCCAATGGGAATGGATGTTAGTCCTCGTTTTTTTACTAGTCATGATTATTAATACAAATCTATCACCTTACTTTTTAAATGCTGCGGGTTTACGAGACGCAACAATGGTGTTTTTAGATAAAGCCTTTATTGTTTTTCCCATGGTTATGATTATGATTCTTAGAGATATCGACATATCTGTAGGATCCACAGTAGCATTATCATCTGTTATCATGGCAACGCTTTATAACAGTTTAGGAATTCCTATGGAAGCAGCAATCGTTATTTGTTTACTTGTGGGAGCGTTATGTGGATTTGTTAATGGGATTCTTATTGTAAAGTTTAAAGAATTATCAGCTGTTATCGTAACGTTAGGAACAATGATTTTGTATCGTGGGATTGCTTATGTAATCTTAGAAAATCAGGCATCTGGCAATTTTCCTGATTGGTTTAGCTTTTTTGGATGGGGAAAGGTTGCAGGAGTACCATTTATCTTAGTAGCTTTTCTTGTTCTAGCTTTAGTGTTTACTCTTCTACTTCACAAAACAACGTTTGGAAGACAAGTGTATGCAATGGGAAATAATACTACGGCTAGCCGTTTCTCTGGTGTCCAAGTGAATAAAATAAAAGTTCTTGTTTTTACATTAGCAGGTTTAATGGCGGCAGTTACTGCTATTTTTCTTGCATCACGGATGGGGAGTACAAGACCCAACGTAGCAACTATGTATGAGCTAGATGTTATTGCCATGGTGGCATTAGGTGGAATAAGTACAGCTGGTGGAAAAGGAAAAATGATTGGTGCGATTATTGCAGTGTTCATTATTGGTTATCTTCAATATGGCTTAGGATTAATTAACATCCCATCACAAATGATGCTTGTTATCGTCGGTTTACTATTATTAATCTCTGTTTCCATACCAAAGGTGAATCTTGGCAATAAATTTGCATCATCTAAAAAGAAGTAAACGACTTTAGTACTAACAGGCTAGATTATTAGATGCCGTATTGGTCAGCTATCAATCTAATAATCTACTGATTATGTATAGTATTTAAAATAGTAAAGGGGCGAATAAGATGAAAAAGTTTTTAGCGATGTGTATAACTGTTGGTCTGGCTTTAACAATGCTTGCTGCATGTGGTGATCAAGAGACAGATCAGGCTGCTGATGGTAAAGGTAGTGATGGTGGAAAGAAATATGCGATGGTGTTTAAGAATACTGGAAATCCTTATGGTGAAAAGATGATGGAAGGTTTTGAGGAAGCCATAAAAGAAATTGGTGGAGAAGTCATTCTTCGTTCTCCAGATCAACCAACAGCCGAAGGACAGATTCAAATTATTGAACAGTTGATTACGCAACAAGTAGATGCAATTGCTATTGCAGGTAATGATGAAGATGCTCTACAACCGGTTTTAAAGAAAGCAATGGATGCAGGGATCAAAGTTATTTCCGTTGACTCTGCTGTAAACAGTGAAAGCAGGATTCTACACGTTAATCAGGCTGACCCAGAGAGAATAGGACGTTCACAAATCCAAGCCGTATCTGAAATGATTGGTGGAGAAGGCCAGATTGCAGTATTAAGTGCTACCTCTCAAGCTACGAACCAAAATATATGGATTGAATGGATGAAAAAAGAACTTGAAGAGCCAGGTTATGAAAATATAGAACTAGTGAAAGTTGCATATGGTGATGATTTACGAGATAAGAGTACTTCTGAAGCAGAAGCTTTACTTCTTCAATTCCCAGACTTAAAGGCAATTATTGCACCTACTACAGTAGGGATCGCAGCAGCAGGAAAGGTTCTTACTGATAAAGGTTTAGCAGGTGAAATAGCTTTAACAGGTCTTGGATTGCCAAGTGAAATGGCAACTTACCTTACAAATGGAGTTTCTCCTGCAATGTTCTTATGGAATCCGATTGATGTTGGTTATGCAGCTGGTATGACGGCGCATGTACTAGTGGAAGGAGAAATTACAGGGGCTCTTGGAGACACGTATAATGCCGGAAGACTCGGTGAAAAAGAAGTAGTAGAAGACGGGGAAGGTACACAGGTTATGCTTGGCGATCCATTCCGATTTGATGCTGACAATATCGATGAGTGGAAAGAAGTGTATTAATTTTTAGGCTATGTTATAGAACAAAGTGGAAATTTGAAGCCATGTTTGTTAGAAGAAACTGTTTCTATTCTTATAAAAAGCCACACCTACCAGAGGTGTGGTTTTTTATGTTTATGTTTCTAATATAGTAATATAAGTACAATAATCTCCCTAAATTCATACTTTATCTTTATGGTAATTCGTTATATAATATAAACGGTTCTTTATAACGAACGTGTGTAAAGTGGTTTTAAGGAGGTAAGGGAATGGGAAATACATACCAAGCATCTCAACATGTAGTAACTATCAATAAATTATCTATTATCAAGTGGATTTGGTTATTAAGCTTGTTGGACGCTTTATTTACAGATGTAGGGCTACGCCTATCATTCATTGAAGAAGCTAACCCGCTCATAAGAATCATCTACGAATGGAACATCATTGCATTTTATGCATATAAATTTGTTTTTCCACTATTATTACTTCTTTTATACCCATTTACTACAAATAAAAAATGGATTGATCGAGGAATTTACATAAGTTTCTTTATCTATACATTGGTTGTTGCTTACCACTTCGTATGGATTAGTATTGTATTACTAACTTGACTCCATTTTGCTATATGTATTTTAAGTGCACTGTTCTTACATTAATAGAGCAGTGTTTATGTTTCTATTTCAACTCCATGGAGCCCTACCGATTGATAGTGAGGCTCGAGTGTCTCCCTACAGAACATATTAGGAAATCGCGCCTTCAAAACGATATTAATATCACCAATGTTCTATTACTCTCTTGCGTTGTATTGGCACTATGAATCTACTGATACATCTTTATCATGGTGGAAAAACTTTTGATACTTTTCTAATTTAAGCTTTACCTTGGAAAAATGTATTTTCGATTCGTACCATAAGAATTGGAAGTTACTCTCATCTTCCAATCTACCTTCATTCTTATAAAAAATGTACTCCTCAAAACCTTGATTTAGATACTGAAATGCAACTGTAAGATTTGTTTTCATATCTGCAAAATCTTCTTCTTCCTCTTTTCGAAAGCCTTGAGGAGAAGGAATACCTTGTATAAGTGAGGGTATTTTCTCCATTTTTCCAATTGAATCGGCTAAAAAGGTGGATAATTCTTTTTTAGAAGCGTACTCATTGTATAATGATAAAGCATCTAACATAGACTCATAGTACTGAATTAGTTGTGTCATTTGATTGTTAAAGATAGTAAAGTCCACCCTTTGTTCTTCGAATGTAGTGATTAAATCCTCTTCATATAGTGCATAGACTTCCTCTCTTTCAGTAATCAAGTATATATTTTCGGCTAAATATATAGAAGATAAAAAATATGCTAAGCTAACAATGATTCCTACCGCAAAGATGTATTTACTCATAGTCAGTTTCTCCTTTTGGGAAGTAGTAGCCTCTTCGAAGTGTGTTTAAGTCAGAATATTCTTTATTCAATTTTAATGGTAACTAACTTAAATAACAATATATAATACATAGATAGAAGGCTACTGTATCAGATTCACAGATTAGCTTTTTCGTATCTAATAACATTAACAAGGCTATAATAGGGTAAAGTAAAAAAGAGGCATGTATATAATAAATTGGTAACTACTTCATTAGAAACAGGACTGAGCATGGAGCAGTCCTGTTTCTGTCACTACATAATGTAAATATCCTCACGAAAAGGTCTAAAATGTACTTTTGTAATGTAATAATAGTTAAGAGGGGGGAAGTGCCGTGGAACAATTTTTTCTATCTTATGAAGTTTATTTTAGGATATTATTAAGTGCAATCATTGGTTTCCTTATTGGTTGGGATCGTTCTTCCAAAAGTAAGCCCGCTGGTATTAAAACGTATATGTATGTTTGTATGGCCTGCGCGTTAATTACGATTGTCTCTATTTATAGTGTCGATATGTATGGTTCTGTTGAGAATGATAGATTGATGGACCCAATGCGTTTAGCCGCTCAGGTTGTTACAGGACTAGGGTTCCTAGGTGCTGGTGTTATTTTAAAAGATGGCTTGCATGTTAAAGGATTAACCTCAGCTTCCATGATCTTGTTTGTAGGTGGAGTAGGGATAGGGATAGGCGCAGGTTTTTATTCCGTCGTTATTTTTGCAGTACTAGTTGCATTAGGGTTTGCGAAAATGGGAGTTATTCTTGAGACAAAAGGGTATTTTAAACATAAAGTAGATGATCATGATTGATGCTGTATTCCTTAATTTTAAAAAACACTAGTGGAGTCTTGTGAAGAATCCTCAACCCGCCACATAATCGAACACTTCGTTTATTATTTCAAGAAACGCTCAAAAAGAAGATTGCCATTTGAGCGTTTTTCTCTATTTATCATTTATCACTATCTGCATCGAGAGCTATATTATAAGCGTCCATTAAGTTTTCGATTTCTTCATCTGTAGCAGATATCAATGATTGTTTTCTATCTCCATTATCCATAATTCGCATGACGAATGTATTATCTCCCGAAGTTACCATTGCGTAGGAATGATCACCCATCTCAAACATTGCATCTACTTGGAAAACTTTTTCATTTCCTTCATCATCTCGAATAGTAATCTGCTCTTTCTCAGACATACATTACACCCCTTTTCACAAGACTTATTATTAAAGTGCCCTTCTAGTTTGAAATATATTTTTCCGTTTGCAAGTAATAGTATGTTTATCCTATTGAATGGAAGTTTCTGGTGCATTAAAATGATACTAACTATAATAATAAAATGGAGAGCAGATTAGAAACAACTATAAATAAATGAACACCAGCGTATACGAAAATACACTATGGTTATAGTTAGTTCCTATCACTGTATATGGACTGAAGCGAATGGAATTCAAACTAACAAAGTTAGTAATAGTAATACTAGATGGTTCAACTACTTACTGATACGAGTATTTTCATAATAAAAACTAGAAAATGTACACTAAATATCCATATATGCTTTACAAGGGTAGGATTATCAATATTTTCCTTGATGAGGTATAATTAAACAATACTGCTTGCAATTAGGAGGACGGCTGTGTGGTTACAAATCAACGAATAACAGCAGAAGAGCTTGATTTTAAGCAAGTTGTGGATCACTCATTAAACGCTAAGTTAATTATAGATGGTACAAATGTGTTGTACGTAAATAATGCTTGTTTAGATATGTTAAAAGTCGATGAAGAAATGTTAATTGCTAATGGATATAAAAGTTATTTTCATCCTGATTATCAAGAGAAATATGAAAATAGTGTAGCAAGAGCTTTAGAAGGCAAACGAGTGGAATTAATGGAACAAAAGATGATTAGGTCTGATGGTTCTCTCATTGACGTGGAAGTAGTTTGCGCACCATTTTATAACAAAGGAACAACCCTTGTACAGGTGATTATTCGGGATATAACGGAAAGAAAAGAAAACGAAAAATTGCTGTTACAATCGGAGAAGTTATCGATGATTGGGGAAGTGGCAGCTGGGATTGTACATGAGATTAGAAATCCTTTAACGACTATAAAAGGTTTTTTACAGCTAATTGAAAGTAAAGATAAAAGTGATCAAAAATATATTCAAATTATGAAAAGTGAAGTTACTAGAATAGAAAAAATTGCAAATGATCTTCTGAAATATTCCAAGCCAAAAGTTGAGTCCTTTAAAGTGGAAAACATAGTAGAAGTGGTACAAGATGTATTATTTATGTGGGAAACAGAAGCATTTAAACGAAAAATCACGATGGAGTTTGCCGCTACAGAAAGTAATATTCCTATACTCTCTGAAAAAACACAGATTACACAGGTTTTCATTAATTTGATCAAAAATGCAATGGAAGCTGTTGATAATCAAGGTGAAGGGGAAATCACCATTGAAATTCATAAGAGTGCAGCCCATGTTTTTATAAAAATTAGAGATAATGGTTATGGCATTCCAAAAGAGATGCTAGATAAGCTTGGAACATCATTTCATACAACGAAAGAAGATGGAACAGGATTAGGCCTAATGGTTACTTATAATATAATTAAGAATCATAATGGAACGGTAATTGTAGATAGCCAATTGGGTGAAGGTACCACATTCACCATTGTATTACCGATAGAATATGAAAATAGGAAAATGGAAAGCAGTTTTTAAAAAGACTGCTTTTCAGTCTTCATGCAGCAAGTTACTACGTTTATGGCATAATAATTTAATCCTCGTTTGTTCATCTCTTTTTCTAGTATGGTAAGAAATGCGGGATCTAACTCCATTTTAATAGCATTTTCATAACATTTTATTAAACTGGTATCTGAAAGTTGCTCCATTATAGTCACCTCATTTGGAGAATGTTTCTGTTAAAAACATATTAACAGAACATACGTTCCTATACAAGTTTTCATACCTTAAATCTCATAAGTAGTACTTTGATCATTTCTACATGAAATAATAGAGCTATCTCTTAACGATGTATGTTTATGATGAAATTGTAGAAAACTTACTATATAATATAGGTATACATATGAAAAAAATGAAAGATCAACGTGGTCGTTAACAGTCAGAGAGTAACTTTCTGACTGTTTTCCTATAGGATTGATTAAGATTAAAGGAGAAGGCGTATGGGTGTTACAATAAAGGATGTTGCAAAAGAGGCCAATGTGGCTCCCTCCACCGTATCGAGGGTTATTGCAGACCATCCAAGTATTAGTATAGAAACAAAACAACGAGTACGAGAAATAATGAAGCGGTTAGGATACCATCCAAATTTTCAAGCAAGAAGCTTATCAAGTAAATCAGCACAAACAATCGGAATAGTCATGCCGGATTCTACAGATCGAGTATTTCAAAACCCATTTTTCCCAGAGGTAATTCGTGGAATTGGAAGCGTTGCGCACGGAAGAGAGTACGGATTATTCATTTCCACAGGAGAAACAGAAGAGGAGATCTTTGAGGGCGTGCAACGAATGGTCTATGGTCGTAGAGTAGATGGGTTCGTGCTTTTATACTCTCGAGTACAAGATAAGGTCACCAATTTTTTACGAAAACAAGGGTTTCCTTTCGTTATTGTAGGAAAACCAAATTTTCATATGGACGAAATAAGTCACGTGGATAACGATAATGTCAAAGCAGCACGAGATGCCACAAATTATCTCATTCAAAACGGTCATGAACGAATTTCTTTTATTGGCGGATCCCGCGAGCTATTAGTTACCGTGGACCGGTTAGAGGGTTATAGACAAGCTCTTGAGGAAGCAAACATACCTTTTCAAGAAGAGTATATTATTACAGAAAAAGCTCTAAAAGAAGGGGGAGAGGAAGCCGCAGCAGAGTTAGCGAAACTTCCCAAAAAACCAACCGCAACGATTGTTACAGATGACTTAATGTCGTTTGGTCTAATGAATGCGTTATATGGATCCCACATAAAGGTTCCAGAAGATCTATCTATCATTAGTTTTAACAACGTTTTACTAGCAGAAATGTCTCACCCACCTTTAACATCCGTAGACGTCCAAGTATTCCAACTAGGATACCAAGCAGGAAAATGCCTCATTGAAAAAATAAAAGAACCGAATGAACCAAACAAACGGATTATCGTGCCTCACAATATCGTAGAAAGAAAATCAATTATAACAATCGAGAAACAACAAGAAGAGGAACGAAAAAATAGGTAGGGACATAACCGGAACGGAGAAAACGAACGGTGTGTATCCTAAGCGAGGAAAAATACGAAGACTCCGGCGGAATCAAAAGGCAACGGTGAGACTCCAGGAATGCTTAAGCACTCGGCGGCTCACCAGCCGCCCGTGGAACGCGAAGTATATTTCCGTAGCGAATAGGATAAAAGTGTATCATTCGATCGGATTTCTCAGCGATAGAAGCACTTTTGTCCCAGCCTCATCATGTTCATTCAACGTAAGAGATTACTAGATGCATAACAAAGGAGAAACCGCTGTGGTAGGAAACTTCATTTTTGCACTTACCATCATCGTCTGCGGATTACTAGCAGGTCGATCCCTAAGAATCCTCACTGAAAAAGGAAAAATCCAATCACACCAAAACATGCACAAACTCCTACAACGAAGCACACTCACAGCACTACTTGTAGTAAACCCACTCATCATACTAGGCGCATTTTGGTACGTCCAACTAGAAGACATCAAACTTATTCTACTTCCAATTCTAGGAGGAACGGCCATCCTCTTCGGAGGCGCACTTGCAATCGTCGCAGCAAAACTATTACACATGAAGCGAGAGCAAACAGGAGCCATGTTCTCCTCCGGAACATTCACAAACCTTGGAAGCTTCGGTAACCTATTTTGCTATGTCTTCCTAGGCGAAGCCAGCCTCGCCTTTGTCGCCATGTATCGCTTATTTGAAGACTTTATCTACTATGCTATTGGATTCCCAGTTGCCCAATCGTATGGCGAAGAGCATGCCGCGGAAAAACAAAGGTCCGCACTTTCTAAATTAGTGAGAAATCCGTTTGTCATTCTAACTGTGACGACCATTTTGGTAGGGACACTCCTCAATTTGTCGCCGCTAGAGCGGCCAGCATTTTACGCAGGATTAAATAGTATTCTTGTACCAATTTTCACTATTTTACTCATCGTACCAACTGGTTTTAACATGAAGCTAGGAGCAGTAAAGGGATATATAAAAGAAAGCATGATAATAGCAGCAATAAAATATGCGATTGTTCCTGTGGCTGTTATTATGGTAGGGTACCTCACTGGACTGCATGTAATATACGATGGAATTGTCTTTAAAACAGTGGTTATCCTAGCGGTCATGCCACCAGGATTTACATCACTTGTACCACCACAGCTATATAAACTTGACCTTGATTTAGCCAATTCAAGCTGGCTCATTAATACTGTTTTACTTATCATTATTCTACCAATTGTATTTTTATTTATGTGATATGCTTGTTTTCTCTTCTACTAACACTAACCTCCTCACGTTAATATTATAAAGGAAAGAGCAATATGTCTTTCGCTCTATCCATGTATGAGGAGGAATCTTATATGGGAATCGATGAGTTAAAACAGTTAATGAAGGACATAAAAGACAGAAGTGAAAAAGACCCAAATGTTGATTCCAAAGAAATTCTTAATATGATTCAACAAAGATTGTCCAAGAACCTTCCCCAATAACAAAGGTAACCGTTGAAAAAGTACAAACGAACTTTTTCACTGTGTTAGGTGGTAGTGCTAATTGATCCAATCGTTCCGTGTCTACTCAGAGAAACTCGTTTCTCATCAGGTTTTTAAAAAAGAAGGGTCAGACTCCTGAAAGTGAGGATACTAATTTGAAGGAGCCTGATCCTGTCTTTATTAGTAAGAGTGTAACTTCTAAAGCATCTGAAAACTGGAGTGCGTGGTAAGTTAGGTAATCCTAAAGCTAGCTCTCATGTAACGCAAGCGAGAAAAAAAGTAGAGGTTTGATTTCCATGATACGTTCATGAACAGGCAAGAAGAGGAAACAGAACGACAACGTATAGATGAAACTTCATAGCAATCAGAGTCGTATACATAGTTGGAAATTAGTTCTTTCGGTTTGTCTTAAAGGATATTAGAATGAAGAGAAGGAGGTATGAATATGAACATGAAACGGTTGTTAATAAGTATAATGAGTGTCCTAATAGTATGTTTCTTGTTTTTTCCACAAACAACAAATGCAGCTGTATCCATTCATGATAATGGAGATTTCTTTACTGATAGTGAAATTGAATCGTTAGAGGCTAGTTTTGTAAATTCAACTTATCATTACTACGTTCATACAGTAGTGAGCTTGGGAGGAGTTCCCATTGAGGATGCAGCAAGTAATCTTTTAGAAGAGGTTCGTACAGAGGGTTATGATGCTGTCATTCTCATCGACTATGATTTTGGTGAAGTATACATATCTGTGACCCCGGGAACGAGTATCGACAGAGCCATTGATACGCTACACAACTCCGATCCGTTTGGTGCCTTATTAGACGAAACGTTTCTTCCTCATGCCATGGACGGAAATTTTGAAGCGGGGATAGAATCTCTCTTGTCTCGTATAGAGTCGTTACAGGTTCCAGATAGCAACACATCTACACCACCACCTCCTCCGGCACAAAATAGTGGTCAAGGCGGAAGTGGAGGCATTGTGTTTCTCTCTATTATTGGAGTCATGCTTTTAATAGTTGTCATTGTGTATGGACTAAGTGTTCTATCTCAGCGGAAAAAAGCGAAGATACGCTATACAGAAATACTACAAAGTCAAAAGAATCTTCTTGCGAATGTCCTAGAACCTTATAATAAAACGAATGAAAAAGTACAATTATGTAGAGGAGAAACAAGGGATATTTTTGAGCAATTAAATGATGAGCTTCTCCTTCTTTTAAACCGAGTAAAAGAAAGAGAAAAAGAATTAGAGCGAATCACGATTCCAAAGGGTAAATTCACAGCTTTTTTCAACAAGCTGAAGCCATTTGAGGATGTAAGTAAGGCAGACAAAATGGAATTAGAGTCTTTAACTTTGCAAGTTGACGAACATGTGCAAAAAGAGCTTGAAACTTCTCGAGAATTATCAAATTTACGAAATCAAATGGAGCAGTATGACGAGCAGCTTCGTAAGCTTCAAACAGAGGAACAAAGAGATTTCGCCTTACTAATGAAGAAGAAAGAAAATGTTGCGAGGAAATTGAATGATACAATTAAGTTAGAGGATGCGTTTGATTTTATTGCTGCAAACAACCAACTCGATAAAGTAGCTACCGAAGTTTCAAGTCTGAAAGCAGATATTCAACTTTTGCAAACATTACTAGAGGATGATAAGCAAGTAACAACCAACATCGAGAAGAAAGAGACGGAGATAAGCTCCTATATCGAAAGAGAGCGTTTGAGCTTACCGGATGAAGATCCATTTGCTTTCATTAAGGACGCACGCCTGTATATGGATAACTTCCGTGGTCACTTATATGCAGGGGAAGTGAATAAAGCTGAATCAGTAAGCAAAACAATTTATGACCGATTAGATGAAGCGAAGTATCGAGTGGAAACACTTGTACAATACAGAGATAATACAAAAGAACATGTCATTACTCTATCTACGGCTATAAAATCCTATTTTGACTTAGATAGCTCCTTTGCAAAAGAGCTGGAGCGACTTCGTGTGAACTATGCCGAGCATCATTGGATCCACCTACAAGACCAGTTTTCCAAACTGAAGCAGTTGGTGGAGGAAATAGTACAGAAACTTCCAGAGGTGGAGAGCTGGCTGAAAGATAATGTTCAGGAATACAAAAAAAGTCATGAATTAATGAACTCTCTTTTAAGTAAATTTGAAACGGTGGAAAAATACTATCATAATTGTTTTCAAGCTTTCGAATTGCTAGAAGGACGTAAAGGGTTAATGGAAACAGAGTTAGAAGGACTATATGGAAAACTCCAGAAAGCTCAAAACGATGTAGCGCAAAATTCTCTACAGGTGAACAATAAACACTTTTCAGCGATTGAAAATGGCCTATCAGAGCTAGAAAGAAAGCTGAAGAGCTTACCAATTGATATGCAAGTAATTGAAAAGCTAGTTTCCGAAGAAAAAGGTTATATTGATGAATATAGTCGTGATGTAGCAGCAAGGCTGGAAGAAAAGCGACGAGCAGAGCGAGAGTGGTCCGATTTAAAATCGGCTTACAGTCAAGCGGAGAGAAGATACTCGCTAGGGTTCTTTACATCTAACTTCAGAACTCGTTTCCAATCGTGTGAGACACAAGTGCAAACATATATGTCTCAAGGGCGTTTTAATGAAGTGATGAGTGAAGTTGCTATCGGAAGACGTATTATTCAAGATATGAAGGACGAACACGATCGTCGTGAAGCACAACGACGTCGCCAAGCAGCGCAAATGCGCCGACATACCACGTTAGGTGGTCCAGGTGGATTTGGCGGAGGAGGCTTCGGTGGCGGAGGTCGACCGGGTGGCCGTTCCGGTGGTGGAATGGGCGGATTTGGTGGAGGTTCTCGTGGCGGTGGCGGAAGCTTCGGATCTCGCGGAGGTGGCGGCGGATTCCGTGGCGGAGGCTCTCGCGGTGGCGGACGTAGGTTTTAAGATTGATTAGCTTTGAAGGGCGCATGGGATTTCCATGTGTCTTTTGGTTTCGGACAGATACTGAACTAGCGCCTACCCGAGTCGCAGGTTAAAACCGAGAGGAAACGTGAGGATAAGGGAGATTTCAACTAGGTCATTTTGTAGGCACTACGCGGGTAGCGCCTACCCAAGGTATAATCCCAAAAAGACGCATGGAGACTTCTAGAGATAGAAGAGCCCCATGCGTCTATAAGGAACAAATATGTTATCTTAAAATAACCTACTCATCCTTCTTCTGTAATTTTGCTTTCAGTGCTGCTAACTCGTTGTCAACACTGCTGTTGGAATCTAATGCTTTCAACTCATCATCTAATGATTTATTGACACTGCGCATCTCTTCCGATGTTTCTGCTTCTGCTTCATGAAGAATAACCTTTTCTTCCATGCGTTGGAAACCACTTTTTGCACCTGTTCCGATTCCAGATAAAGTTTTGTTTACTTTCGCTCGTGCTTGTGCACTTTCGGAACGAGCTTTCAATGAATCCTTCTTCATCTTCATTTCATTGTATTCGTCTTTCATTTCTAGCAATTTTTCTTTTAACTCAGCAGAAAGTTTTTGAGCTTCTTCGTGAGATTGCTTCAAAGAATCTGCATTTCCTTGTTGCTTGTTTTTGTCCTCTAACACTCGTCTTGCTAGATCCTCATCACCTGATTCTAAGGCTTTAATAGCCTGTTCTTCCCGGCGCTTTACATAGGCAGCAGCTTCTTCATACTTGTTTCTAAGTACTTTTTCATTTGCTATTTGTTTAGCCACAGCTGCTTCCACTTCGGATATGTCGCTTTCCATATCTACGATGAATTGATCGAGCATTTTTGCTGGATCTTCTGCTTTGTTTAATAAGGAATTCAATTCAGACGAAACGATTGTACGAACACGGTTAAAAAATCGAAACATGTAAATCCCCTCCAGTGGTCTTTTATTATTTACATAATACCATAATTTACAAGGTAGCTTTATAAATCCCTATAAAATGATACGATTTTATGGTAGGGAAGGTTTCACTTTTTTTGAGTGCACGATCGAATTTGATGGTAGCAAAGAGAAACCCTATTTTAGTTACTGGAGAGGTATTTCAAAGAGTGAATTAGAGGATTCGATTTTTAATTGCCAAAAGGAGCAGAGGAAAGCGGCGAAATGGCAAAAAACCACGATTTAATTTCCAAACCAAGCAGAGGAGATATGTAAAACGGCAATTAAACCAATTTCCAAGACAATTACCTATTTTTAAACAAGCACCCCCCCACAAGAGCAGTTTTCAAGACAAACCAAAGCTCTCCAGATTCAAAGTTGTTTAGCACGATGTTCCAACAGAATTACCCTTTATGATTTACATCCGCGTCTGTTTCTGTAAAAATATTAATAGAATAGTAAAAAAAGTAGTATATACGTCCATATCAACTTTCTGTAAACTTAAGAGTAAGTAAGTGTTTCGTTCATGTTCATTCATGAATTGCATGGCTACCTCCCTGCGAGCATACTAGCCGACACTAAACATATGAGGTTACGACGACTTCACACATTGTTTCTACTTTGTAATGAAAAACTTAAAAAAAGTCTCACCTAACAGAAACCACATAGATCTATGTGAATCAAAAAACAAAGAAGTTGGTGAAAAAATGAACGGAATAACAATGAAGGATGCTCTACGATCCAGCGCCCAAACACCGATGACACTACTTCAATCTGATACAGAAAAAAATAATTTACTAAAAAAACTTAAAAATCAAGACTCGACTCGCAACATGTTACAAGATATAAAACAGGAAGCAACAAGGCTAACCCAAGAAAAAGAACCAGAACTATCTTTTACTTTATTCAAGCAATTCAAGGAAACTGGTACCCGAAAGGAATATGAAACAGCCTATTTCTCCAAACGAAGACGCCTGAACACATTTGCAATCATGACTTTACTAGAACAAGATAACCCTACATACAAAGAAGAACTAGAGAATGCCATCTGGTCCATTTGCAATGAGTACACATGGTGTTTGCCAGCACATATCCATAAAGAGAAGGAGTACGCAACAACAATCGACCTATCGTTACAGCAATCCGACAAAATGAAAAGGTATACAATTGATCTGTTTGCTGCAGAGACAGGGTTCGCACTAAGTGAAATCATTACCTTAACAGAGGATATCATTGACCCACTTCTCGTAAAAAGAGTGAAAGAAGAGATCTATCATCGTATTTTTTGGCCATTCCAAAATGAAACGTTCCATTGGGAAACCGCAGAACACAACTGGGCATCCGTATGCGCTGGATCCATTGGTGCTGCAGCATTATACCTCTTGGATGATGAAGATGAATTAGCAAGCATACTAGAAAGAGTCCTCTCGACCATGGACTACTATTTGCAAGGATTCCAAGAAGACGGAGTTTGTCTCGAAGGCTATGGCTATTGGCAATACGGATTTGGCTATTTCACCTATTTTGCAGACCTAATAAAAAAGAAAACGAACGGAGAAATAAATTTATTTGCATCAGAAAAAGTCCATGAAATTGCACGGTTTCAACAAGCATGCTTTATACATAACAATATTACCGTCAATTTTTCCGACACATTCGCAAATCTCTACACATTCCCAGGGTTAAGTCACTACTTAAAACGCACGTACCAAGACATTCAAATCCCACCTGCGACCACACATGCAAACTACACCGACGATCATTGCAGCAGATGGGCACCAGCAATTCGAAATCTACTGTGGGTAGACGATTCCCACACAGAAGGAAAACCATGGCCAGATGAAACCATTTATTTTCCACACTCACAATGGTTCATCTCTAAACACACATCACAAACCGGACACTTTGGTTTTGCAACAAAAGGCGGGCATAACGACGAGCCACACAACCATAACGACATGGGCCACTTTATGCTATATAAAAACGGGCAAGCATACCTATCAGACATAGGATCAGGACTATACACCCGAGAGTACTTCGGACAAAACCGATACAACCTACTCTGCAACGGATCACACGGACACTCCGTTCCAATAATAAACGGAATTCACCAATCAGCAGGGAAACGCCATGCAAGTATCGAAGACATAAACAAGGAAGGTAGCAGCAATTCCATCTCCATCAACATGACCGACGCTTATGATGAAGAAAGCTTAACAAAGCTAGTACGAACGTTCTCTTGGGAAAAATCAAGTCAACCTCACCTAACGTTGGTAGACTCCTATCAATTTTCCGAGATCCCTTCGTCCATGGTGGAACGCTTTATATCTCCCGTTGAAACGTTAGAACTCACAGAACGTGGCCTCCTTATCACTGGAGATCAAGGACCACTACACGTCATCGTTGATCGGGAAAAAGTGGATGTAACCTGGAACAGAGTCACTTACACAAACCACTTCGGCAAAGACGAAGCAGTAACACTCATAGACATAACCTGGAAACAACCATCTACACAAATGGACATAGAGATAAAGTTTCAGTGGGGATAAATACTATTCTATATTTTTTCACTCATGCAACTAGAAGATATGCAACATACCAAATGAAAACACCCTCATTAGTAGGGTAAAAGAGCTCAAGCAATTTAAAATTTGCAAGGTGGTAGATGAAAATTCGTTATGAGGATAATTAGTACTTTTAACTATATATGCAATGAGCGAAAGCAGGATCAACTCCAGTGGGAAGCAGAGTAGAGGCGAGATCCCGCAGAGCTTTAGCTCGAGGATAGCTCGGCAACTCCCCACAGGAAAGGGAGCAGGCTGAAGGGAATGAAATACAAACCAACAAAGTTAGTATTACAAGATAGTTTACGAGCAGTATAGAAAGTCAAATTTGTTCTATTTTTCATCAAAATAGATTCATGGATTCGTAGAATTACTTTCATACAATTATTGTACTAATAATCGGAGGTGTATCGATGAAGCAAATAAAAGAAAATCCGTTACAAACGAGGCAAGACGTGGTTACGTTACTTCATCAAATCTGTGAGCCTTTAAAGAATCATTTCAGTGAAGGATCGTCACGCATATATGTTGGAGATACAAACGCTCATTATGGAACGGACATCGCAGGGATGGAAGCGTTCTCTCGCGTTCTATGGGGCCTAGTTCCTTTATTAGCAGGGGAAGAGGAAAGCGAGCTACTCCCAACGTTTGTCAGGGGAATAATTAATGGAACGAACCCAGCACACGAAGAGTATTGGGGAAAAGTGGGAGATTATGATCAGCGATCAGTGGAGATGGCAGTGTTTGGTTATGCGTTAACACTCATTCCTGAAAAAGTATGGGAGCCACTTACCGATGATGAAAAAGACAACGTGTATCACTGGTTAAATCAAATCAACTATAAAGAGATCGTACCGAGTAACTGGCAGTTTTTTCGAGTGCTTGTGAACGTTGGCTTTGAAACAGTGGGTCTTCCTTATGATACGGAAAAACAAGAAGAGTCTCTTGCGAAAATTGAATCGTACTACATGGGGGATGGCTGGTATAGTGACGGTCACAATGAGCAGCAAGATTACTATATTCCCTTTGCTTTTCATTTTTATAGTTTAATTTACGCAAAAGTAATGAAAGAAAAAGATCCTGAAAGGGCGGAACGATATAAGGAGCGCGCTGCTATTTTTGCAAAGGACTTTCTTTATTGGTTCGGGGAGGATGGATCAGCGCTTCCTTTTGGAAGAAGCTTATCGTACCGTTTTTCCCAAGGGGCGTTTTGGAGTGCCCTTGCCTTTGCTGATGTAGAAGTGATGGATTGGGGAGTAGTGAAAGGGCTGGTACTACGACATCTTCGTTGGTGGATGAAACAGCCGATCTTCACGAAAGATGGTTTACTCACGATTGGTTATGGATATCCGAATTTACTTATGTCGGAAAATTACAATGGTCCAGGATCTCCTTATTGGGCATTGAAATCGTTTCTGGTTTTAGCATTGTTAGAGGATCACCCGATCTGGGAGTCGGAGGAGAAACCTTTACCGAAACTGGAGAGTCTTTCTGTCCAGAAGCATCCTCGAATGGTGATTTGCCGAAGTGAGGATCAACAGCATGTGGTTTCCCTAACGTCAGGGCAGTTTTTGAAGTCTATCCACGGGCAAAATGATGCGAAGTATGGGAAGTTTGCGTATTCAAATAAGTTTGGTTTTTGTATTCAGCGTGGTGTGGATGGGGCTGCGCAGGGGGCGTTTGATTCGATGTTGGCGTTGAGTGAGCGTGATGGGTATTATCGTGTTCGGAAGCGTTGTGAGGTGGCGGAGCTTCGAGGGAATGTGTTGTATTCGTTGTGGAAGCCGTGGCGTGATGTTTCGGTGGAGACGTGGCTTGTTCCTGTGAATGCGGATTGGCATGTTCGAGTGCATCGGATTGATTCGGAGCGGGAGTTGAATTCGATGGAGGGTGCGTTCTCTGTACCGATGGAGGTTGGAGAGTCTGGTCGGGTGTCTCCTGTTGTGTTTGATGGCGAGCGGGGTGTTTCGTTACCGTGGGGGGCGAGTGGAATTGTGTCGCTGACGGGGGATCGGGATTCTTCGTTGGTGAGAACGGATCCGAACGTGAATGTTCTTTATTCTAGTCCTACGTTTATTCCATCGTTGAAGGGCGACGTGGAGAAGGGTGTGACCGTTTTCGGTGCAGCTGTTTATGGTTTTGCGAGTGAGGGAGATGGAGCAGAGAACTGGAAGGATGTTCCGGAATTACGCCAGGATGATAATGGCGGTTGGGAAGTTGTGTTTAAGGGAAAAGTGATTACTTCAATTTAGTAGGAGGGCGAGATTATGACGGAAAAATGGGTAGAGGAAGCATGGTCGAAGGTTAGTGAGAAGGTTGGGAGAACGAGCGCAAAAATCGGTGCCAACTTTCCTCATGCAAGTATCGATGGGAAATATAAACTGGAGGCGCCACACTGGTGGACTGCTGGATTTTGGCCAGGGTTGCTTTGGTTGTTACATAGGGATTCGCAGGATGAGTCTTTGAAGGGAATCGCGGAAGAGTGTGAGGCGAAGCTGGATAAGGTGATTACGGATTATTATAAGCTCGACCATGATATGGGCTTTATGTGGACGTTGACGAGTTTGACGAATTATAAGTTTACGGGAAATGAGGATTCGAAGCGCCGGGCGTTGTTGGTGGCTACGATTTTGTTAGGTAGGTTCAATGTAAATGGGAATTACATTCGTGCATGGAATCCTTGGTTTGAGGGGAATGAGAATTCTGGTTGGGCGATCATTGATTGTATGATGAATTTGCCGTTGTTGTACTGGGCGTCGGAGGAGACGGGCGATCCTCGTTTTAAAAATGCGGCGATGAAGCATGCGGACATGGTGCTGGAGTATTTTATTCGTGAGGATGGAGCGGTTCATCATATTGTTCGTTTTGACTCTGCGACAGGAGAGCATGCAGAAAACATTGGTGGTCAAGGCTACGCACCTTACTCAGCGTGGTCCCGTGGAACTGCGTGGGCTATTTATGGCATGGCGTTGAGCTATCACTACACTGGAGAGGAGCGGTATTTGCAAGCTTCGAAGCGTGTGGCACATTTCTTACTGTCTCACTTACCAGAGGACATGGTGCCTCATTGGGATATGAGAATTCCTGATGATGTGCCGAAATATCGTGATTCTTCGGCTGGGGCAATCGCGGCGTCCGGGTTGCTATTACTCGGGGAGAAGGCTGGGCCGGTAGAGGGGCCTCTTTACCGAGATGGCGCCGTGGCAATGTTGAAGTCTTTATACGAAAACTATGGCGACTGGGAAAATGAAGCAGAAGATGGCTTAATTTTGCACGGAACAGGTCACTATCCTGAAAATAGTAATGTGGATGTACCGTTGATTTATGGTGATTATTACTTTGTAGAAGGATTGGCAAGGCTGAAAGGGTATGACGGGTTGTTTTAATGAGACCACCCATTCAAGTGAATAGTTGCACCATGGGAAATGAAAATACGCTGTGAAGTTATTTTGATACTGGACTCCTTATAAGGAATGAGCGGAAGCCCGAAGACTCCAGTGGGAAGTAGAGTAGAGACTTAGGCACGACAACTCCCCACAGGAAAGCGAGAGGGCTGAAGCGAATGGAATTCAATCAAACAAAGTTGTTAATCAAGATAGTTTACATCTAATGATGAAGCGTGTTTTCAGGATAGACCTCCTTTGAGGGTTGCACTAATTTAGTGCACTCGTGAAAGGGGTCTTTTTATTTGTGTAGTTTTTTTTGCGATAGGTGATTTTGGGATACGGGATAGAGCTTAATTATGTAAACCAAGTTGGACCTTGACGAGGAGGTGGGGAACGCAGCGACCCTTGGTAAACAAAATCTTTCACCAAGGGAGCCCGCTCGTTGTTCGTGGTGTGATTAACTTTAACCTAAGGGAGACGATCTTCCTCAAGAGGTCTTCACTCGGTTGGGGATCAACTACGATCACGCGCGTGTCTTCGTGTAAGCAATCCAAATATTGATCCACTTCTTCGCGATCGGCTAGGCTGTAGGAGAGGCCGACGATGATGAAGGTGTCTATTCGAGACGCACGACTTTTAAAGGTACGAATTCCTTCTTTTACCCAACGTAGGGAACGTTGATAATTGTTTTTTCGCGGTGGTATGATGTCTGCTTCCATCCTTGGGTCTAGCCACTCGCTTTTTGGTACGGTATGGACGTGGCCGGTGTCGTGTAATCGTGTTGGTTCGTTCCAACGTGTGATGGTTGCTGGTTCGTCGACGATGTCAAAGTCGATGGAGCCGTGTGGTTTGATGACTGGAATGCCTTGTTCGGGTTCGGTTGTGCCTGTTCGGTAGTGTGGGATCCCGGCTGCTTTTAGTGCTGTTTCTAATAGTAGTTCGTAGTTGAAGGAGATGGCTAGTTCGAGCTTGTCTTTGTTTTGGTGGAACCATTTTGTCCATTTCCAGTCGTGGATGTGTTGATTTTCTGCTTTCATTTGAAAAATAGAGTAGGATATGGCGAGAAACCTTCGCAGTTGGCTGTCTTTGTCTGTGTTATATTGCTTGCTTTTCATGAATGTTTCGATTGCTGCATAGTCATTTTGTTCTGTATGAGCAAGTTTAAAAAGTTCGTTTTTGATTGCTGGTATGTAGTTGATAAAATGGTTGTAGGTGATTTGGTCGGTATTGAAATGGGAAAATGGTTCTGATGGATTTAGTCCTAGTTTTGTGGCGAAGTCGATGGTAAAGCCATTACCGATTAGTAGTCCCATGTTACCCATAACGTGAAGGCTCCTTTCTTGAATTGTCCTCGAGCGTTCTATATTTGTTATGTTTAGGTTTTTACGAAGTTGTGGAATTTATGCTTGTCGTGTTGTTGGAAGATAATATCGGCAATAATTTGTTTAAGTTTGCTTCCATAAACCAATACTTTTTAACTAACAGTAATTGTAGAAGGAGTTTGGTCATCATGGAACAAAAAGGGAACTTTTTTAAAGGGCTTTTATGGGGAACTGCGTTTAGCATTCCTTTATGGGGAATTATCATCGGTCTCTTGAAATTAATGTTATAATAAAACATTATGATGTCTTCATTTAATTTTCGAATGGAGAACATTTTTTTGAGGAGGCCGTCCAGTGAAAATTCGTAATTATCGAGATAAATCGTTAGAGGTATTCGAGCTTTTTCATGAAGAAGCAAATACGAGGTTGGTAGTTGTACCAGAGCGAGGTGGTATTATTACGGAGCTTCGTATTGCTGGGGATGAGTTGTTGTTTATTAATGAGGAGACACTTCATGATAGAGATTCAAACATACGAGGTGGAATTCCTATTCTTTTTCCTATCTGTGGTGGATTAGAGGATGGGGTTTATGAATGGGAAGGGCAAACGTATGAAATGAGGGGCCATGGTTTTGCGCGAGATATGCCATGGGAGGTAGTGGAAACGAATAATGTAAATTCTTTATCTATTACTTTGCGGTTAGCAAGCAATGAAGAAACGAAGAAGTCGTACCCGTTTGAGTTTGAAATTATCTATACATATGAATTAAAGAAAGATGAACTTGTCATTCATCAGGAATATAAAAATTTATCAAAGGAAGTTATGCCGATTCATGCGGGGTTTCATCCATACTTTACATCCATTTCAAAGCTTGTTGGCGTGGATACGGATTCCACATCGTATTTGGATTATAATGATGGGGAAATTAAGCCGTTTTATGGAAGTGTTGATTTAGATAAGGGGAAAGAGGCGGTAGTTTTGTTGGATTCGAGGCGAAATTATGTGACGTTTCCTTTGCCGCATATGGAAAAACGGGTGACCCTTGAGTATGGTAAGGAGTTTTCTTATATTGTTCTTTGGTCCACAAAGGGGCAAAATTATGTTTGCATCGAGCCATGGATGGGGTTAAAGTTAGAATTTAATAAGAAAAATGAATTGTATCGATTGGAATCTGGTAAGACTTGGAAAACATTTATGAGTATCAAAGTATAAAAAAGTACTTATATCATTCCCTGCAAAACAATATTCTGCAGGGGTGTTTTTTATATAAAGCAATGTTAAAGGACAATGTTGATATCAATTTGGAGTAAAAATCAACATCAACGTTTAACAGAGCCGATAGTAAATAAAGTAATGATAAAGATTTCTAAATTCCTTTAATACAATACATGTTTAAAAAACTGGAATTCTCACATCGTAACAATATTGTAATATACCATTATGAATATTTACCTTTTTTTTGTTTTCATTAATACAAATTTTCTATATACTTTGATTGTGCACAACTTTATACCTATAACAATTAGAGTATTCAAATATATTTGTCGAGTCGTGTTGTTTGCTCGCTTGTTATCTAAATGAGAAACTTCAATCAGTAGTATCTACGCACTTTAAGAGAGTAGTGGGGTGAAATAGGATGAGCCAGCTAAAAACATTATTTGAGTCCAGTTTTCATGAGTTTATAAAGTTTATTAATTATCTTGAGGATGCTATTTTTGTCATGGAGGTAGTATCAGGCGAGTCATTTCGTTATGTAGCATTAAACTCAAAGGCTATTGAGTTAGCTGGATTTAATGGATGTGTGATTGGAAAACATATTTCAGATGTAATGGACGAGGATAATGCTCGCCTACTTAATCAGGAATATATGAATGTGTGTAGACTAAAGGAACCCCGTACATATGAACAACGAAGTAATGATGATAAGGTTGGAGAAACAATATTAACACCTATTATGAATGAAAAAGGCGAAGTCACCTATGTATTAGCTGTGACCCGCGATATTACAAAGCGAAAAAAAGCAGAGGAAAAGTTACTGCAAAGTGAACAACGATATCAATCATTAGTAGATTATCATTCGTCTGCAGTATATACATTAGATGCAGATGGGAAAGTTAATAATGCTAATAGAGCTACAAGTGAAATATTAGGATATGAAACTCTGGAGTTATCTAAATCATCTTTTCGACCAATAATTGAACCTGAAGAAATTGAAAAAGTAGAGCATTTTTTCAGCAAGGCGTTACATGGAGAAACGGTACAATATGAAACAAAGGTGATACATAAGGAAGGTAATTTGATTGATTGTAGTATTATTAATATCCCTATTTTTGTAAATGGGGATATTGTTGGTGTGTATGGTATTTTAAATGATATAACGAAGGAAAAAAGAATGAACCAAGCGATAAAAGATAGTGAAGAACGTTATAGTAGATTAATAAATTACTCACCGGATGCGGTGATTATACATAGCGATGGTTTTATCGAATATGCAAATGAGGCGGCAGTATCATTATTTGAGGTTAATAGTAACGAGCAACTAATCGGAAAATCTATTTATGATTTTTTCCCTATTCAATCTCGAGAAAAAGTGAAGCAGAGCATTCAGCTGTTATTAGAAGAAGGAAATGAATCGAGTCTACAAGAAGAAAAAATTAAAACGGTAAACGGGAATGAAATAGATGTAGAAATATCAAGAATTGAGATTAATGATAAAGGGAAGAAGGCAGTTCATTCTGTTATTAGAGATATTTCCAAGCGAAAGAAAGTGGAAAAGGCTCTAGTAGAAAGTGAAGAAAGATATCGTTTAATTACAGAGAATACAAGAGATCTAATTCAGTTAGTGGATGTAAATAGAAAAACCTTATATGCCTCACCTTCTCACAAGAGAATGCTTGGCTTTCATCAAAAAGGTCTTATTGGTCATACTATAGTAGAAATTGTTCATAAAGACTTTCAGCAACAATTTATCGATAAATTTGAGTATGTACTTCATAAAAAGAATTATGAGAGTATTGAAGTAAAAGCAAAACATAATAATGGAACATGGTTATGGTTGCAACTAGATATCACTCCAATTGTAGATGAGAATAATAATATTGAGAAAATCCTACTTGTGGGAGAAGATATTACTAAGCGGAAGGACTATGAAGCAAAGATTCATTATATGGCATATTATGATCCATTGACAGGCCTTCCTAATCGGAGCTTTTTTAAAGAGAAAGTGAAGAAAGTGTTTCGAAGTGCTTTAAGGGATAGACATCAGGCTGCTATCCTATATTTAGATTGTGATAATTTTAAGCCTATTAATGATGAACTAGGTCATGATGTGGGTGACTTGTTTTTACAATCACTGGCTAATCGGTTGAAGAGTTGCATTCGTGAAAACGATACTATTGCAAGAATTGGTGGAGATGAGTTCAACATTCTCATGCCTTCGATTACCCATTGTCGGGAAGTGGAAGATGTGATAGAAAAGATACTTGCATGTGCAAGGGAACATTGGACGTATGAGGAACAAGACTGGATCGTCACGATGAGCGTTGGAGTTGCGCTTTACCCTAAGGATGGAAAAGGTTTTAAATCTATTATAAAAAAAGCAGATGCTGCATTGTACAAAGCGAAAGAAAATGGAAAAAACACTTACGCATGGTATGAGGCGGAAGTTCAAGAAACGATATAAAATACTGACCACCATCAGAAAAAACCTGCAATTATTTTGTCGCTTTTTTACTATTGATAGTGGTATCAGGGAGACACGAAATTTGGTAAAATCAAGATAATGTAATCAAAAAATGCGGAATAAAGGAGACAGAATCGATGAGTTGGAAACTAAACTATGAGAAATGGGTTGGAACTCCAAATTTATTAAAAGAATATAAAGATGAGTTAGATCAATTAGCGGGAAATGAAGCAAAGCTGGAGGAAGCGTTTTACCGTAACTTAGAGTTTGGAACAGGTGGATTACGAGGCGAGCTAGGGGCAGGTACAAATAGAATGAACTTGTATACCGTTCGAAAAGCAACGGAAGGTCTTGCTCAATACATAGTATCTCAAGGTTCGGAAGCAATGGAAAGAGGAGTGGCAATTGCGTACGACTGCCGTCACATGTCCCCTGAATTTGGTTTAGAAGCAGCAAAAACGTTAGGGCATCACGGAATAAAAACATACTTGTTCTCAAGTTTACGACCGACACCGAGTCTTTCTTTTGCAGTAAGATATCTGCATGCTTTTGCAGGGATTGTTGTAACCGCAAGTCACAATCCTCCTGAATATAACGGCTATAAAGCATACGGTCCAGATGGTGGTCAACTTCCGCCGAAGATGGCTGATGAAATAATTGAATTTGTAAACAAAGTGGAGAATGAGCTTGAAGTACAAGTAAAGGAAGAGAAAGAGTTACTGGACTCAGGACTTCTCGTATATATTGATGAAGAAGTAGATGAGGCATATTACAATGAACTTCTGACGTTAGTGGAAAACCAAGGTCTGATAAATGAAATGAAGGATGACTTGAAAATTGTTTTTACACCGTTACATGGAACAGCAAACATCCCAGTTCAAGAAGGTCTAAAGCGCATGGGCTTCCAAAACGTAACTGTTGTAAAAGAGCAAGCGGAGCCAGATCCAAACTTTTCTACAGTAAAATCACCAAATCCAGAGGAGCATGAAGCTTTTACTTTGGCTATTGAATATGGGAAAAAAATAGATGCAGATATTTTAATTGGAACGGATCCTGACGCAGACCGTGTTGGTGTTGCGGTGAAAAATGCAGCAGGAGACTATCAAGTTTTAACTGGAAATCAAACAGGTGCTCTTTTGCTTCACTATTTGCTAGAGCAAAAACAGGCAAAAGGTGAACTAACGAACAATCATAAAGTCATCAAAACCATTGTTACTTCGGAAATCGGACGTAAGCTAGCGGAATCGTATGGTATAGAAACTCTCGACACGTTAACTGGTTTTAAATTCATCGGTGAAAAGATCAAAGAATTTGAATCTGATGAGCGAGAGTTCCTGTTTGGATACGAGGAAAGCTACGGTTACTTAATAGGTGATTTTTGTCGCGACAAAGATGCCGTTCAAGCTTGCTTGCTAGCAGCTGAAGTAGCAGCGTATTATAAATCTCAAGGAAAATCAATGCTTCAAGGATTAAACGAATTGTTTGAAAAAGTAGGATATTACAAAGAAGACTTGGCTTCTTTAACGTTAAAGGGTATTGCTGGAGTGGAACAAATCAACAATATTATGAACGAGTTCCGTGCAGAACCACCTACAACACTTGGAGGACAAAAAGTTGCTGTTGTTGAGGATTACCAATCTCAAACAAGCAAAAACCTAGAGTCAGGCGAAGTGTCACCTATTGAATTACCTAAATCGAATGTGCTGAAGTACAAATTAGCTGGAGATGCTTGGGTTGCATTAAGACCTTCTGGAACGGAGCCGAAAATTAAGTTTTACTTCGGAGTAAAAGGAAGTTCTGAAGAAGAAAGTGTAAGTCTTTTGGATAGCTTAAAAGAAGACATTTTAGCTCGAGTCAAAGAATAAATTTTTAATGGAAAACCAGGGTGGGCTTTTGGCAACCTTGGTTTTTCATTTTTTTATGAGCCGTGTATTTTGATATTGGTGAGGTTTTAGTTAAAAATAATCTTCGGCCAATTGTGTATATATTCCTCATTTTTCCACATACTAGTAAAAAATTATTACTGAGGTGAGAAAAATGGGGTTAATTAATTCAATTGTTGAATGGAGAAATGCGCAGTATGATAAAAGAATTGCAAAAATGGAGGCGAGAGGGATATGCCCAGATTGTCGTGGAAGAGGATTCAACGTTTTTGCAAATGAGTACTATTACTCCTCGTCACATATAGAGTGTGGAGGTTGTAATGGTAGCGGAAGTTTTGCAGATTGGAATGGGAGATAAGTAGCTGGAGCTAGTAACTTGATTTGTTAGGTGTAGGAATCGAACCTTTACGGAGCATTTTGTCTTGTGAAAGGAGCGATCAGAGCGGAATCGAGCCTTTGCGAAGCATTTTGTCTCATGAAAGGAGCGATCAGAGCGGAATCGCGCCTTTGCGGAGCATTTTGACTCGTGAAAGGTTCGATCAGAGCGGAATCGAGCCTTTGCGAAGCATTTTGACTCGTGAAAGGAGCGATCAGAGCGGAATCGAGCCTTTCCGGAGCATTTTGACTCGTGAAAGGTTCGATCAGAGCGGAATCGAACCTTTGCGAAGCATTTTGACTCGTGAAAGGAGCGATCAGAGCGGAATCGCGTCTTTCCGAAGCGTTTTGTCTTGTGAAAGGTTCGATCAGAGCGGAATCGAACCTTTCCGGAGCATTTTGTCTTGTGAAAGGTTCGATCAGAGCGGAATCGAGCCTTTGCGAAGCATTTTGTCTTGTGAAAGGAGCGATCAGAGCGGAATCGAACCTTTGCGAAGCGTTTTGACTCGTGAAAGGTTCGATCAGAGCGGAATCGCGCCTTTGCGAAGCATTTTGACTCGTGAAAGGTTCGATCAGAGCGGAATCGCGCCTTTGCGAAGCATTTTGTCTTGTGAAAGGTGCGATCAGAGCTCCTCCAAATCACGGACTTCATTCTAAACTAAAAAGCACCGAAAAAAGTGTAATACCACCTTTTCCAGTGCCCTATCTACTATCTACCATCAACCCAGAAAGAACCAGCGCCACCACGCCAGCGTCACAACACCACTAACGCGTTACAACGATCACAATGCCGTCTGATAACTCTCATTCTGAATCTCCACAATCGCTTTATGAATTCGGCGATTACGAACATCTTCAATATACAAACTAATATTTTCGTACTCCATCGTGTCACCTTTCACAGGTAAGTGCCCAAGAGTATCACTAATCCAACCACTTAACGTATTCGACGATGTCTCTGGAACATCTAAATTGATTGTTTCACAAAATTCTTCAATCGAAATTCGACCATCCATACGTACTCTTCCATCTTCCAGTGTCTCAATTAATTGCTCATTTTCGTCGTGCTCATCCCAAATTTCACCGACAATTTCTTCTAAGATGTCTTCAATAGAAATTATGCCTGCTGTACCGCCATATTCGTCCAAAACTATTGCTAAGTGAACTTTATTTTTTTGTAAATCTTTAAGAAGGTTCGAGATTTTAACAGAACCTATCACAAAATAAGGTGGACGAACTATATCTGAAAGAAGAGGCTTCTCCTCTTGCACATACTGAACGAAAAAGTCACGGTGGGAAATGACTCCAACAACGTTGTCAATTGTACCTTCATAAACTGGAATTCTAGAGTATTTTTCGGATATTAATATATCTTTAATTTCTTCTATAGGTGTGTCTATAGAAACTGCAACAACATCCGGTCTAGGTGTCAGGATATCTTTTACAACAATGTCATCAAATTCAATGGCATTGTGAAGTAGTTCCCGCTCTTGAGTGTGAAATGTCCCTTCTTCTTCTCCAATTTCAACTAATGCTTTTACATCTTCATCCGTAACACTAGGTTCCTCATTGTTTAAGGTAAACAATTTATTAATCCCTAATTTTAACTGGACAAAAAGCCATGTAATTGGGTAGAAGATTCTCATGATACCTCTTAAGGTTGCAGAGATTGTAAGCAAATATTTTTCAGCAAATTGTTTTGCTAAAGATTTCGGTAAAATCTCCCCAAAGATTAAAACGATGATTGTTAATACAATCGTAGTGACAACTAGTGTACTACCACCATTACCCCATGTTTGTGTTGCAATGCTAGTCGCAATCGCAGTCAATGCGATATTCACTATGTTATTACCTATTAAAATCGTAGATATGCTTTGGTCAAAATTTTCCGCCATCTCTAACGAACGTTTTGCTCTCACATCATTATTTTCAGCTTGATTACGTAAGCGCATTTTATTTACACTCGTAATAGCCGTTTCTGATGCAGAAAAATAACCTGATAACAATAACAATGTCCCTAATAAGATTATCGAGGCATAGGGTATACTGTCCAAAATTCCATCACTCTCCTAAAAATATAGTTACTGTTACTATATCTCATAAATTAGATTTTTAGCAATAGAAATTTGTACCTTTTGAAAATAATTGACTTTTATCATATGAAAATAGAGAAAAAAAGCTCATAATGATTGAAAATGTAAGTAGAATTGTATATTTTTTAATCACCACTTCTATAATCCCACATAATCTTCCAGCCATCTTCTTCTCTTGAAGCAAACGTATCCTGAACAAATTGAAATCTCCCGTACTTGCCACCGTAATACTTCGTAACCGTAACTCTATAAACACCAGGTATCGCCTCGGAATCTTCTGACATACGCCACCCATTGACCCGTTTCGCACGACTTAACGAAAACTCAAACGTATCTACACCAAAATGATTCATAAAAACATGATTTCTGTCTTGCATATAATTACTCCGACTAAAACGCTCCTTCATCAACGGATGAAACATCTCCCAAGAAGAGGAAAATTTCGCTTCCTGCTCATAACGATAAAACTGATCCACAGCCCTCTTTGCCTGCTGTGATGGAGACAAATAAAGAAAGAAGATAATAACCACAACGAGAATTACAATACCAATAATAATAACCGGACCCGATGACACACCTCTACGATACAAAACTGTACCTCCTTCACTAGAAGGGTTGTATACACCAAGCTTATTCGATCAACTGCTTGTTTATGAAAAACGTTAGAATATAGTTTTATAAATTGGTATTCACATCAGGTGATTTCTTGTCCTTGAAGTAGGTTAACATCTGTCCTTTCAAATAGATGAAGGCAAGTATCAACAAAAGCGTGATGAAAGAAGAGAATGAATGAAGAAGAAAATCTACAAGTCTGCCATCTCTACCAACAATAAAAAACTGGTTCCATTCATCGAGTAGGCCAACAAAAGATGAAAATCCCCATGTAATCATAAAACGACGATGGATAGGAATTTTTTTGAAGGTAAGAAAAAAAGAAACACTTAACGAGCTGTAAGAAACAAGATGCCCAGCTAGTTGTAGAATTTCCTCCAAATTTTTTTCAAAGGGATAGAAGGTATAAAAATCACTTTGATAGTGAAATAAAGACACAAGCGAGAAAGTGTGATATTCCGGCGGGTGAAACCAAGTGCTTACATCGTGCACAACTAAATAAGGAGTTGCAGAAAAAACAGCAATTCGTATTAATAAAAAAGCTAAAATGAATTTACGCATATGATTATCCCCTTTTTAGGAGACCAGAGGGTGTCTCAAATGTTGTCTCATTCACGCACTCATAATCTCAACATAGAGTGTGTACTCTGAAATTTTCACTATCATGGACTGAAAATGCGTGGGTTCATGGTAGCAAACTTATCTAGTATGAATAACTTTGATGGTTTATATTCCACGCACTTTCCTAGGGGGTCTGCCGAGCTACCTTCGAGTGCAAGCACCCTACGTCATCTCCCCTCTGGGTCTACTTCTCACAGGAGTCATGCTGGCTTGCGCTCATTTTAGATGTACTAATATACTTCATAACGTATTTTCATCACCATGGTGCAAATTACCACTTGGAGGGAGGTCTCCCAAAAAATCAAATCATTTCTTTGACTATGGACATTAACGAGTTTTTCTGCTTATTTTTCAATTTTTCATATGTTTTTTTAAAGTGAATGGATTTATCTGGGGATAATCCATTTGCTGTTAATTCTTCTTGTAATTGATCGTATTTATGCTGAAATCGTGTGTCAATTTCGTTCTCTAATGATTGGGCAGCTCGATAATATGTTCGATAGAAATAAAGATAGGATATTCGTTCATCATTGTTTCTTTTGCTTTCATAATCAGCTATTGCCTCCGTTACAAGCTCATCTAATTCCAGTTTTGCTTCCTCTTCTAATAAAGTGAATTTTTCTTCATAAGAAGCAATAATTTTGGATGCAACATATATCTCATTTTGAAACAGGATCAATTCATGGATAGAGATTGGATTATCGTTGCTAGAAAAGTTACTTTCTAATTGATAGGACTTTGTTGATGCTAAACTGTCATCTGGGAATGTCTGCAAAAATAAAAAGAGTAGTGTTAGAAATAGGAAAGTTTTTTTCATGTTATTTACCACCTTTTTCTAGAAGTACTATCATCGTTGACAGTTTTGATATAATTTACACATAAACTTAACGTGTTAGCGAGAGAGGACGTTTATGGTGATTCAAAATGTAAAGCAACCTGTAACACCGAGATTTTTTATATTATATGTTTTTCCATTATTAACTTGGGTAGGTCTCATATATTTTTCATCATCTCAATCGTATGAAGACCAAAATGTTCAACCTATTCTAGAAGACTTTCCTTTAGAATGGGTAGAAAAAATAGCGGAGCCAATTTCATTTACATATGGAGACTCTGTTATTAGCTTAGAGACGAGAACTCCTGCTGCATTTGTAGAATTCTTTCTTCGGAAAGGAGCTCATCTTTTTGCCTTTGCAGTAATGGGGCTATTAGCATATCGAGTCTTTGATTTTTTTATTAGAAAAAGGAGATATTCGGCCATCACAGCTTGGCTATTTGTAACTCTATATGCATCTATTGATGAATTTCGACAGCTTCTTCATCCGAACAGAACGGGAATGGTAGAGGATGTTATTCTAGACTCTGTAGGAGGCATGCTTGGAATTAGTGCTATTATCATTTGGAGAAAGTGGAGAACAGCAAGAAGGGTGCAGAGACAGACTAGTTCTTAAATATAACGATGCATAAACTTTACTACCACTGGAAGTACAACACTACTTTTCAGTGGCTTTTTGGTAGAGAGTGCCGTGGCAATGCTAGCTTAAATGAAGAAAGTCTCTACCCTGAAAATACGTGTATTAAGCTATATAGTAATACTAACTTTGTTTGCTTGTATTCCATTCGCTACTGTCCACTCCTTTCCGTGGGGAGTTGCCGAGCCTCCTCGCAGAATTCCGCCTAAGTACATGCCCACGTCCTGTGGGCAACGGCGTCATGTCGCCATCCTGGCTCCGTTCTGTGGTGTCTCGCCTTTACTCTGCTTCCCACAACAGGAGTTCGTGGACTTACGCTCATTCCATATAAAGTTGATGTTACTAAAGCATCTAATAACGTATTTTCATCCGCTTTGGTGAAAATAATCACTTTCTTTGGTGTCCTCCCTTACCAGCTTCGACGAGATGTCAAAATAAATCTACTATTTTGTCGTCTCGTGGAATTCATATTTTTCCATTTTTCATATATAATGGGTACAAGATAGGTTGGGGAGGGATTACATGAAAAACGTCTTTCTTTTACTTTTAGTCACAGTGATCAGTAGCTTCTTTCTTTTTGGTTGTTCAGAAGAAGAGGAGGAGAAAATTAATCCTGAAGACACCCTTAGTCATTACATAGAATCATGGGAATCACATGAGTACGGTGGGATGATGGAGGTATTAAGTGAAGAATCTCTAGCGGAGCTTTCAGAGCAAGAGTGGTCGCTCCCAGAGAGAATGGAGAAAGTGTATGGAGATTTAAGTGTAGACTCTATTGCTGTCAGCTTTGAATCACGTAATTTTGAAGAAGAAGAACTAGATTTCGAGGAAATAGAAGAACTTAGATATCTAATAGATGTAACGATGTCTTCCATTGCAGGTAACCTTCGTTATGAGACGGAAGTTATACTAAAAAAAGTAATAGAGTTAGATGAAAATGAGGAAGAAATCGAAAGTTGGACCGTGGATTGGTCCCCTAGTCACTTATTCGTAGGATTAGAGAAACCAACCGATGGAATAACAATTCAATCTTCAGATCCAGAGCGAGGACAAATTTTTGACAGAAACGGAAATGGCTTAGCGATTAATGGTGAAATATATCAAGTAGGATTTTTCCCGGAAATGATAGAAGATTTTGACGACGCCACGGAAAGAGTAGCAGAGCTATTTGATCTGGATATAGAATATGTGCAAAATATGGCCAACCAATACCCGAACAATCCAGGCTGGTTTGCACCTGTACAAAGTATGCCACTATCAGATGAAAGAAGAATGGCACTGCAGCAAATAAAAGGTGTGCAGGTGAATCGAGTTTCAGGAAGAGAATATCCTCAAGGAGAATCTTTGTCGCAATTAGTGGGATATATCGGAGCTATTACTGCGGAGGAATTGGAACAATTTGAAGGTCAAGGATATCATGCTCATTCTAACATTGGAAAACGTGGGCTAGAGAGTGTTTTAGAAGAACGTTTAAGAGGTGAACGTGGAATTACTATTTCTACAGTAGATGAAGCAGGAAATACAAGACATGTAGTGATAAAAAAAGAACCTGTTGATGGAGAAGATATTACTTTAACAATTGATGCAAAGTTACAAGCGAAACTTGCAGAGACGATTGGCGATGAACAAGGTTCTGCCGTTGTAATGAATCCAACTTCTGGAGAAGTGTTGGCATTATTAAGTGTTCCTTCTTATAACTCAAACTATCAATATCTACGAATGAAGGATCCAAGAACAGCAAACTTAGAAGATATGAATGTACTTTTTGAACGTAGATTTCAGAATGCTTATTCTCCAGGCTCTGTATTCAAGCCAATTACTGCTGCTATTGGTATAGAAGAAGGAATGTTGAATCCAACAGAAGAACTCGAAATCACAGAAAAACGATGGCAGCCAAATGATAGCTGGGGAGATTATCGAGTTACCCGGGTTACTGATACGGTTACTTCTGTTGATTTGAAAACAGGAATGAAGTTTTCCGACAATATTTATTTTGCACAAAAGGCATTGGATATTGGTGCAGATACCATGGAAAGTTGGGCAGAAGCGTTTGGCTTTGGAGAACCAATTCCATTTGAGTTCCCTATGTACTCATCATCGATAGCAAATGATGGGATTAATTCAGAAATATTACTAGCAGATACGGGATATGGCCAGGGGCAAGTTCAAATGACACCGTTACACTTAACTGCCTTATACACAATGTTTATCAATGAAGGTTCCATTGTTCAACCATTTTTATATAGTGAGGAAGCAGCAAAAGGGGCGTATTGGAAGGAAAACATAATCACAGCGGACACTGCTGCAACAATCTTGGAAACAATGATTGCGGTAGTAGAAGAACCAAATGGAACAGCTCATAGACAAGGGGTAAACCATTCAAGAGTGATTGCGGGAAAAACAGGAACTGCAGAACTGAAGGATACGTTAGAAAGTGAAGATGGAAAAGAACTTGGATGGTATGTTGCTTTAGATTACGAGCAAAAGGATATTCTAGTCACCGTTATGATCGAACATGTTGAAGAGCTTGGTGGTAGTGGTTATGTAGTAGATTTAGTGAATGAGTTTTTAAGTCTTATAGATTAAATTTAAATCTTTTTGATGTGTCTCATTAAGTTGGTTAGCTGAGTGTAAGCAACAACATATCCACTGCCTAGAATGTCTGACAGAGGTCGGTGAATTGGCTTGTAGAATAGAGGAGGATTCAAAAAGTAATAAAGAGCGCGCTTAAGGAAGTTAATATAAATTTTCCCGTGCACTCTGATAACAGCTTTTGGATCTTCGTCATTTTTCTTTTTTGCTCTCTTTTGTTACTCCTATTTTTTGGGTATAATAGTAAAGTGGTAGTATTGGAGGTGCATGAAATTTGAGAAAATGGATAGGTATCGTTCTTATCTTAACTAGTTTCTTCTTTTTAGGTATTGGCGGATATCAATACTTTGAAATGAATGCCAAACAAAATGACGCGTTAAAATCTGCTCAAAGCATAGTATATGCAGATAGAGCTAGCGATAGAGAATTCTCAGATTTTGAAGGTGTTATACGAGACTATGACCCAGCTGGTGGGGATGTAATTGGGTTGTTACGAGCCCCAAAATTAAATGAGGAATGGCCAGTAGTGGAAGGTACGAGCGATGAGGATTTAAAAGCTGGTGTTGGACATTTTATAGGAACAGGTTTTCCAGGAGAAGCACGGCAAATATTACTTTCAGGACATAGAGATACTGTATTTCGTAATTTAGGTGATTTAGAGATTGGTGATATCGTGGAAGTGCAACTAAGTTATGGAACGTTTCAATATGAAATAGAAGAAACTTTCATTGTAGATGCTGATGATCGAACTGTTATCGATTATTCCATCGATGAAGAAGTATTGACTATTTCTACGTGCTATCCATTTCGTTTTGTAGGAGATGCACCAGAACGTTATATTATCAATGCGAAGCCGTTGAATAGATGAATAGATAGTCAGAACAGGGAATAAATCTGAAATTTGTTACTTATTAAAAAGGTAAGGACTAATCAGTCTGAAATTCAGACTGATTAGTCCTTTTATTAATGTATTTAATTCCCTTGAAGTGGATATTAAGAATATGTTAAGAATTATTTTGGAAATACTAGTTACAAAGAGTAAGGGGTATAATGAAAACGAGTAGTATCGAAAGAAAGTGGTGATGGAAACTATGAAAATTCGTAAAGCGATTATTCCTGCAGCTGGATTAGGAACGCGTTTTTTACCAGCTACTAAAGCTCAACCGAAAGAAATGCTTCCAGTTGTGGATAAACCAACGATTCAATATATTGTTGAAGAGGCTATTCAATCTGGAATCGAGGATATCATCATTATCAGTGGTCGAGGAAAACGGTCCATTGAAGATCATTTTGATACTTCGTATGAGCTTGAGGAGACCCTATTGAAGAAAGGGAAAATAGCCGAGTTAAAGGAGATGCAGGCGATATCAAGTCTTGCTAATATTCATTATATTCGACAGCGAGAACCGAAAGGACTAGGGCATGCAATTTTATGTGCAAAGAGCTTCATTGGGGATGAACCTTTTGCTGTTTTGTTAGGAGACGATATAATACAAGGGGATGTTCCTTGTATTAAGCAATTAATAGAAAAATATGAAAAACAACAGTCTGCAATTGTTGGTATTCAAGAAGTTCCACAAAACGATGTTACGAAATACGGTATGCTGATCTCACCAGAAAAAATGGAGGATCGTTTATATTCATTTAACGGAGTAATAGAGAAGCCAAAACTTGAACATTCCCCCTCAAATTTTGCTGTTTTAGGAAGGTATATATTAACGCCAGAGATTTTTTCAATCTTAGAGAGAATACCTTTTGGTGTTGGTAATGAACTTCAACTTACAGATGCAATTCACGAGCTAAGACAAGGTCAATCTGTTTATGGATATGTATTCGAAGGAAAAAGATATGATGTAGGTGATAAACTAGGGTTCATTAAAGCTACATTAGACTTTGCTTTACAACGTGAAGAATTACGTGCAGATGTTTTACAATTCATTAATGAAATAAAAGAGACATGTAAAGGATAAGTTATCTACGTTTATATTCCATTAACATTTAATATTCCTAAGGGAATATGTACAAAATGATGGAACAAAAACTATAACATAGCTAACCCGTATGAAATCATGTATATTACCTTGATTTCATACGGGTTATTTTTACTATTCGTACGAAAAACATTCGTTATTGAATACTTTAGCCTCTAGTTTAGAAGGGATTAAATTACTCCTTAGGAGCGTGCTAACTCTCTTTCTACTGACTTTAAAATAGAGTCTAGTTCCCTTATCTCTGGTTCGTTGGCTATAGAAAATTCTTCAAGTTCACGCCTAAATTGTGTTACTTGGCTTTCCAAACTGTCCACTATCGCTCCTTTATTACTTTCTTCAATAGAAGAAGCGATACGTAACCGAGTTTTGTATTTGTCCAGTTTTGTTTCAATGATGTGCTTTCTTTTTATTATTTCGTCTTTTCTTGATTGTAACTCTTGTTTCCACTGAGTTAACTCCTCATTTCTTGATGTTTCCATATATGTAACCTCCATTAATCTCAGAATTGTTATCTTATTATCTCATGATATTAGGACGAATACAAAAATTCCACATCCATTCATTGATTCAACAAACCTCGAGTTTTTATGAGAAAAAACAAAAAAATCGTTCAATATAGTGAAAAGTCCGATTTTTTTTTTGGATTATTGTGGTATTTTAAAGAAAAATGTAGTTTTTCGGAGGCATAAAGAATGAAGGATATTAAATGGGGATCTCCTTTAAGTATTGCGTGTTTAGGTATATTCCTAATTGGGTTAGCGAAATTAGTGGACGTAATCTGGAAGTATTTTCTAAGCTTTGGATAAATGTTAAAAGAGAGAGGGGAAGCGATGGTGAAAAAAGCATCAGTTCTATTAATCATAACAGCTATACTTTTTACATTTCTATTTAATAATCCAGATGACAACATAGTATCTGCAAGTAGTGTTGATCAAGGAGAGATCACTGCAACTTCTCTTAATGTAAGAAACCAACCTAATACAAATGGTAGAATAATAGCGAGTCTAACAAGAGGATCGAAAGTAGATTTATATGAAAGATCAGGCAGTTGGTACATGATTAAAGTAAATAATCAGTGGGGTTATATCCATGGTGACTTCGTTAAGGTAGTGAAAAGTAATATCTCAGAAATTACAGGTAGTGGAGAAGTAACCGCCACTAGGTTAAATATTCGATCCAGTGCTAATACTAATTCAGGTGTTATTGGTAATTACTCAAGAGGAGCAAGAGTTGATCTATACGGTAAAACAGGCGACTGGTGGAAGGTAAAACATAACAATCAATGGGGATTTATTCATAGTGATTTTGTAAGAGAAATCCAACAACAGCAAACAATTATACATACGTCTATCAATTCCTCCGTAAACCAGGGGGAGGTAACTGCAACGCGATTAAATGTAAGACAAAGTGCTAGTACGAATTCTCACGTTATAGGAAGTGTTACTAAGGGTGCAAAAGTGGAATTACATGAAAAAACAGATCAGTGGTACAAAATAAATCTGAACAATGCTTGGGGTTATGTTCATGGAGATTTCATTAAGCTAATACCTACTAACACAAATACTCCACCGAGTTCCCAAACTTCTGATTCAATAATAGAAACAGGAGATGTTACTGTAGCTCGCTTAAATGTAAGGGAAAGCAATAGTACTAGTTCCTCTATTATTGGTAGTTTAATAGAAGGTGCTAAAGTAGATATATATGAAAAAGCTGGTGTTTGGTCCAAGATCAAGATTGACGAAAGTTGGGGCTGGATTCATAGCTCGTATGTAAAGGTAACGAACCAATCACAAGAAAGTCTACCAGTAATTTCAGACAACCTAAGGGGGAAAACAATATTTATTGACCCGGGGCATGGTGGAAGAGATCCAGGGGCCTTTGTGAACGGTATTGGTGAAAAGGTATTGGTGCTTGATATATCAAATAAATTAAAAACGAAGCTAGAACAAGCTGGAGCTACGGTTATCATGAGTAGAGTCGATGATACCGCGCTATCACTTAGCCAGCGTGTAAATAGGGCGAACAACTCGAAAGCTGATATCTTTATCAGTGTTCATCTGAATTCTTGGTCTGGAAGTTCTGCTAGTGGGGTAGAGACTTTTTATAATTCCGTCCTTGCAGGATCAAATAGTCAAAGACTTGCAAATTTAGTACAATCTCAACTAGTGAAAGGTTTACATTTAAGAGATAGAGGTATAAGGGATAGTAACTTACAGGTTATTCGATTTACAAGGATGCCATCAATCCTCTTAGAACTAGGATTTATGACAAATCCGTCTGATTTTCAGAAAATAGTGAATGAGCAGGATGCATTAGTTAATGAAATATATAATGGGATCGATTTGTATTTTAAGAATTAGAAATGAAAAAGAGAAGCAGTCCTTAGATGTAGGGGTTGCTTCTCTTTTTGCATGAATGAGATTCCTCTTATTTTCTAATTCTATTCGTTTATTGTGGTTGTTTCTTCTGTATCGGCTACTTCAATAGCTTTCTCTAATCCTAAATGAACTCTTAATGCATGTGATATTTCAGCAACGGATTCATCTTTTAATTGAAAGTAAGCTATTGAATTTATTCTTGTGTTATTTCCGTCAAAAGCTAATGATTCTATTTGACCTAACTTTGGAGCATAACCATGAAGTGCAAGGATATTTCCAAAACTTAGATTGGTTTTTAGGTGATCCTCCAAACTGTCCATTAAGCTACCAAAACGAGTAATAGTAGTTAAAGAGGCTCCTTTTTTAATTGTAGATTCTAATACTTGTTTTTGTCTTTCTCCTCGTCCTAAATCTCCAAGAGGATCTTGCTTTCTCATTCGAACGTAAGCAAGAGCTTCTTCTCCATTTAATGTCTGTTGACCTTCGTAAATAGTGATTGCCCCTAATTCGTCATTGCTGTTCATCTCTGAAAAAGTGAAAGGTACGTCAACTTCAATTCCACCAAATGTATCGATTATTTCCATAAAAGCATCGAAATTTAGTGTTACAAAGTAGTCAACAGGTAAATTCAATAGATTCTCCACTGTACTTATAGTTAAGTCAATTCCTCCAAATGCGTGAGCATGATTAATTTTGTCAAACCCTCTGCCAGGTATCTCGACATATGAATCACGTGGAATATTTAACATTTTTACAGATCCGTCTTTTTCATTAAAAGTTGCTAGAAGCATAGCATCGGATCTTCCTTTTAAACTACCACTTCGATCATCTAATCCTAGAAAAAGAATGGAAATATTATCTTTACTAGGGTTTACAGCTTGTTCTCGAATAACGGAACGGTCTCCTCGTTCTAATTCTTGTTGGGCACTGCTAGTAACATTAGCCATCTTTGAAAACATATATGTTCCATAGCCACCAATTGCAAGGAAAAGAATTAGAACAAAAAGGCCCAGACGTTTAAATTTGTTTTGTTTTTTCTTGGCTTTTTTATTATTCTTTATATCGATTCGAGATTGATTCATTAAGTAAAACTCCTTTACCCCTTATTTTCACAAAACTATACTCCTTAGTAATAGACGGATAATTCGTGTGAAAGGATTCATTTTTATTGATATTCTGAGACTTTCTATTAAACTTCTATAAGTATTTTACAAAAAACTACAAGGATTTAAAGTAATTTGTAGAAATATAACATTTCTATTTTACTTTAAAAGACCTAAAAGGTAAATTGTAAGTTTTGTTAATCATAATAAATCTAAGTAGGCATAAAGTATTGAGTTTAATTAACACTAGTTATATAGATACGTTTTGGCATACATCACCTAAATAATGGGGAAAAGTAATGTTTACAGATGAATATACAAGATATTACAATAAAGTGGAAACATTTCTAAATTAATTTAATAATGTTTCTTCGTTCCAAATACATGACTTTTGATTCATATAATGGAATAGTCCAATACGCATTTAGAACCGATTAGTTAAAAAGTTGTATTTTGTGTCCATTACTTTATTTTTTTTTTTTTTTTTTAGGGGGGGAGTCGTGATCAAAAATATTGATGCTACACCTAATTCATTAGCTGTTAATGAAAACAGTACTGATAATGTAAAAGTTACTTCTGTATATGAAAATCAAAGTAATATAGATACCGAACATCTTTCTCCTGAAAGTATGCGTGATGACTTACTTGGAAAAATAGAGAGTAATATAAATGACAGAGAGCACGTATGGAGTCCTGAAACGGAAAGGTTAGTACAACAAATAAGTTTGCGTTACGCACATGAGATTTTAAATGCATTAACTCCAGTTTACGGAATTTTACAGATGTTATTAACAGACCAAGAGGGAGTTAAAAGTCTTGAAAAGAAACAAGTGCTTCTCCAAATTGCCCAAGAGGAAATAATGAAAGGGAAGAATCATGTGAATGACTTTTTGACTATTAATTATCAATCAACTCCGAAGCCTCAATGGATGAATCTATTTGATTTGAAATTATATATTAAAAACAAGATTCATAGACAGTCGCCAGAGTTTATTCCTCATATTCATTTTGAAGTAAAGGGAGACGGTGCGAAGGAGATTTATGTAGATATAAATCAATTAAGGATTATCATTACATTAATTATAAAAAAATGGATTGACTTTGCAGCGGAGCCGTCTGTTATTTTTGTAATCTTTGAAACAGATGATGATAGTTTTTCGCTTCATATGTCCTTGAGTGAAGTCGACAATATGACAGAAATGAAAGATGACGAATTCTTATTTTACTTGCACTTGATTAATAGAAGTTTAGAAAGAAATGATGGACAATTACTCGTTTCTGAGGGATTGACTTTACAGTACGAGATTCCTAAAAAAGTAGACGAAGAAATTGCCATATTAGACACGTAAAAAACAAGCTTCCTAATTTCAAGTAGGAAGCTTGTTTTTATTATGTCTACCCTCGAAAATACCTGCTACTACATATTCAATTTCTTAAGAGGGTATTTGTAGATGCTTCTAATACGATGTACTCTTTTCTAAATAGTGTAATTTTACTTTTTCAATCTTGGCTTGTCCGCTTGTTAAGTTTGTGATCCATTCCTCGAAAGCATCTTCTTGTCCAACTAATACATACGTTTCAATTTGAACTGTTTCGAGGTAGTGAATATCTTTTATTTCATACGGAGAAGAGTGGAGTTCGTTTTCCACTTTTCCAAGAAAATGATAGTCGATCGTTGTTTTATAGTGTTGTGTTAAACATCGTTCAACAATGCCAGTATGTGCTAGTCCTTCGGAAGTTGCAGTACTGTAAGCGCGGATTAATCCTCCAGCGCCTAGTTTTATTCCACCGAAATAACGAGTTACAACCACAACAGTATCTTTTAGCTTCCGCTGTTTTAATACTTCTAACATTGGTACTCCAGCTGTTCCAGAAGGTTCTCCATCATCATTTGCTTTTTGAATTTGGTCATTCTCACCTATCATATATGCTGAACAATTGTGGTTCGCATTCCAATGTTCCTTTTTTATTTTTTCAATAAATTGTTGTGCTTCTTCCTCTGAAGTTACTCTATTTACAAATGTAATAAATCGTGATCGTTGGATCGAGATTTCGTGTTCTCCGTATCCTTTTACAGTAAAGTAAGACGATAGCATATGCCCAGTCCTCTCTCTCTATTATGTAGCTTTATACTATATTCTAGAAAAAAGTTTCTAAATATAGGAATAGCATATTAGTTGTTAGGTCAAAATACCTACATAAAACCGAGACTTTCGCCATGATCTTATTTTTTGCCTCCGTGTATTTCAACCATATATAAAAAATTAACGTCAATTTCTCTAAATTTAATGTAAGATGTATACATAGCGCGTGTCAAGAATACATCATAATTGATTAGAATGGAAAGAAAAGATAGAAAGTACCCCCACAATGTTGAGAAGTGTTTCGAATAATTTATGTGGTCTTTTGATCGTACCTATTTTTCTGAAGGTATCATATGTAAACCGAGTGATATTAGGTATGTCTAAGATCAAGAGCACTCTTTAAAAAAGAAGTTTACATATTGGATTCTGTGACGCTTCTCTTGTGGTGGTAAAATGGGTTTGGAAGTGAACCGGCTCCACTATGTAGCTTATAGTTAGAATACTTTCAACCTAGTATATTATTTATTGGACAAGTATATGTCTAAGCCATTCTACATTACAACGGAGTTGGTTGAAAGTGGGGAATTCATATGTCTAGTAATCAGTATTCTATTGAAAAAGTACTAGAGAAAATGATGGAAACTGTTGGTGACAGTCGAGAAAAGATATTTGAGATTGGCGAAGACTCTCGTGGTGAATATAACTTATTGAAACGAGAACTAGAAAATATTCAATCAAATGTTATTGAAATAATTAATAAAAATGAAAAAATGGAAGTACAGTCTCGTTTTGCGAGAAATCGACTAGCTGAAGTAAGTAAGTATTTCAATAAATTTACTGATGAAGAAGTAAGAAAAGCGTATGAACAGGCAAATGATTATCAAGTAAAGTTAGCTGTTTTACGCCAAGAGGAAAAGCAACTAAGGGAAAGAAGAGACCATATAGAACGTAGGTTAATTAAGCTGCAGGATACAATTGGACGAGCTGAAACCCTAGTAAACCAAATTAATGTGGTTATAAATTATTTAACTGGTGATTTAAAACAAGTAACAGAGATGGTAGCAGATGCAATGGAAATACAAAAATTTGGCTTAAAGATTATCCAAGTTCAGGAAGAGGAAAGAAAACGTCTTTCTAGAGAAATTCATGATGGTCCAGCACAGATGATGGCAAATGTACTGCTTCGATCAGATATAGTAGAACGCATCTATACCGAAAGAGGACCTGAGGAAGCGATGAAGGAAATTCGAGACCTTCGTGTTATGGTGAAGGACTCTTTATCTGAAGTGAGACGCATTATTTATGACTTGAGACCAATGGCACTGGATGATTTAGGACTAATCCCTACGTTAGAAAAGTATTTACGCTATATTCAAGAGCATGTAAAAGCGACAATAACATTTAAAAGTTTTGGAAAAGAGAGAAGAATTCCATCTGATATGGAAGTAGCTATCTTTCGATTTGTCCAGGAAGCAGTTCAAAATGCAAATAAACATTCGGAAGCAAAGGAAATTGCTGTGAAGGTAGAGTTAAAGCTTAACGGTGCTACTGCTATCATCAAGGACGATGGAAAAGGTTTCAATACAAATCTAAAAAAAGAAGGTTCTTTCGGCTTATTAGGAATGAGAGAGCGTGTGAATATGTTAGATGGAGAGTTGAGTATTCATTCCAATCCGGGCAGAGGAACCCTTATCATGGTACAGATACCAATAAAGTCCAATTAATTAGTAAAAAAGAACTGTTTTTTATAAAGGTGCATCATATTATTATTCACTGTTATTTTTCCGGTATAGTAAGTAGTAGAAGAAATGAAGCGCACATGTATAATACATAATGGTTAATGGGAGCCAGGGGAGGAAAAAAGAGATGGAGAAACAAATTAAAATTGTCTTAGTTGATGACCATCAGTTATTTCGTGAAGGAGTAAAACGAATTCTTGCAATGGAACCATCCTTTGATGTTGTTGCAGAAGGAAATGATGGAGATGTAGTAGTAGATTTAGTAAGGCATTATCAGCCTGATGTTGTCCTCATGGATATAAATATGCCGAATGTAAATGGTGTTGAGGCCACAAAAATGTTAGTTGAAACGTTTCCGAATGTAAAAGTTTTAATACTTTCTATTCACGATGATGAAACGTATGTAACTCATGTTTTAAAAACAGGTGCTACGGGCTACTTGTTAAAAGAGATGGATACAGATGCACTGATCGAAGCGGTGAAAGTAGTTGGAGAAGGTGGTGCTTACATTCACCCGAAAGTGACACATAATCTAATTAATGAGTACCGCCGTTTAGCAAGCGATAATGAATCGGATTCGGAAATTGGTTTCAGAGAAGTAGAGTACCGTCGACCTCTACACTTATTGACTCGTCGAGAGTGTGAAGTTCTTCAACTAATGACAGATGGTAAGAGTAATCGCGCAATTGGAGAAGCTTTATATATTAGTGAAAAAACAGTGAAAAACCATGTGAGTAATATTTTACAAAAGATGAACATGAACGATCGTACACAAGCGGTAGTGGAAGCGATCAAAAATGGGTGGGTAAGGGTAAATTGATTTATGTTGGAAAGCCAATCTCCTTAATCTAGGAGGTTGGTTTTTTTTGTTGTTTAGAAGTTTCTATATTTGTGCTGGATGTCCGTTAAGTTTAGGGGGGAATGATGGTGAGGAGTGTCAATATTCGACAAATTGTTAGAAAGCAATGCTCAATTGTTAGAAAAGAACACCTATTTGTTAGAAAGCAACGCTCAATTGTTAGAAT
This sequence comes from Evansella sp. AB-rgal1, assembly GCF_041820985.1. Lineage (NCBI taxonomy): Bacteria > Bacillati > Bacillota > Bacilli > Caryophanales > Bacillaceae > Evansella > Evansella sp. AB-rgal1. Next base: position 65,438 of record NZ_JBGUAU010000019.1, read on the forward strand.
ATGTGGCGCAATTGTTAGAATCCAACCACCCATTGTTAGATTTACCTTTTTCAAATCCCCTTAGACTACATGTTTGCTATTTAATCTCTGTTTTACATAAGACCTTTGTATGTTGTCGTATTTTTCCTGTAAATATATGACTGAAATAATAGACAAACCTATTCACTATTGATACTATAAATTTACAGTTAATAGACATAATACGAATTTATAAATAATTACTTAATTTTAAATTTTAACGGAAGAAGTGAACTATCCATGAGTAAAGTCGCAGTAGTTACCGACAGCACCGCATACATACCAAAAGAGATGCGAGAAAAAAATAATATTCACATGATTCCTTTAAATGTCATCTTCGGGGAAGAAGAATATAAGGAAGAGCAAGAGATAACCGCAGAGCAGTTTTATGAGCAAATGAAAAATACAGAAAATCTTCCCAAAACTTCGCAACCAGCCATTGGATTTTTTGAACAAAAATATGAAGAGTTGAAACAAGATTACACAGACATCATTGTCATCACGCTTTCGAGCGGTATTAGTGGAACATACCAAACAGCACTTAGTGCGGCTACCATGGTTGAAGGCGTGAATGTTCATGCGTTTGATACTGAAATAAGCTGTTTCGTTCAAGGCTTTTATGTGTTGAAAGCAGCTGAACTAGCACAAAGCAATTATTCCGCCAATGACATCATCAATAAACTTCATGAAATGAAACAAACATGCCGTGCTTATTTTATGGCAGACGATCTTAGTCATCTTCATCGTGGTGGACGCCTAAACGGTGCTCAACTTATCGTAGGTAGCCTATTGCAAATAAAGCCAGTGCTACATTTTGAAAACAAGGTGATTGTACCATTCGAAAAAGTTCGAACATCCAAAAAAGCGATCAATAGAATTTTTGATCTTCTAGATGAAGATGTAAAAAGCGGTGAAGCATATGACATCACTGTTATCCACGCGAATAGAAAAGAAAAAGCAGAAGAATTGGCATCAACTATTCGCAACAAATACCCGAACACCAATGTAACGGTAAGCTACTTCGGTCCAGTTATCGGAACACATCTTGGCGAAGGTAGTTTAGGTATTGGTTGGGTTAAGCAATAAAAAACACAAGCGGGGTTCCAAAAACAACTCCGCTTACTTAACATCCTCATTAGTGAATCCTCTTGTTAATCAACCCCTATCACCTCATAAAGGAGAATATAATATGCTTTTTTATCCGCTCAGCTTTCACAAAGTCCGTGAGTTGTTATCTTTGTGTTCCTACACACAGAAAGAAGCTTTCCTTCAAGTTTTACCATATGAACATCCGCAAAATGCATCACAACTTTGGCTTCTACCTCAATTACCTCGGCACGAAAAAGATGAAACATACTCTGCAGCCTATCAACTTCTTGATCACACGATAGAACCGAAACCTCTGATTCACCTTCAAAATGACCTGAAACAAATCTACTTCCCACCACCGAATTACTTGTACCCGTATAACGAAGAACTGAAAAGTTTTGCACAACATCGAAGACTGCTACTTGATGAGCTCCCGTTTTCCATTAAAGAGATATACGATCATGTTAAAAACGGTTTCCTAACATATCAACATGGGATTATTCAAAAAGGGAAGGGATACGAATGTCAACGATGTGGCAACTCAGATTCTTCCTTGTTAGCGACATTTTCTTGTTATCGGTGTAAAGGAAGCTGTGTGTATTGTCGGAGTTGTTTAATGATGGGGCGCATTTCAAGCTGTACACCACTACTAACGTGGAATGATGTAGAAAATGTGAATGAAACTTCCCATGAATTAGGCTGGGAAGGAACGTTATCTCCCTATCAAGAAAAAGCATCTGAAAAGTTATGTGATACGATCGAGGATTTTTTTGCTGGAAAAAATACATCTTCTTTTTTCTTAATCTGGGCGGTTTGTGGTGCGGGCAAAACAGAGATGTTGTTTCATGGTATTGCTCTTGCATTACAAAAAAATCTCCGTGTTCTTATTGCCACGCCTCGAACCGATGTAGTGTTAGAGCTAGAACCACGTATTAAATCAGCTTTTCCGAAAACGAAAGTTATCGCGCTGTATGGTGGGGCAGAAGATAGGTTTACAAATGGTGAGTTAGTAATAAGCACCACTCATCAACTTCTTCGTTTTCACAAGGCATTTGATCTCGTTATCATCGATGAGGTTGACGCCTTTCCATTTACAGTAGATAAAAAGCTTCGATATGCCGTATCACAAGCAAAAAAAGAGCGAAGTTTAACGGTGTTTGTTTCTGCCACCCCTGATGAAAAAATGAAATGGGAAGCGAAAACGAAAGCAATCTTGTCTGTAAAAGTAGCTCGTCGTTATCATAAACACCCACTTCCTGTACCGAAGTTCCAATGGGCGGGGCAATGGGATAAAACGTTGCAAAAAAGGCGAATTCCATCAACACTATTTCGTTGGTTGTTGCAGCAAATGGATAGAGAAAAGCAAGTGTTTTTGTTTGTACCTAGCGTGAAGGTAATGGAGCAAGTCGTTGTCATCCTCCGTGATGAATTGGATTCGGTGGTGGAGGGTGTTCATGCGGGAGATGAGGATCGACGAGAGAAAGTTATGGAATTTAGAAAAGGGAATACCCGTATTTTAGTGACGACGACCATTTTAGAAAGAGGGGTAACGGTGAAAGGAGTCCAGGTAGCTGTGTTAGGTGCAGAAGACAGAATTTTTACCGAATCAGCACTTGTTCAAATTGCTGGGAGAGTGGGCCGGAGTCCAGAGGAACCGACTGGTGATGTGGTGTTTTTTCATTATGGGAAAACAAAGGAAATGGTTCAAGCGGTGAAGCACGTTAAAATGATGAATGATCTGGGAGAAAGGGAGGTGTAAGTGTTGATGAGTGAGCAGAGGTGTTTATGGTGTCTAGAGCATTTCGCGGTAGCTTTTTCCTGGTCGTGGGTTGTAGGTGGGGGCACAGGGAAACTTTGCAATGAATGCAACAGTAAAATGGAGAAGATAACGAGCGTTATATGCAAAGAGTGCGGACGACCTAACATAGGAAATGTGAAGATGACAGGGGAGGCCCAGTGTTCTGATTGCATGAGATGGTCGGCGATTCCCCCTTGGAGTAGCCAACCTTTTTTGCATCGAGCGCTTTACATATATAATCCATTTATTCAGGAGTTCATTGCTCGATATAAGTATCGAGGAGATGTGGAACTGGCAACTCTTTTTGTCGACGATTTAGTTTCGTTAGCGAGGGAAATGGGAGGATTCGATATAGTTACCACTATTCCGTTACGAGAAAAACGAGAGTGGGAAAGAGGATTTAATCAAGCTGATGTGTTAGCAGGGAAGTTTCGGATGGTGGAACCACTATTGAATAGGGTGAAAAATTCAGAGGATAAGCAAAGTAAACGAACGAGGGAAGATAGGTTAGCGGCGTTGAGTGGTGCCTTCGCTTTACGTGAGGATGTAGAGAGAAGTTCCCTTGTTGGAAAACGGATTTTATTAGTAGACGATATTTATACGACTGGTGCCACGTTGCGGAGTGCGGGTGCGACTCTTTATAGTATGGGAGCGAAGAGTGTTGCTGCCGTTTCTGTTGCGAGATCCATTGGGGCTTCTGGGGAGAAATAGCAAGGTTGGTCTTGATTAGTTCATGATGACCGAACTAGATGGAAGATATGGATTTGGGTTATCTAGACTTCTGCATCATTCTACTTTGTGCTAAATCTATTCGTTTTGACCTATTAACTAATTTATTTTTCTGTCGATATAATAAGAAAGAAATAGGTGGGGGAGAACCAAATGGCAGAGTTAGCTAATTGTTCTAGTTGTGGAAAGGTATTTGTGAAGGCATTGCGTCCTATATGCAATGATTGTAATAAAGAAGTGGATGGTAAGTTTCAAATCGTGTATGACTATTTACGGAAGCGAGAAAATCGAAGTGCTTCTCTTCATGAAGTTCATAAGGATACAGAGGTAGAAATAGATCTTATCTATAAATTCATCCGAGAGGGAAGAATCCATTTGCGTGATTTTCCTAATTTGGGGTATCCGTGTGAAAAGTGTGAAGCGCTGATCCGAGAAGGAAAGCTTTGTACGGATTGTCAAAATGATATTCGGTCGGGTTTAAATGGATTGAAGAGTCAGAAAGAGTTCGAAGATAGAAAGAAGAGTCGAGAAAACCAGAGAATTACTACGTATTCTTCGTTGGGAGATCGATTAAAACGGTAAAAAGAAAAAACAGTTAAATAGAAGGGCGTTTTTACCGATATACAAGATGGATTGTGTATAATATGTTGAATGTATATAAAAGGAGGTTGCGATCGTGAAGATTAATCCTATTTATTCTTTAAACGCTTATCGAAAGCAACAAGAAGTTAGTTCAAAGAAGTCGACTGAACTCCAGAAGAAACATGATCAATTGGAGATATCATCTGCTGCCCAAAATATGCAGAAGGTAAATCAATATGCCATTGATAGACAAGAGAAAATTGAAAAGATTAAAGATCAAATTGAACAAGGTACATACAAAGCCAATGCCCATGAGACGGCGAGAAAGTTTTATGAGTACTGGAATGAGTAGAGTAACCACATGGGAGGGATGAGTGATGAAACACGAGATTATTACTATTTTTCAAGCGTTAACAGGTGTTCATGAAAAATTTAATGAAAATGCTTTGGAAAAACAGGACGCGGTTAAAAAAGGTGATATGCCAGCGCTTGAAAATGTAATGAAGGAGGAAACCGTCCTCATTCAACAGCTTCGCAAGCTAGAAAATACGAGAGAACATGTGGTGAACGCTTGGATGATAGATAAGGGGTTTGTGAAAGAGGACGTGACGATGGATAAGCTTTTGCAGTTTTTCCCTGAGGAGGAACGGCAGGAATTGCTGCTGTGGCAGCAGCGACTTGTTAGTGAAATAGAAAAGCTTAAACATCAAAATGAACTCAATCGAAAGTTGCTTGAGGAATCGTTGCGATTTGTTAACATATCTCTTGATGCGATGTATCCGAGAGGGGAATATGAAAACTACCAGCGGCCTACTAGTCACAAGGTGCAGGATGTTGGTATGGAAGGTAAATCATTGTTCGACTCGAAAGCGTAGTTTGTAAGATTTACTATTTTTTTCTGAAAAAAGATTTGGTAGTTTGAAAAGATAAAATTCTAATTATTGTCTAGCTCCAGGCGCCGTCAACTCATGTATAATAACCTGCCTGATGAAAAGCAAAAAACGCTTTTTATCGTCCGGAATATTTGGATTTGAGTGATGAGAGGGCGCTTTGTGCTTTTCTTTCTAGAGAGGGTGTAAGGTATGACATCAACGTTTCATGGGTTGGAGACGATGCGGAGGGCAATATCTGCTCAACAATCTGCGCTTCATACGACGGGACATAATATTGCGAATGCGAATACTCCTGGGTTTTCAAGACAGAGGGTGAATTTTGCTACAACGAATGCGTTTCCTACTCCTTCGTTAACTCCACCGTTGATTCCTGGTCAGATTGGAACAGGTGTGAAGGTGAGTGATGTTCAACGTATTCGTGAAAGTTTTTTAGATCTACAGTTTCGTGCGGAAAATAATCAAAATGGATATTGGTCGGCTAAGCACACAGCATATATGAAAGTAGAAGATATTATGAATGAGCCTACAGAAAATGGGTTGGCAAATTCAATGGATAGGTTTTGGCGTTCTCTTCAGGATCTATCGGTACATCCTGAGGATTCAGGTGCGAGGTCTGTTGTTCGTCAGCAGGGGATTGCGTTAGCGGAGACGTTTAATTATACGTATAATTCGTTGGAATCGGTTCAGCGTGATTATCATCAGCAGGTTGAGGTTCAAAAGGACCATATTAATTCGTTGGCTCGTCAAATCAATGATCTTAATAAGTTAATTGCAGGGATTGAGCCGAATGGATTAGTTCCTAATGATTTGTATGATAGTCGAGATAAGTTGGTGGATGAGCTTTCCTTATATTTGAACGTGAGTGTGGAGCAGGTGAATAGTGGAGGCTTGGCAAGGGAATCGGCTGCAGGCAGGTACACGATTAAGCTACTTGATGAAAACGGAAGAGACCTAGGTGTGACGTTAGTAGATGGAAGTCGTCTAGAAGCGAATGAGCTTCATCTTTCGTATGATGAGAACACAAAGCTAGTGGATGGTATGTATTTTGCTAATCCTCGAGCGGTGGAGGCGGCAAAGGATAGTAGTGGAAAAGTAGATATGGATACGTTGAAAGAGCAAAAGGGTGTTGCTCAATTTACTAATTTGGATCGCTTTATGCCACCAGGTGGATTGAAGGCTACGATAGAGGCTTATGGATATATGACTGGTGAGATGGAGAAGGGCATAATTCCTGGGATGAAAGCGGAGCTTGATTTGATGGTGTTTACCTTTGTTGAAGAGTTTAATAAAGTTCATGCATCTGGATGGAGCTTGTCAGAGATCGAAACTGGTGGAAAATTTATCCAGGATGATGGAACAACAGAAGGATATCATTTCTTTACGTTCAATGAAGGGCCAAATGGTGTTATTGGTGATAATAATATAAAAGGTGCTGCCGGCATGCTTCGTGTTAGTGAAAACATTTTGAACGAATTAAATACTATCGCCGCATCTGGGGCAACGAATGGTAATCCGTTAGCAGTAGCGTTTGCAGGGGATGGGTCCAATGCGTTGGCGTTAGCAAATGTAAAGGATCGTAATCTTGAATTCAATGGTACAACGACGAATGTACAGAGCTTCTATCAAGGAGTTATTGGAAATATGGCTGTTGCAACGAGAGAATCGGAAAGAAACATGAACAACACAGAGAGCTTGCGTGATTCGGTGGAGAATCGCCGACAGTCCGTGAGTGGAGTATCTTTGGATGAAGAGATGGCGAATATGATTCAATTCCAACACGCCTACAACGCAGCAGCAAGGAATATTACCGTTATTGACGAGATGCTAGATCGGATAATTAACGGCATGGGAGTTGTGGGTAGGTAGATTAGCTTAAGGAAGCATGGGGACGGTTCTCGGTGCTTCCATTGATAAAGTGAGTGGACAGAAGCGAATAGAAGAGAGCAAAGGCGAGATGCTACCAGAGTACTTGCAATCGATTAGTAGCTTGACAGCTTCCTATTACGTATTTTCAGAGTAGATATAAATAAAAGTAGGTGGAGAAATATGCGTGTTACACAAATGATGCTATCGAATAATTCACTTCGTCATTTAAGTGGTAGTTATCAAACACTTCAAACACTTCAAGATCAATTGTCGACGGGGAAGAAAATCAGTCGTGCGTCTCAAGATCCTGTTGTTGCGATGAATGGAATGCGATATCGGACACAAGTAACAGAAATAGAGCAATTTAAAAGAAATTTAGGAGAAGTGTACAATTGGATGGAAAATGGGGATGCCGCACTAAATGAAGCTACTAATGCTTTGCACCGTATCCGTGAGCTGACTGTTCAAGCGTCCAATGATACATATGAAAGTGCTCAGCGTTCAAATATTGCAAAGGAAGTTGCGCAGCTACGTGACCATTTGATGTCGTTGGCTAATACAAAAGCAAATAATAAGTATTTATTTAATGGTACAAATACCACAAATCCTCCTGTTCAAGAAAATCTTCTGGATGTAGGGTTTGCTGGTATTGCGGATGCTTTAGATGCATTACCTAACAATGAGTTTGAACCTGGAGAATTTTCACACGTACTAAATCATATGGGAGATCGTTATGAGCTTCGTGAAAAAGATGATAATACGTATTTGTTTGTGAATGTGAATAATCCTGGGAAAACAATTATGTTATCTAAGAATGAAGAAAATGGTTCTCTTCAATCTGTAAACTATTCTCATACTTATGAAAAAGATGGGGTTCAAGTTACAGATGAAAAGGTATTACAGGAACGTGAATTTGTTATTTCTAGTAGACAAGCTGTTTCTACAAATAGTCAAGTCGTAGAGATGGAACTACTAAAAGGTGTTAATATTCCTGTAAATATAGACCCTAACAATATTTTTTCTAGTGAGTTTTTTGCTGATCTTATCCAACTTGAAAAGGCGATGAAGGATTCCAATGTCACTGGAGAAAAAATGACGGAGTTCCTTGCTGTTTTAGATCGAAATATCGATAAAGTCGTTAATGAACGAGCTGAACTAGGTGCTCGATACAATCGGGTAGAAATGATTGAATATCGTGTAATGGAACAAGAAGTAATTGCAAAACGAACGTTATCACATAATGAGGATGCAGATATTGAAAAAGTTATATCCAGCTTACTCATGGCGGAGAATGTTCATCGTGCTGCCTTGTCATCCATGTCACGGATTATGCAGCCATCATTAATGGACTTCTTAAGATAGATTTATAAATAAATGGCTCTGTTAAACTTTGATGTTGATTTTTCTACAGGTTGCTCGCTTTCCTAGGGCGAACCGCAAGCCTCCTCGGTCGTTACCTCCCTGCGGGGTCTCGCCTGGCCTGCTTTTCCCACAGGAGTCTCGCACCTTCCGTAAAAATCAACATTGTATAAATATCAACATTATCCTTTAACATAGCCAAATAAATAGTAACCTGTTTTTCCAGTAGTTTCATAGAAGGTGGTGGTATCTTGCAAATACCTAAAATACAAATTCATACTCAAAGAGCGGAAACGGGAATTTCACAGAACAGACCTTCTATGTCTATTCGGCAACAACAAGCTGATTTAGATATTAAGCAAGACTTGGCAGGGAGTTTCCGGTTAAGCTCTACTGCTTCCAAATTGTTTATTGACCAAAGTGAAGCATTTGCTGATGCTGGGTCAATTCCACCTTTACGACGTGCTTCTAATTGGGCAGCCTCGACGAAGCAATCCGTTATGCAGTATATCGCTAAGGTTGCTCGACAAGGAGAGCAGTTAAAGAAGATTGAAAATGGTGGAAATGCAATAGTTGGATTAGCAAAAGAAAATGGTGAGAGAAGAAGTTATGAAGTTGGTCTAGGTTATGTGCCTAAAACAGCTTTTAAAGTTCGATTTAATTATGTTCCTTCTGAAGTGAGCGTTGATATTGATTGGAAGGGACCACAGATCAGATTTAAAAAAAATGAGCCTAATATTCACATACCTAGATGGGAATCCAATGTTTATCTGCAACAAAAAAATGCTATCTCTTTTTCCGTTTCAGGCAGTCATGTAAATAAACAACTATAGTGGGAAGTTGAAAGATGCTGTTGAGATCTTTTGGCTTCTTTTTGTTGAGGTGACAGTGGTTATTCGCGAATAAATGAAAAAAAAGATTATTCTGTCTTTTTCACAAGAAAGAAATTACTAAAAATATGGACGATCATGATAATAAAAGTGTTGTGTCATAGGTAGTGTCAATATACAAAAAATAGTAAACGAAAAATGAAGAAAAGATGGTAAAATAAGATTATGTCGAAAATTAGCATATGGACTAGAGTTTAAGTTCTAGGCTTTGTTAAACGTCGATGTTGATTTTTACTACAGGTTGCTCGCTTTCCTTAGGGCGAAACTCAAGCCACCTCCCTCCCAGTTCGGCCTAAGAGCGTGCTCACGTCCTGGGGGGGGACGGCCACATTTTGCCATCCTGGCTCCGCCTCCCTGTGGGGTCTCGCCTGGCTCGCTTCTCCGAAAGACAACGCACCCAGAAAAATACGGTAGTATTTTTCAAGGAGCTCGCACCTTCCGTAAAAATCAATATGGCACAAATATCAACATTGTCCTTTAACATAGCCAAGTTTAAAAAATGGAGTGATAAACGTGAAAATAGAAACGAAGTATTCAGGTGAGACAGAGATTAACCCTTCCAATATCATTCATTTCGAGCAAGGAGTTCCAAGTTTCGAAGAGGAGAAGCAGTTTGTTTTATTACCATTCAGTGAAGAGCCAAGTCCCTTTTATATATTGCAGTCTACTATAACTCCAGGATTAGCATTTATGGTAATGACACCGTTTCAATTTTTCCCCAAATATGAGGCGAAATTAGCAGATAATGTTATTGAACAATTAGAGATAGACAACGAGGAAGATGTTGCTTTGTTCGTAATTCTTACGTTACGAGATGAGTTAGTTGATTCCACAGCGAACTTACGAGGACCAATTGTCATTAATAGCAAAAAGCAAAAAGGGAAACAGATAGTTTTAAATGAATCCAGCTATGAAACAAAACATCCGTTAGCTACTTTTGCAGCAGCAGGACAGAAGGAGAGATAACTACAATGCTCGTTCTTACTAGGAAAACAAATGAAGCTATTAAAATCGGTGATGATATTGAGATTAAGGTTCTTAGTGTTGATGGAGATCAAGTGAAAATTGGAATTAGTGCTCCTCGACATGTGGATATTCATCGTAAAGAAGTATATCTATCGATTCAGGAAGAGAATAATGCAGCAGCCAATAATTCATCAGTAGATGTATTACAGCAATTAATCAAAAAAGGCAAGTTCTAACTTGAGATTGTTAAAAATTTTGTCAAATTTTGAATAAAATAGTCGAAATTTCTAAAATTTTGCGGGTATTTTTTTTGTTTCTGTGATAAAATAGTAAAAAATCGTTCTATTTAGTGAAATATTATATTTTTTTGTCGAAAATTGGACAAAAACGATAACTTACTTACGAATATATTTACGATAATCAACAGGACGGTAATAGATTAATCAGAGGTGGGTAGATCTTATGCTAGTGACAGCAACACAACAACAAGTTAAGGGGCCAAACATTTTCTTTATTGATAAACACAATGAAATAGTCTCAGAACAAATAGAAGCAATTAGTTCCAACATGAAGCAAGGATCTATTACTAGGAATAATTTATTACCCAAAAATGTCTCTGATCATGATCTTGTTTTTTACTATGTAAGTGAGTACTCACGACCAACGGTTCGATCGATTGTTACTGTTTGTGAGGAATGGCAAGAAAAGAAAAAAGGATTCTTGGTTTTAGTTCACAATGATTTACGTGAAACGAAGGTTATCCCTTATCTTACGCTTCCTGTCAATGGTATCGTTTCTTTATCTTTTTTGGAAAAAAATAGTGGGATTGTTTTTCAATTTTTGAAGCAAAAAGGCGTGTTTTTAGAACCAACTCTTCATCAAGCTCTCATAGCTGAAATTGAGAAACAAAAACTAAAAGATAAACCTATCAAGAAATTAATTCTAAAAAGAGAAACTGTGAAATTAACGGAAAACGAAAAAGATGTTCTTCAGTTAATTTTGGATGGGTATAACAATCGTCAAATTTCAGACAAGCTGTACCTAGCACCCTCCACTATTAGTACTATTATTAGTCAGTTATTGCGAAAAATTGAGGCGAAAGACCGCACGGATGCCATGGTGAAATCCATTCGGTATGGGTGGGTTGAGGCAGCTAGGTAATTAATATATTTTAAGTGAGTGAAGCCTTTTGTATGGGGCTTCTTTTTGGTTTGGGTGGGTAGAGAAAATAATTTGGTAGGCAGGAAAGTAGTTCGTTAGTTACTAGTTGGTTTGGAGTATTACTTATCTTGACGTGACGTTTACTTTTGTATCCCCCTCCGAATATATTGGAGTTTTGAAATGGATTCGGGAATTTTTTTATTTTTTCAACAAAAAATGCTAAACATCTAAAACTTTCGTCCGATATAAGTATTGAATGATCATAAAGAAAAGGGCGGCCGACCTTGACTGAGTGATCAAACAACGAACTTCTGATCACAAGGATGTGGGAGGAAGCAAAAAAACATAATTTCAAGGAGGAAATTACAAATGATTATTAACAATAATATTCCAGCGTTAAGTTCATTCAGACAAATGGGGATCAACCAAAACGCTGCACAAAGTTCAATGGAAAAATTATCATCAGGTCTACGTATCAACCGTGCTGGTGATGATGCTGCTGGTTTAACAATCTCTGAAAAAATGAGAGCGCAAATCCGTGGTTTAGACCAAGCTTCTCGTAATGCACAAGATGGTATCTCATTAATCCAAACTGCAGAGGGTGCATTAGACGAAACTCATAACATCCTTCAACGTATGCGTGAATTAGCTAACCAGTCTGCTAACGGAACGAACACTAAGGAAGACCGTGAAGCTATTCAAAATGAAATAAACCAACTAAAACAAGAAATTGATCGAATCGGTGACACTACTGAGTTTAATACTCAAAAGCTACTAAATGGTAATTTAAAAAGCGCAGGAAGTGTTTCTGTGGGTCAAGATACTACTACAGGTTCAATTATTGCTAAGCAAACTGCTGGTGAAGTTACAGGTAATGCGGCGATGCACGAAGCAAATGCAGCAATTACTGCATCTGAATTTAAACAAGAAAAAGTGGTTATTGATGGAACAGAAATTACTGTGGATTGGCAAAATCTATCAAGTTCTGAGAGAAACATATTAATTGGAGTTTCAAATGATGCAAGTGCAAGAAATGCAGCTAAGGACTTAATTGTAAACAAAATTAATGAAGCTATTGATGCATCAGGTGCCAATGTAGCACATGTAACAGGTTATGTGGATGATTCTGGTTCTCTAGTTTTACAAAGTGGTTCAAAAGGAACTAACTCAGGATTTGAATTTAAAACTGATGAGGCAATATTAAGTAGTATTTTATCCGATGAGAATGGTACTGTTGCTGCTGCGAATAGTGAAGTAACTGCAGGAACTACTAAATATAGTGGTGCAGAAATTCAAGGACCAACAGAGTTTCATTTTGAGGTAGACGGTATTAGGTTACAAGGTTCTATGGCTGCTGTTGCAGGTGATGGCACTGTAGACATGACAGAGGTTGCTAGTAGGTTCGAAACAGCAATAAAAACTGCAGTTGATAGTTATAACACGGCTCAAGGAAGATCAGCAGGACAGGAAGGTTTCATAGAGGCAGTAAAGGTTAATGCCTTAAATGACGGTCGATTACAAGTAGTTAGTGAAAGTGGACCTGTGTCATTCTCTGATAAAACTGGGGCTACAATGGTATCTGACCTTGGTTTAAGCGAAGCTCAGACATCCGCATCTAGTAATGGTGGTATGACTTATCAAATTGGTGCAAATCGTGGTCAACAAATTACTTTCTCAATAGGTGATATGCGTTCGGCTTCATTAGGAGTTTCAGGTGTAAACGTAACTACAGAAGCTGGTGCTAGTAAAGCATTAGAATCATTAGATAAAGCTATTTCGAAAGTTTCTGAACAACGTTCTTCTCTAGGAGCGGTTCAAAACCGTTTAGAGCATACAATTAATAACTTAAATAACTCAGCAGAGAACTTACAAGCTGCTGAATCTCGTATCCGTGACGTTGATATGGCTCGTGAAGTAATGGAAATGACGAAGAATAACATTCTTTCTCAAGCTTCTCAAGCAATGCTTGCACAAGCGAACCAAGCTCCACAAGCTGTATTACAATTACTTGGATAATTCTATTATTCAACTTAAGAGAGGCTCTAGTTCTACTAGGGTCTCTTTTTATACATATAATGGTTCATAATGGGAAAGTTAATATAGTAAATTGATTTGAAATGAGATGATATAAATGGAAAAATACATAGAAGTAATGAAACAATCTCTTGAACTTACTGAAACAATGCTACAAGGTCTACAACATATTCAAAAACTTATAGGGGAGGGCAAACATGAACAGACCATCATTACGTTTGAGGATGTCCTTTCTGCCTACTCCACAATAGAAAATTCAATCAAACCTATCAAAGACAAGTTAGAATGTGAACAGCAAACTTCAACTAACCTCAACCACATCTTAGAATTAGTTGTAAATCGCTATGAGGAAAAAGATTACTATAAAGTACAAGAGGTCATGCAGTTCACCCTCATCCCACAGGTGAAGAAGTGGAAAGAAGAGTTAGAAAATACATTTCACCCGTACATTGTATCCTAATTCGAGAAGGAGGTAATCACATGGACATCGCTTTTCTATCCATGGCACTTAATCAAGGTCATATTCAACAACAAGTATCCATATCAGTCATGAAAAAAGCAATAGGAAATACAGAACAGCAAGGAGAAGCTCTACAGAAGTTGATGAGTACAGCGGATGCAGCCGCCATCCAACAAGCAGCTCAACCACATCTAGGCGGGAAAATCGATTTGAAATTGTAGTGTTTGTTAGTTATATATGTAGTTATGTCTAAAATATAGTAGGATACATCGCGAGTGTGGGTTTTAACAAAAGAGTGATTAGAATAGGAAGACACTTGTGTTATAATATAAGAAAAAGTGCAAGGGTGATGGACATGTCTGCGATGAATCCCAAAATTCAAAAGACATACTCATTTAAGGATTATTTAAACTGGTCGGAAAGTGAGCGGGTGGAACTGATTGACGGTACTCCTTATATGATGACACCTGCACCTTCAAGGTTGCACCAGCAAGTACTTTTAGAACTAGGACGTCAGTTTGCAAACTTTTTAAAAGGAAAAACATGCGAAGTTAACATTGCACCATTTGATGTTCGACTCCCAGAAGAAAACAATGCAAAAGATAAAGAGACAATGACTGTAGTTCAACCAGACCTTGTCGTTGTTTGTGATCCAGCAAAATTGGATGACCGAGGGTGTAAAGGCGCACCTGATCTTATTATTGAAATTCTTTCACCATCTAATGCTGCGCATGACTATATTATAAAAATGAATCTTTATGAAAAAAAAGGTGTGAAGGAATACTGGATCGTTCATCCAGTCGATAAAGTAGTGATGGTCCATTATTTAAACAATGGTAAGTATGATCGCCCTGAAATTTTTGATCGAGATGGATGTATATCAGTGAAAACTGTTCAAGGTTTAGATATTGAACTTCATACACTATTTGAAGAGTAGCTACCACTGCTCGTTTTTTCTTACATAAGGTCACAACAAGGTTTAAGTATATATATTCATATAAAACAACGTGATATTATCCACGGATTATCAATTATAAATATAGTCATTGCGAGGAGTATAAGATGGATAGTAATGTTTGTAAAGAAAAATTAGAAACGGAATTAGAAAAAACGAAAGATAAAATGGATATACTAAATGAAGTTGATCTAAAATTACATCAAATGAAGCAGATAGCCCATTACGCTCAATCTAATACTCTTACAACAAAGGAAATAAAAATGTATAACAAAACTTTACAAAGATTAAATGAGGAAATAAAGATATTAGAACAAATTTATCATGATATTCAAATCCAATTCGAGTAGACTAAACTGTTTTCAATAAAAGTTTGAAGACGTATGTATAAATATTTTTCTTTGCCCCTATAAAAAATACCTAAATCTTCCGATAACTATAATATTAATTGTTTTTTATAGAGGAGGAAGACACATGGAAGTGAAGGGTACTGGATCATTAGCAATCAATGAATTGATATCACAAACACAAGCTACCCGAGTGAATCAACAGAATACACAAGGAAGTGTAGACACATCATCGCGTCAAGCAGAGGCAACTTCTATTGAAGCAAAACGTACCTGGAATGAAGATAAACTAAAAGATGAGCTAAATGGGCTTAATCAGTTGTTAGAAACACAAGAAAAGGGTTTACGATTTGATAAGCACGAGAAGCTTGATAGGACCATGATTCGAATTGTGGATAAACAAACGGATGAAATAATTAAAGAAATACCACCAGAGCAATTTTTAGATATGATCTCGTCTATGCTAGAATTTGCTGGTCTTATTATTGATGAAAAAATATAATGGGGAGCCTTTAATGGCTTTCTTTTTTTATTTACTAAACATTCTTAAAAAAATACCGATAAAAAAATATATAGTATAACTTGGATAGTGTATGTAAGGAGTGATACACAGATGCGTATTGGTGGGCTTGCCTCTGGTATGGATACAGAGCAAATTATAAGGGATTTAATGAGAGCTGAACGAATGAAAGGTGACAAATTAATACAGAATCGAACAACTTTGGAGTGGCAACGTGATTCATATAGGGAAAAAAATGTAAAAATGATGGGATTGAGAGACTCTTTTAGAGCGACGGGTTTAGGTTTACAATCTACTTTTTTACAAAAGACAGTAACTAGTTCAAATGATAGAATAGTTACTGCTGTAGCTGGAACTAATACACCTAACACTTCTGTGAGAATGGAAGTTGGTCGGCTTGCGTCCGCAAGTAGTTTTGTTTCAGGTGGAATAGACCAAACAAAAACGAAAGAGACCCTCGGTGATTGGGAGGGAATTGCTTTTGATGAAGATGGTATCGCTGAATTTAAAATGAACGTTGTTCTTCCAGGTGGTGAAGAAAAACAGGTTTCATTTGAACTTAGTAGAGATGACACAATCCAATCTGCTATCACAAAAATGAATAGAGAAGGACTAGGCTTCCAAGCGTTTCTTGATCAAAATGCAAGAACAAATCAACCCCAGGTAGTTGTAACAATGTCTGAGACAGGTGCAGGTTCATCTATTTATTTTGGGGATGAAATTTCTACTGAAACAAATAATGCAAAAGAATTATTCACCCACTTTGGATTTCATTTTAGAGAAGAAGTTAAAAATGCTGAAGAAGAGTTGGTAGTGAGCGCTTTAGCATATGGGCCACCTGGTGACCCTAATAGTGATCCTGATAACCCAAATAACCCGAGAGTTGGAAAAAATGCTGTATTTACAATAAATGGACATGAGACAGAAAGAACAACAAATAACTTCACAATAAATGGCGTTACCTATTCCTTAAATGGTGTAACAGGACAAAATGAGACTGTCACTATAACGTCACAAACGAATACAGAAAAAATAATGCAAGATATTATGAAATTCGTTGAAGATTATAATGAACTGGTGGATATGGTTAATGGAGCCCTGAGAGAAGATCGATTTAGAGATTTTCGACCTTTGACTGATGAACAAAAAGAAGCTATGAGTGACAAAGAAATTGAAATGTGGGAAGAAAAAGCACGAAGTGGGTTGTTAAGAAACGATGCAACTCTTAGAAACACATTAACTGAAATGAGAATGGCCATGTTTTCAGGAATCTCAGACGAGGATCCCGATAGAATTTTAAAGGATTTATCAGCCTTTGGTCTAGTAACCTCACCTGATTATATGGACGGTGGCAAAATAATAATTGATACGAGCATGCGTACGCTGCCGAACGGGGAACGGATGAATGGTGAGGATCGTATGCGTTATTATATAGAAAACCACGGTGAATCGGTATATCAATTATTTATGGGGAACAGTGATGAACGATCAGAACAAGGTGTTTTACGCAGGTTGCGCGGAACATTAGAAAGTGGGATAAATACTATAACCGAACGTGCTGGTCGACAAGGTAGGACTAATCAGCAATTTACCATCGGGAGACAACTAGTAAATTTAGAGGATCGAATCTCTAATTTTGAACGCCGCATGCAACAAACAGAAGAACGGTATTGGAGACAGTTCTCGGCAATGGAAAAAGCAATGGCTGAATTAAACTCACAAGCAGATCAGATATGGTCTATGTTGATGCCTCAGCAAAATTAAACATTGCTAGAAGAAAAAGTGTTAGGAGCGTGTAATAGTGGCTGTAAATAATCCTTATGCAAGCTATAAACAGAAGGCAACAGAAACAAAATCACCTGGTGAGCTAACTTTAATGCTATACGAAGGGTGTTTGAAATTTATTAAACGTGCGGAAAAGGCGATAATTGACGAGAATGTCCAGGATAAAAACACGAATTTATTAAAAGCACAAAATATCATTCATGAACTCATGGTAACATTAAAAACAGATACAGACGTTGCAAAAAACATGCTACAAATGTATGACTTTATCTTAAACCGACTTGTTGCTGCGAATATGAATAATGATTTAACTGCTCTAAAAGAAGCAGAACAGTTCGTAATCGAATTTCGTGATACATGGAAACAAGTGATCATGATTGATCGAAAGCAACGTCATGGGGTTACTGCAGGCGGTGCTTCAGCAGGAGTTACGAGATTGTGAACGAGATTGTGAAGTTGTATGAGGTATCAAAAAAGCTATTTGATTTAGTAGAAAAGCCAGTTGTTTCAGAAGAACGAGATACCTATATTGAAAGTTTAGTAGCATTGGTTGAAGAACGGGGCATAGTGTTAAATGCTATTCATCGTGAACCATCTGATCAAGAAAAGCTGTTATTACAGCAAATCGCTTCTATGCAGCAACAAATGGAACCAAAGCTTCAGTCAGAGTTACTCGCAATTAAACGGGATATAAACAATCTCAAAAAGCGAAAAGAAACAGGGCAAAAGTATGAGAATCCATATTACTATGCCCCTATTGACGGAGCGTTTATCGACAAGAAAAATTAATATATAATATAAGAACTCAAGAGTCTCTATTGACCTCTCTTGAGTTTTTTTCTGTCAATAAAGTTCACAAAATATTCAGGGACCAGGGACTTGAATATTTTGTGAACTTTCATATGTTTTGTTTTGGAAATTTAAGTGGTGGTTCGTTAGTATAGTTAGTAGGAATTATATATTCATGTATTGATTCAATGGGAGGGGTTTGATGAATCAACAGAAAGTGATCGATGCACAGGTATTATTTTTGGATAATTACCTTCAGTTGCTTAAAGAAGTAGAGAAAACAATACATTTTGTATTAGAATGCTACCGCAATAATGATTCGGATATCGGTGAGCGGTTATTAAAAGAAGTTCTCTCAGGATTGACATCTTACAATGAAGAGAACATGACACTTGTCTCTATCTTTGGAACAGATGAAATAACGATGAAGCGACTTCGAAATATCTCTTCCGCTATACATGAAGGAGTGAGTACTGAGTCATTTGAAAATGAACAAGCAAGAATGAAGTTCATTAATGAAAACATCCACCCAGCTCTGATTAAATGGAAGCAAGTCTTGATTACGAAAAGAAATGAATTAAGTAAATGACACAAAATGTTCATGGACCAGACCTGCGAAGATGGTATTTTGCCAATTGATTGATTATTCTGGTAGTTGTACAATGAGATAGTGTAAATTGTTTGCTTTTAAGCAGGAGGAAATATAATGAAGGAAATTATTCAATTAAAGCCAGTTCTGATGGAAAAAATTTGGGGTGGTAGTAAGTTAAAGGAGCAGTTTAACTATGATATCCCTTCAGATAAAACAGGGGAGTGCTGGGGAATTTCTGGACATGCTCATGGAACGAATGTAGTAAAGAATGGGGAATACGCTGGGAAGACACTTCGTCAGCTATGGGAAGAGCACCGGGAACTGTTTGATAATGAAGAGGGAGAAGAGTTCCCGTTACTAGTTAAAATTATTGATGCACAAGATGACCTTTCTGTTCAGGTGCACCCTGACGATACATACGCGCAAGAGCATGAAAATTACGCATTTGGAAAAACAGAGTGTTGGTACATTTTAGATCGAGATCCTGGGTCTGAGTTGGTGTTGGGGCACAATGCAAGAACACGTATAGAATTACAAACACTAGTGGAAGAGCAGAAATGGGAGGATCTTTTTCGCTCTGTGTCTGTAGAAAAAGGCGACTTTGTGTATGTGCCGAGTGGAACGGTTCATGCAATCGGAAAAGGGATCATGATCTTGGAGATTCAACAGAGCTCTGATATCACCTATCGTTTCTATGACTATGACCGTACGGATGACCAAGGCAATCATCGTGAGCTTCATATTGAGGACTCTGTTGCATGCTCCATGGTGCCACATGAGGATCCTAAATTAGACAGACCTTCTTGGACAGAAGAAGGAGTAACGATTGAGCGACTCATTCAAGAGCGATATTTTACACTTCATAAATGGGAAGTTAGTGGACAAGTAAAACGTGAAAATAATTCGTATCTATTAATGAGTGTAATATCTGGTGGAGGCAACGTTACTACAGAAACTGGAACCCACAAACTAGTAAAAGGTGACCACTTCATTATCCCATCAACAGTAAGTAACTTTGAACTATCAGGTGAAATGACTGTAATGGTATCAGAAACAACAAAATAAAGAGAAGCCAAGTGGATATTCGCCGCTTGGCTTCTTTACTTTATGGTATGAACAAAAGAAAAGGATATATTATTAATTAGTAGATATTTATGATTAGGAATTTCACCTCGGAGCATGATTCTTTTCGTGATGTGAATATTAGTAATATTAGCACCATATAGAATGAGCGAATGCCCACGAGACTCCTGTGGGGAAATAGAGCATAGGCGAGATTCTGTAGTGACGAAGGAACGAAAGAAGCTCGGCAGCTCCCCTAGGAAAGGGAGTGGGCAGTAGCGAATGGAATTCATACCAACACTGTTGATAGTGCTAGATAGTTTGCCGGCAATTGGTACAGTATTTTACGATACTATATCCTATTAGAGATCATTTTCTATACTTTCCTTAAAAACCACTCGTCTGCATAATAGATCGGAGGATAAGCTCATCAGAATTAATATTTTCGATGTGTTTTAGATTTACACTCTTCTTGAGTTCTAGTAGTGCTTCTTGGATGGACTCGGCATATTCCTCTTGAGTTACGAATTGCTCCATCAGTTCTATCAGGTCTTGTTGCTTCATCATTTGTGATTCTATTTTTACCAATTTATGTATGATTGCTTTTAATAACTCTATTTCAGTCATTTTTTTCAATCCTTTCCTGTTAGACTTTGTGCTGGATAAGCGGAGCTTCATTGAATCTTGTTAAGTGGGGATTTTAGCTAGGTACAAATAGGCTATCAAATTGTGAAATAGCCTATTTGCAAAGAGTTAGGTTGTTGTTGTTCAAAAAGGAAGGTCTTCGGTTCTGATTGTTGCTGGTGGTGGCGGTGTTGCTGAGGCTGCCACGACGGTGTTGTTAGGTATTGGTGTTGCTTCTGTTGGCTGGACTCGTTTTAGTTGTAGAAAGGTGATGGTTTCTGCGATGATGTCGTTCATGGTGAGTTTCTTGTTGTCGGTTGTTTCGTAATTTCTTGTGCTTAGTCTTCCTTGTACGCATACGAGGGAGCCTTTGGAACAATAATCGGCGGATGTTTCTGCGAGCTTCTTCCATGCTGTGCAGTTGAAGAAGTCTGTGTCGTAGTTTCCGTCGTTGTTTCTAAATGGGCGGCGGACGGCGAGTGTTAAGCGTGTGACGGATATTCCTTTGTCGGTTGTTTGCATGACGGGATCTTTGGCGATTCTTCCGATTAGTGTGATTTGGTTTAGCATGTTGGTGGTCACTCCTCTATTGTTTATAAGTTTGATAGGGTCCATTCTCGGTCTACGTATCGGGAGTAATGGCAGTGAAGCGGTGTGGGAAAAAGCTGGTTGAGTCTATCTCTGGTGAAAGCGATTGGTGGTGAGCGTGTTGGGAATTCGGTCTCTGAATGTTGGAAAAGGTGCCAATTTGCTGTGTTTGGGTGTAGATTGTATAACTGGGTTGTGGCAATGGTGTGGCTTTCTGTCGTTGTCTGTAAAGTTTGTGTGGTTGGTTCGGCGACAAACTCTGGATATGCGTAAAATGGGAAGCTGCTATAAGGGTAGTCAATGGGATCTGTGACAATAGTGGCTGCACGGGGGTTGTTATGGATGTAGGCGCTGACTGTCATTAATCCATAGTCTGATGGAACCGGGTGACTTGTATAGCGGCTTTCGAATACGTGACCGGTTAGGTTATATTTTTTGTTAAACCAGGTGGCATAGGAGCAGTTTATGGAATGCATGATTTTGTTTAGTGGATCTCCTTTTGTGCCTAATAATAGGTGATAATGATTGGTCATGAGGCAGTATGCGTGAAGAGAGAAGGGTGTGTAATGGTATGTGTCGTCTAAAATGGAGATGAATTTGTTGAAGTCTGATGGAGCTAGGTAAATGGGGGTTCTGCGAATTCCTCTGCTTATTACGTGGTAGATTGCTCCTGGATACCATTGTCGTTTTGGGTTTGGCATGTTTGGCTGCTCCTTCGTGTGGTGGGATAGGGTGTGACATGATGATGTTGCTTTCGTTTGGAATGGTGCGTTAATGGATGAGATTCCATTAAATGATGTGACTTGTGTTGTCGTTTTGAGACGTTTGCTGCTATATATGAAGGAAAAAGTGTGAGGAAAACCGGATATTTTGGTAGGTAGAAATATAGGAAAGTTGGTCAGAAATTCCTCACACTTATTTTGTAACTTGTTCGATGGACGTCGATAAGGAAATTATTCTGTTAATATGTATTTCATTAATCAGTATTCTAACGTCTCCTCGTATGGAGATGGAGGCGGAACAAGTTACATCAACACACATGTTAGCTGAAGATAGCAACATGCGAGTTGTCCTTTGGAGTCAATTTTAATGAAACTTTATTACTAGGATTATGTATCTAGTCAGATTTTACTCGTGAGCTACGGTATATTCAATACAGTTTGTATGGATTATTGATGTTGGAGCTGTTTGGAAAAGTATTTTTTGAAGAAAACCTAAAAGTAAGGTTTTGTCGAAGAAATTAATTGGATAGAAAATTTTGTCATATTATGTATCTTTAGCCTTATTTTATTTCGAAACTTTTAAAAACGCAATACTTATTTTACTGTGGAGATAAAAATATTTTAATTACGGACACAAAATTGTACGGGACCAGGGACCGGAAAGTTTTGTGAAATGGGTTTACTTTTTGTGGAAATAGTTTATAGTTATTTGTTATTTTTTTTTTGGATATAAGGGTGTGGAGTAACAGAAAGGGCAATGAAAAAGTTTGCTTTTTCATTGCCCTCAATAGCTATTCCATAAATGTTCCACATTCGTTTTCAGGAAAATTAGATAATGTTTGATTGGTGACTATTGTTTTGATGCTGATGGCTGTGATCTTCCATGTACTGATAATGCCAAATCATGTACGTTAGAATAGTCCATATTTTTCGGCTTGCATCGTATTTCCCAAGACGGTGGTCCTCTAATAATTGTAAACAGTTTATTTTATGGAAAAGATGATCTGTCTCACTTTGAAGAATCCAATTTCTTGCCCAGTCGTACATTTCGTCTTTCAACCAATGACGGATGGGAACTGGGAACCCTAGTTTTTTCCGATGAAGTACATGAGCTGGTACAACCTCTTCCAATGCTTCTCGAAGCCATACTTTCGTTTGGTTTTTGTGTACCTTTCCGTAGCTCGGAATTCTCGATGCGATGTCAAAAACATCTCTATCTAGAAATGGAACTCGAAGCTCAAGAGAATGAGCCATTGTCATTTTATCTGCTTTTACTAAAATATCTCCCCGAAGCCACGTGTGTATGTCAATATATTGCATTTTTGTCACGTCATCGTATTTAGTTGTGTTTTTATATAATTGTTGTACGATCCGATCCGTTTTCCATTCGGGGGATCCAGGAATTAAAATCTTTTCTTTTTGCACGTCGGAAAAAATTTTTGCATTTCCAACAAATCGATTCTCTAACTGGGTGCATCCTCTAAGGAAGAAGTCACGCCCTTTGACTCCATTAGGAAAACGATGAGCAATGAGTTTTAACATCTTTTTTACCGGCGTTGGAATATGGTTAAACATTCGTAAAGAATGTGGTTCACGATAAATATTATACCCACCGAAAAGCTCGTCGGCCCCTTCGCCAGAAAGCACTACTTTGACGTGTCGGCTTGCTTCTTTTGCCACAAAGTAAAGGGGGATAGCTGCTGGATCAGCAACTGGTTCATCCATGTGCCATACGATGGTGGGAAACTCATTCATGACTTGTTCGACAGAAATTTTTACTCGATTATGGTTTACATCTAGCGCACGTGCTGTTTCCTCTGCCACATCACCTTCACTGTATCCAATTCGATCAAATTCTGCAGTAAACGTATTAAGACTTGGATGAAGTTTTCTGGCCATAGCAACGATCGCTGATGAATCGATTCCACCGGATAAGAAGGCTCCTACAGGTACGTCGGAGCGCATATGCCTTTCTACAGAATCCATTAATGTTTCCTGGATGGATGTGAGCATGTTCTCTTTTTCTTTTAGTAATTTTCGTTTTCGAAAAGGTGCTAGCAGTATTCTAGAAAGAAAGTTCGTTTTTTCCTCTTTCGGGGAAAACTCGGGTTGCCAATAACTCGAAATCTGCAAAGGATTATTAGGTTCCCATGTAACGACGTGTCCTGGTGGAAGTTTTTCTATTTCTGATGTTGCTGTATGTGGTTCTGGGATGTATTGAAATGTTAAATAGTGAAAAGCCGCTTCTCCGTCTACATAGGCTGGGTCATGGAGGCAAAAAAGTGATTTTTTTTCTGATGCAAAAACAATGGTGTTATATCTTAATTTTCTGTAAAACAACGGTTTTATTCCGAAAGGGTCACGGGCACCAAAGAGGTGTTTTTCTTCTATATCCCAGATTAGAAAGGAGAACATCCCTTTTAAGTAGTCGACGCATTTTTCTTTATAGTAATGATAGAGAGCTAGTATTACCTCCGTGTCAGAGTGGGAATCGAAATGTGCTTCATTAGATTCTATGAGTTGGTTTCTTAATTCAGGTGCGTTGTATATTTCCCCGTTAAAAATAATGGTATAACGTTCTTGAAAGTACTTCATTGGCTGGTGTCCGCCTTCAAGATCGACAATACTAAGGCGACGGAACCCAAATTTCGCATACTTATCTTTAAACACTCCGGAATCGTCGGGACCTCGATGGGTTATGATTTCCATCATTTTTTCTAAAGGCTGGTCGTTCATGAATTTTTCATTGTTAGATACAATACCGACAAATCCACACATGAGAATATCTCCTTCCGATTATTTCAAATTCATTTTTTTAACAGTTTCATGTAATTGAAATATGGGTTTTAGGTGAATGTTGTAGAAAGTTTTACATTTTGCTTTTCCCCTTACTAAAGTTATATTTTTGTTTGGTGGGAATATACTTTTCAGCTTTCGTTTTTTACAAAGTATTAATGTTATTTGAGTTGATCAATGGTGGTAAAACAAATAATGCAATTTTGCAATGGTACATTGGTTAAAATATAGGCTAATATATAGATAATTATTGTAATGTTTGGGGTTTTCACAGGTGGGAAATCTTCAGATATATATTGCAAATGTATTCTACAGTGTTTTCACCAATATTTGGGAAATGATTGCAGTGATGTAGTATCGGTTTTTCATAAAGTATGACGATGTTTTAATGAAGAATGTTTCAGTAAATCGAAGAATAGGGAAGGTATTACAAGCTTCTACAATTTTACTGAAAGCGATTGCAGTTTTAGGTCGATTTAAGTCGGAATAATCAGTATAAAACAGTTTGACGAGAAGATTAACCCTTGATATATTGAGGATATAGTGGTAATTTCACTAGATTTTAACATGAAGGGAATGTGTTAGGAATATGCAAGGAAAAGTAAAATGGTTTAATGCAGAAAAAGGTTTTGGATTTATCGAGCGCGAAGGTGGGGACGATGTATTCGTTCATTATTCAGCGATCGAACAAGAGGGTTTCAAAACTCTTGAAGAAGGTCAAGAAGTTCAGTTTGAGATCGTTGAGGGAGCTCGTGGGCCTCAAGCTGCAAACGTAACGAAGCTTTAATTCGCATTCCCAAAGAGTAACAAATGAATTTTAATTCTACTTAAACATGCAAGATATACAGGAGAGAAGAAACAAGAAATGTAAGTGTTTACATTTGATTGAGCACTGTGGACATTTCATCACTTTCTCAAAGATGAAAATGTTATTGAGTAGGAATGATATTGGGGAAAGAATCATAGCGGAAAAATCAACCCGTCTCTTTTCAAGAGATGGGTTTTTTCCGTTTTTTAGGAGTTTCAATATAAGTGAAGGTCAAGCGAAGGTCATGTCATTAGCAAAAAAGCTCATAAAGTTCACAGGTCTGGTCCCTGAACTTTTGTTCAGGGACCAGACCTGTGAAAATTTTGTGAAGTTGATTATTTTGGTTATATTTGGAGGAAACTAGTGGTAAGTAATAAAGTAAGTGGAAAATTAATAAAAATAAAATAAACTTCACAGATTCGACAAAATCTTTGTTAATTTTCTTGATGTTTGGGAAGGATTATTAAATGGGTATGAAGAATATTACATACATAACCGAAAGGAGGAGTTTGCTTATGAATTTTAATATTCGTGGCGAAAACCTTGAAATTACACCAGCATTAAGAGATTATGTAGAGAAAAAAGTTGGAAAGCTTGAGAAGTACTTTGAAACTACACCAAATGCAGATGTAAATGTAAAAATGAGTGTGGTTAATTCGAAACAAAAAGTGGAAATTACAATTCCTATGACAAAGTTATTATTACGTGCAGAAGAAAAGCACGGGGATATGTATGCTGCAATTGATCTAGTTATTGAAAAATTAGAACGCCAGATACGTAAGCATAAAACGAAGGTAAACCGCAAATTCCGTGGCGGCGATGATAGTTTGAAATATATGTTTAAAAATGAATTAGAGCCACTGGCAGAAGAGAGATCTACAACAATTGGGCTTGAAGATGATGATGACTTTGAAGTTGTTCGTACGAAGCGTTTCGATTTAAAACCAATGGATGCAGAAGAGGCAATTCTTCAAATGGATCTGCTAGGACACAGCTTTTTCGTATTCTCGAATGCTATTAGTGGTAATACAAGTGTAGTATATAAGCGAAAAGATGGCCGATACGGATTGATTGAGCCAGAAGCTTAAAATAAAAATGAAATGTATGTTAAGAGGAACTTGCCGGAATGGCAGGTTCCTCTTTTAGTTGAACTACTTTAGTGGGGATAATGATTATATCTGGGTACTAGACAAAATCGCCTCATGGAAGTTCGGAATTGTCAAATAAGAGAAGGATAATTGACAAAACCAGCACGTGGGAGCATGGAATTGTCAAATAAGAGAAGGATAATTGACAAAATCAACACGTGGGAGCATGGAATTGTCAAATAAGAGAAGGATAATTGACAAAATCAGCAGGTGAAAGCACGGAATTGTCAAATAAGAGAAGGATAATTGACAAAATGAGTATGTGAAAGCACGGAATTGTCAAATAAGAGAAGGATAATTGACAAAATCAGCACGTGGGAGCATGGAATTGTCAAATAAGAGAAGGATAATTGACAAAATCAGCAGGTGAAAGCACGGAATTGTCAAATAAGAGAAGGATAATTGACAAAATCAGCAGGTGAAAGCATGGAATTGTCAAATAAGAAAGGGATAATTGACAAAATCAGCAGGTGGGAGCATGGAACTGTCAAATAAGAGAGGGATAATTGACAAAATCAGCATTTGAAAGCATGGAATTGTCAAATAAGAGAAGGATAATTGACAAAATCACTTCTGGAAGCTCAAAGTTGTCATTAAATAAAGAGCTGCAGTGCAAAATATCGCAAATATATGACCTATATTACAGTGAAATACACTTTTTCTCATAGTTTCGTCTAACTCTCAGGCTTCTGTCCATAAAAAAGCACACTAGGGTTCTTCCCGATTGAGCATGTATTCATGATTAAGCGGGTTAAAGTCAGGAGAGATTAAGTGTTCACAAAATCGTCAAGGACCAGGTCCCTGAACGAAAGTTCGGGGACCTGGTCCTTGTATTTTTTGTGACATTATTTATTTTTTGGCGATGCGTACTCGGTTTGTTTCGCCTTTTTTCGTTGAGCCTTCTCGTTCGATGACCACGTATTCGTCTTCTTTTAGGTTTGTGAATACGATTGGTGTCATGACTGATGGTGCTTTTTCCTTCACGGATGGAATGTCTACTTGAAGCAGTGGTTGACCTTGTTCTACTGTGTCACCTTGTGCCACTAGTGCTTCAAAGCCTTCTCCACCTAACTTCACTGTATCAATACCAACGTGGATTAGGATCTCTGTTCCACCTTCTGTTTCAAGACCGATTGCGTGTTTTGTATGGAATAGGTTTACAACCTTCCCTGATACAGGTGCATACACTGTACCGTTTGAGTCTGTTGGGTCAATGGCGAAGCCGTCACCCATCATTTTTTGTGCAAACATTTGATCCGGTACTTCAGAGATTGGTTTTATTACACCCGCCATCGGGATGGCAATTTCTAATTCTGTTGCAGGTACTCCTCCAGTTTGTGATGGGTTTGCTACAGGAGCTTCCACTTTTGGCTCTTCTTCGATCGTCGGTGTTTTCCCCGCAATAACGTCTTCGATCTGACTCTTAATTGTCTCTGAGCGTGGTCCGAATATTGCTTGGAAGTTTTTATCCACCTGCATTACGCCTGATGCGCCTAGTTCTTTCAAGCGATCTTTGTTTACTTGTGTAGGGTCTGCTACAGATACTCGTAAACGTGTGATACACGCGTCTAGGTGTGTTAAGTTTTCTTTTCCGCCAAGTGCTTTTAAGATGTTAGTTGGTAATTCTGTGTTTCCGCCTTTTTTGCCACTTCCGCCTACTTCTTGATCCATGTTTGCTTTTTCACGACCAGGTGTCATTAGGTTGAACTTCTTGATCATGAATGTGAATAGGACGTAGTAAATTACTGCGAATACAAGACCAACTAGAATAACGAGCCACCATGGTTCCCGTCCTGGTACGACACCGAATAGGAAGAAGTCGATGGCACCACCGGAGAATGTGTAACCCATGTTGATGTTTAACCAGTATAAAATTACGAATGAAATACCATCCAATACTGCGTGGATGAAGAATAAAATTGGTGAAAGGAACAAGAATGAGAATTCGATTGGTTCTGTAATACCTGTTAAGAATGATGTTAGTGCTGCAGAACCGAGTAAACCACCAACGATTTTTTTGTTTTCAGGACGTGCTTGATGATACATAGCAAGTGCTGCGGCTGGTAGACCGAACATCATGATTGGGAATTCCCCTGCCATGAAGTGACCTGCTGTTAAGTCTACACCGTCACGCAGTTGTGCGAAGAAGATGTTCATGTCCCCGCGCACGATGTCTCCTGCTACTGTTGTGTATGAACCGAATTCAAACCAGAACGGTGCATGGAAAATATGGTGTAGTCCGAATGGGATTAATAGACGTTTTACAAATCCAAAGAAGAATACCGCTACTGTCATTGCTTCTGTCATTAAAAATTCGGAAATGTTGTTCATTCCTGATTGGATTGGTGGCCAAATAAAGAATAAGGCTACCCCGACGAAGAATGAAGCGAATGCTGTTACGATTGGTACGAAACGTTTTCCTGCAAAGAACCCTAGGAAAGCTGGTAGTTCAATGGTAAAGTAACGGTTGTATGCCCAAGCTGCAAGGGCACCGATGATAATACCACCGAATACACCTGTTTGTAGAGTTGGAATACCGAGAACAAGAGCGTGTGCAGGGTTCCCAGCATCAAGTACTCCTTGAACAGTTAATCCTCCCATTACGCTCATCGTTACATTCATTACTAGGAAACCAACTGCTGCTGCTAGTGCGGCAACCCCGGCTCCATTAGCAAGACCTACAGCAACACCGAGGGCGAATATTAGCGCTAAATTATCAAATACAATTCCACCTGCTGATTCCATCATGGTTGCTAGGTTAGCGAAAAAGTCATTTTCTAAAAATGGCATAAGGTTTAGCATATTTGGGTTTTTCATTGCATTACCAATTGCCAACAATAAACCGGCCGCTGGTAAGATCGCAACCGGTAACATTAATGATTTACCGATACGTTGCAACTGACCAAAAAGTCGTTTAAACATAAGTAGAATCCTCCTTATTTTTTTCTTATGAGTAGTATGGATAATTGATAGATAAAATATCATGACAACAAAAAAAGGCATGAGGGAAAAGAGTGTAGAAGGGCCTTATGTTAGGGGAGAAGATACACTTCACCCTAGTTTAGGCGTTATCTACAATCCTTTTCTCTCATGCCTGCATGATCAGTAACACGGAAAAGAGTTGTTTTCCAGTATAAAAATTTAAGTGATTACATGATAATTCGCTATGGTTGTTTGTTCTGAAGAATTATTTACCTAGCCGTTGGAGATGCAATGTTAAATACACTGCTTCTGCGTCAGGAACTGGCTTATGTAATCGCTGTTGCATGACTTTCATCAATTTCCATGACAAAGTATAGCATATAGGATATTCCGATTGCAATATTTTTTTTAATGCATCTTGGTTTTCCATATAATTACCGGTTTGGACTCGGTCAATTGTATGGTGTATATGACGCACGAGTCGTAAGTAATTACTGTCTTTTTTATCAATCGTTATTTTCATGTTTTCTTCTATAATATCTACTAACTCTGAAACGAGTTGTGTGTGCTTATTAATTTCGGATAGATGGCGGTTGGATAACGCACTGTGGATATGCAGTGTTATAAAGCCGATTTCCCCTTCTGGTATTTGAATGTGAAGTGTTTCTTTCAGCCACTCCACTAATTCTGTTGCCATCGCGTATTCTTTTGGATAAGCTAATTCTGTTTCAAGTCGAAATGGATTTTTTATGTCTAGTCCTTGGTTAATTCGTTTGATTGCGAAAAATAAGTGGTCCGTTAAGCCGACATGAATATGTTCATTTAGAGGGGCTTGAAAGCGTTCTTCTATTCGTTCGATAAAGTCATTCATTAGGCCAATAAACGATTCATCAACATATTCTAATAGGTGTTTATATTGTTCTTGTTCTTTCTCATCTCTTAGAACAAAGAACTTCTCTGCTTTCTCACCGGCAACCTCATCCCCAGGTTTCTTACCAAAACCTAGACCTTTTCCAATTAAGACAACTTCTTGATAATTCTGGTGGTTGGCAATGAGTACATTGTTGTTTAGTACTTTTACAACCTGGATCATCTGTGGTTTCCTCCTCCTTTGTCTAATTCTTTGTTTTGTGTTGGGTTAGTGGTGCATTCTGTTGTATCTGTGTCGAATTTTGTAATATTAATAGTATAGTCAAGCGAGCGAAACTCATCAACTAATAAGAATTGGGAAATTTATGAGGAAGATTACGTATTTGTCGCCGTTCAATCGTGGATTTCGACACAAATGTTCACTGATTGTTCACCGGTCTGGTCCATGAACAAATTATGTCGAAAACCACAGGATATTGTGGTGTCAATACTAATACGAAAAAGTTCACAAAATATTCGGGGACCAGACCGGTGGCGAGGTTGTGACTATTTCTTGTAAGGACTTGGCCAAACTGTTAAAATGTATGTTATGTAAAGTATGATAGAAATAATTTCTTTCTTTGATCGGTAAGGCTGGTTTTTTATATGAAACTTGACGTTATCTTGTTTCGTATTGCTACTACTATATATTCACTTTAGGTAAATAAATGACAAGGGAGCAATGTCCGATGTTAGGTTTATTAAAAAAGGTCATTGGAGATTCGGATGGAAGACATTTAAAGAAGCTTCAAAAGACAGTAGATCAAATCGAAGCAATGGCTGATGAAATGAAAAAGCTGAGTGATGATGGTCTTCGTCAAAAAACAGCTGACTTTAAAGAGCGTTATCGAAACGGTGAAAAACTAGAAAGTATTTTACCAGAAGCGTTTGCGGTTGTAAGGGAAGGTTCTACTCGTGCATTAGGCTTAACTCACTATCCTGTTCAGCTTATCGGGGGAATCATTCTTCACCATGGTGATATTTCAGAAATGAAAACAGGGGAAGGGAAAACGCTTGTTGCAACACTCGCAGTGTATTTAAATGCAATCACAGAAAAAGGAGTTCACGTAGTAACGGTGAACGAATATCTTGCAAAACGTGACGCGGAGGAAATGGGAAAACTTTATACATTCCTTGGCTTAACTGTGGGCTTAAACTTATCGGGTATGCAACGTGATGAAAAACGTGAAGCGTACAACTGTGACGTTACATATGGTACAAACAATGAATTTGGTTTTGACTATTTACGTGACAACATGGTTATTTATAAAGAGCAAATGGTCCAACGTCCACTTCATTATGCAATCGTCGATGAGGTTGACTCCATTTTAATTGATGAGGCACGTACTCCATTAATTATCTCTGGCTCTGCTGAAAAATCAACGCAATTATATACTGCCGCAAATTCTTTTGTACGTATGCTGAAGGAAGACGAAGACTTTACGTATGATGAGAAAACAAAGACGGTGCAAATTACGGATGATGGTGTTAGTAAAGCAGAACGAACGTTTAACATCGAGAACCTATTCGACTCGGAGCACGTTCAATTAAACCATCATATTAACCAAGCCCTCAAAGCTCACAAAGTAATGGTGCGTGATGAGGATTACGTTGTGGAAGATGGGGAAGTTCAAATCGTTGACCAATTTACTGGACGTCTGATGAAAGGTCGTCGCTATAGTGATGGTTTACACCAAGCAATTGAAGCGAAAGAAGGCCTGGAGATTAAACGTGAAAGTATGACAATGGCATCCATCACGTTCCAGAACTACTTCCGTATGTATGAGAAGCTTGCAGGTATGACTGGTACGGCGAAAACAGAGGAAGAAGAGTTCCGTAACATTTATGGAATGAACGTGTACGCTGTTCCTACAAATGAACCGATTTCTCGTCTAGATCAACCGGACTACATTTACAAAACAATGGATGGAAAATTCCGTTCCATTATTGATCAAATTGCAGAGCTTTATAGCACAGGGCAACCAGTTCTTGTTGGTACGGTAAACGTGGATACTTCGGAGTTAATTTCAGGAATGCTGAAAAAACGTAAAGTGCCGCATAACGTATTAAATGCAAAAAACCATGCTCATGAAGCGGAAATCATTGAAAATGCTGGTCAGCAAAAAGCTGTTACAATTGCAACAAACATGGCTGGTCGTGGTACAGATATCAAGCTAGGACAAGGTGTAAGGGAGCTTGGTGGTTTATTTGTTTTAGGTACAGAGCGTCATGAAAGTAGACGTATTGATAACCAGCTTCGTGGACGTTCGGGTCGTCAAGGGGACCCAGGTGAATCGCGTTTTTACTTATCGCTAGAAGATACGTTGATGCGTCGTTTTGGTTCGGATAACATGACGAAAATGATGGAACGATTAGGGATGGATGAAGATCAGCCTATCGAAAGTAAAATGGTTTCTCGTGCCGTAGAGCAGGCGCAAAAACGAGTAGAAGGTAACAACTTCGATGCTCGTAAGCAATTGCTACAATATGATGATGTAATGCGCGAGCAACGTGATATCATTTATGAGCAACGTATGGAAGTACTTGAATCAGACAACCTACGTGAAGTTGTGGAGAAAATGATTGAGTCTACGGTGAAGCGTAACGTTGAAGTCTTCACACCTGAATCAGAAGTTCCTGAGGACTGGAACTTACAAGGAATCGTTGACTATATAAATGCTACTGTACTAAACGATAATGAAATTGAACTGAAAGATATTAATGGCATGGAACCGGAAGAAATGATCGAACTTATTATGGATCGTGTGACTGTAGAATACGACCGTCGTGAGGGTGAATTCACTCCAGAGCGTATGCGTGAGTTTGAGAAAGTTATCGTACTACGTACAGTAGATACGAAGTGGACAAACCATATTGACCAAATGGATCAATTACGTCAAGGTATTCACTTGCGTGCATATGGTCAAAACGATCCATTGCGTGAATATAAATTTGAAGGATTCCAAATGTTTGAAGAAATGGTTGCTTCTATTGAAGAGGATGTTTCCCGTTATGCGATGAACGCACAAATCCAAACGAACTTGGAGCGTAAACAAGTTGCAGAAGGAAAAGCGGTACATCGTAGTGCAAGTGAAGCAGAACAAGAGAAAAAACGGAAAACACCTTTCCGTAAAGAAAGCACCATTGGCAGAAATGACCCTTGCCCATGCGGATCTGGGAAAAAATATAAACAATGTCACGGTAGATAAGCAATATTGTTTAAAATGATTTATGCTAAGGGTACTATATACAAATGAGCATAATATAAGGGAAGGTACGAAATGTACCTTCTCTCCATTTTTGTTAACAACCAATAAAGTTCACAAAAAATTCAGGGACCTGGGCCCCGAATATTTTGTGAACGAAGGTGTTAACATACTTGGAACAGATTGAAGCGAATGGTAAAAAAACAACAAAGTTAGTATTACTTTATAGTCAGATACGCGTATTTTCAGAGTAGACACCGATGCAAGTGGATATTTGCACCATGGCGGATGAAAATACGATATGAGGTAGATTAGTACAATATACTTACGATGGAATGAGCGAATGCCCACGGAACTCCAGTGGGAAGCAGAGCAGAGGCGAGACCCCGCAGAGCGGAACCAGGATGGTGACATGACGCCGTTGCCCACAGGACGTGGGCGCGCACTTAGGCGGAATTCCTTGAGGAGGCTTGCCAGCTCCCCACAGGAAAGGAAGTGGGCAGTAGCGAATGGAATAACTGTTAACAAAGTTAGTATTACTCTATAGTCTGACATACGTATTTTCAATATACACAAAATAAAAAAACGAAGGTGAATAACATGGAATTAGTAGAATTAAAGCATGAATTAGCTTCCATAGCAAAACGATTAAACGACTTTAGGGGGTCTCTTTGACTTAGAAGAAAAAGAGACACGAATTGCTGAGTTAGAAGAATATATGTCAGAACCGAACTTTTGGAATGATCAAGACAACGCACAAAAAGTAATTTCTGAAACGAATGTATTAAAAGGGTCAGTAAATAAATACCGTGAACTAGAATCAAGTCATGAAGATTTAGAGGTTTCCTACGAACTTGTGAAAGAAGAAGGAGACGAAGAATTAGCAGAAGAATTAACGTCTGGTGTAAAAGAGCTGTTAAAAGAAGTGAATGATTTTGAGCTTCAGCTTCTTTTGAGCGAGCCTTACGATAAAAACAATGCTATTCTCGAGCTGCACCCTGGTGCAGGTGGTACGGAATCACAGGATTGGGCATCGATGCTTCTTCGTATGTACACTCGTTGGGCCGATGATAAAGGTTTTAAAGTGGAAACACTGAACTATCTACCTGGGGATGAAGCAGGAGTGAAAAGTGTTACACTAATGATTTCTGGTCACAACGCGTATGGCTACTTAAAAGCAGAAAAAGGTGTTCACCGTCTCGTTCGTATTTCTCCATTCGATTCGTCTGGACGACGCCACACATCATTCGTATCTTGTGAAGTAATGCCAGAGCTAGACGATAATGTGGAAATTGAAGTTTCACCTGATCAACTAAAAGTAGACACATATCGTGCAAGTGGAGCAGGTGGACAGCATATTAATACGACTGATTCCGCTGTTCGTATCACACACATTCCTACGAACACAGTGGTTACATGTCAATCTGAGCGATCGCAAATAAAAAACCGTGAGCAAGCAATGAAAATGTTAAAGGCAAAATTGTTCCAATTAGAAATAGAACGTCAACAGCAAGAGTTAGACGAAATTCGTGGCGAACAATCAGACATTGGTTGGGGAAGCCAAATTCGTTCTTATGTTTTCCACCCATATAATATGGTAAAAGATCATCGAACGAATTATGAAACTGGGAATACACAATCAGTGATGGACGGAGAGTTAGATCCTTTCATCGATGCGTATTTACGATCCAAAGTTAATTAACAAAAATAAGTAGCGGGTTAGATAATTTTTCTAAATTATAGGCTATGTTAAGGGACAATGTTGATTTTTACGGAAGGTGCTAGATGCCTTGGAAAATTCGGTCGAATTTTTCTGCGTGCAGTGTCTTTCGGGGAAGCTTACTCAAAGTCCTGTGGGAAAAGCGTGCCTGGCGAGACCCCGCAGGGAGGTAACGACCGAGGATGCTTGCGGTTCGCCCTAGGAAAGTGAGTATCTAGGAGTAAAAATCAACAACAACGTTTAACATAGCCGAATTATAAAACGCATGTAGTCATATGATTACATGCGTTTTTGTTACTAGATTTTTCTCATTCAAGGAAGAATCATTTAGAAATTAGAAACTCTATTGACAGTGATAATTTATATATTTTTATAACGTAAAAATGGATATTTATGTTAAGATATTATATGTTTAATAAAGTTTAAAAAAATGTGAGACTATTAGAGAAAAAATAACATTCATGAACAAACCAGTCCATGGATGGAACAAAAAAAGGGAGGGAAAAACGATTGGACATAATTAATATTAGAAATGATCTTTCTGTAAAGGGGAAAAATGGGATAGGATTTTTATTATCTGGTGTTGTCATTTGGTCAATCATTACAATAATATTTTTACAACCAATGGAAATTCAACAGAAAAACATATTCATGCTATTTACAACAGGGATAATGTTTCCATTGTCGATTGCAATATCAGCCTTAATTAAAGCTGATTGGAAACTTCCAAATAATCCATTGGGTAATCTAGGAACATATTTAAATCTAGCTCAACTTAGCTATTTTCCTATCCTATTTTTTGCAATAATAAAAAGTCCTCATGATGCAGTTCTTTTTTTTGCAATCATAACAGTTGCTCATTTCTTTCCTTATGGTTGGTTCTATAATGCAAAGCCCTTTTATGTATTGGCCCCAATAAATTCCGTGGCAATCATGTTTTTAGGCTTATATTCAAATGGAGAGAATTTATGGATAATACCATTGTCTATGACTATTTTGCTTCTATTGTTAATCGCTTTGCTCCATTTAGATTATAAGCGTAAAATTACTAATGGCATACAATAGTAAAAAAAGCGAATATATATTTTTGGGATAGAACATATATGGAAAACTAATGACTAATAGTACATATAAAAAAAATAATACCGCATGATATCAAGGCTTTAGATTTGATATCATGCGGTATATTTTGTTTTATGGTGTTTTGCTCCAGCTTTTTTGCTGCGTTTTGCCCCCCCCACAGTAAATGCCTCTTTACTTATAGTGTTATTTATAAAAAACACAAACCTTTTCCTCTTTTTTATCAAATTGACTCTTTAAGTGTTGTTATTGATTATTATTTCAGGAAGCCTGCTTCAATAGGCGACCATAAGACACTATGGTCGTTATCGCTTGTACGTTCTATCCTCTTGTACATTGCATAAAAATTATCACTATTCATGAACAAAGTCATCCAAAAAGGAAGTGTCTTTATCATTGTAAAGCGTTACTAGGCTTGCGTTTACACGTTTGAAAACCGGTGTTATACTACGAAAGGATTTTATGTGAAAAATTTTGACAGCGAAATGGTGCGAGTAAAATCGTTTTTTTTACATACTTTAAGAAAACAGGTGATCATTATGATGAAGAAAATGAAAAGAAGGTTGGATAAAGAGCCTCTTAACCCAACGCAGCGGATCATAATTGAATTTCTACATGTTCTCGTTGGTTCCGCGATTGTTGCGATTGCATTTAACATATTTTTACTTCCGAATCAGATTGCTTCTGGGGGAGTTTCAGGGTTATCGATTATATTCAAGTTTGTATTTGGATTTGAGCCGGCCTATACGCAATGGGCTTTTAATATTCCCCTTTTTATTGGTGGAGTGCTTCTTTTAGGTGGAAGTTTAGTTGGGAGTATTATGTATGGGCTAAAAACACTGACGGGCACGTTATTTTTACCACTCGTTGTTTTTATCACGAGAGATCTTGCACCAGCCACGTCTGATCCATTTTTAGCAGCTATCTTTGGTGGGATTGGAGTAGGGTTAGGACTTGGCATCGTTTTTCGTTCTAATTCATCCACTGGTGGAACGGATTTGGCTGCGCAAATAATCAATAAATACACAGGGTTGTCGCTCGGTGGATGCGTATTTATTATGGATGGACTTGTGGTTGCTACTTCTGCGTTTATATTCGGATTTGAATTTGCACTGTATGCTTTAATTGGTTTATTTGTTACTGGGAAAACGATTGACCTAGTTCAAGTAGGGATGGGTTATTCAAAAATGGCAATTATTATTTCTGATTATGAAGAAGAAGTGAAGCAAGGAATTTTAACGAAAGTAGATCGTGGAGTTACAAAACTGGTTGGGTATGGTGGATATACGAACCAGGAAAGACCAGTTCTTATGTGTGTGGTAGGCAGAAATGAAGTGACGAAATTGAAGCAAATCGTTCAGACGATTGATCCTACTGCATTTGTTATTGTTAGTAATGCATCAGAAGTTCTCGGAAAAGGTTTCAAAAATAATTAACTAGGTTATAATAATCATTGGAGATATGCTGAATGATGTAATAATACGATAAAAACTTTGAGGGAGGTAGCGGCATGAAAAAGTTACTGGTAGCGATACTTAGTGCTGTATTAGTACTAGGGGCGTGTGGTGGCAATGATGTGGACGAGCCCCAAACAGCAGATGAGAATAACATGGAACAAGGGGCAACCGGAGATCTAAGCTATGATTTAGATAATGCGAAGCAAGTGTACAGACAGAATTGTGCAGGTTGCCACGGTGGAGATTTAGGTGGTGCATCTGGTCCTCCATTACTTGGATATACGAAGGACGAGGTGTTGGAGGCGTTAGGTATTGGACCTGGACCTATGACTCCTAATATGATTGTAGATCAAGATGCAGAAGATGTTGCGGCATGGATTGAAGATCAACAATAAAAGAGATTTTCAAAACGGTACAGACGAAATTAGTTTGTACTGTTTTTTTGTTGTTTAATAGAAGAGATTGTAAGGCAGATTTTCGACATTTTTTACAGGTGTACAGAAAAATAGTATATAGTAAGATGTATATGAGCAGAAAAACGAGTGTAAAAAGTGATTTATACGCTTGATTAGAGTAAAAATTGGTAAATCGTATCAATTTTGGATGAAATATTTCAACTTTGAAATGAAATTGTAAAAAAAATAAACTTAATTCGTCATTTTTTGATGATATAATGTTATATAGTGAAAGAATTGTTGAAATAGAACAACTGATTATTACAATAAATAATATCTTTTTAAGAACTAATGGTGTATTTTGTAGAAAAAGGAATTTATACTATTGTGTGTAAGTAAAGAAAATGTTCTAAATATATAACAACAAATGTTTCTCCATTATAGAAGGTTAAAAAAATATTGCCATAACATACACACATAATCATCATTATTCGACATCTATAGGAAATACAAATTAGGAAGTGATGTAATTGATTACGATGAACGAAGTGTGGAAAACGTATCCTAACGGTGTAATGGCCGTCAATGGGATAGATATTGAAATCATGAAAGGTGAGTTTGTCTACGTAGTAGGTCCAAGTGGAGCTGGTAAATCTACTTTTATTAAAATGATGTACCGTGAAGAAAAACCTACTCGTGGCGATATCATCATTGATGGGAAAAATCTAGCAAAGGTAAAAGAAAAACATATTCCTTATATTCGAAGGAATATTGGGGTTATCTTTCAAGATTTTAAGTTACTACCCAATTTATCTGTCTATGAAAATGTTGCATTTGCTATGGAGGTTATTGAAGAAAGCAAGAGTAACATTCGCCGCAGGGTAATGAATGTACTAGAAATAGTCCAATTAAAAAATAAGGCCCGTTTTTTTCCTCATGAAGTTTCCGGAGGGGAGCAACAACGAGTGGCTATTGCACGAGCGATCGTAAATAATCCAGCTGTTCTTATAGCGGACGAGCCTACAGGTAACCTTGACCCGGACACTTCATGGGAAATAATGAACATCCTAGATGAAATCAACAATAGAGGAACTACTATAGTTATGGCTACCCATAACAAAGAAATTGTAAACTCAATTCGAAAGCGAGTTATTGCTATAGAAGGTGGCCGCATTGTTCGGGATGAAGTAAGGGGTGAATACGGTTATGAAAAGTAGAACCCTTGCCCGTCATGTGAAAGAAGGTGGGAAAAACTTAGTACGTAATGGTTGGATGACATTTGCATCCATCAGTGCTGTTACTGTTATGCTTCTGGTTGTGGGAGCATTTTTAATGATTATAATGAACGTTAATCATTTTGCAAGTTCATTAGAAGATGATGTCCAGGTTCGTGTGTTTATTGATTTAACTGCAACGGACGAAAATCAAGAGGAATTGCTTTCTGATCTCCAAGGAATAGATGGAATTGATTCTATTCTTTATGTTCCAAAAGATGAAGGATTAGATTCTTTGATTGCTAGTTTAGGAGATCAAGGAGATATCTTTGAAACATTACGAGATGAAAATCCTTTGAATGATGTGTTTGTAGTACAAGCAGAGAATCCACAGGAAACAGAAGCTTTAGCCTCTGAAATTGAAGAATTGTCTCATGTGGAAGCTGTAGAATATGGGAAAGACATATTTGAACAATTATTTGCGGTTACAGATTTCGTAAGATTGGTTGGTTTTGCGGTAATCATTGGATTAATGTTTACAGCAATGTTCCTTATTGCTAATACTATTAAAATCACGATAATAGCTCGAAAACGAGAAATTCAAATCATGAAACTTGTGGGGGCAACAAATGGTTTTATCCGTTGGCCGTTCTTTATAGAAGGACTATTGTTAGGGGTTTTAGGAGCCATTATTCCTATTTCACTGTTACTGTACGGTTATAATAGTTTCTATAATAGTATGGGAGAAAATACAGGTCTTGACTTCTTTACTTTCCTAGCGCCAGATCCTCTAATTATGCAGATGGCGATATTACTTATAAGTATAGGTGCGTTTGTTGGAATTTGGGGAAGTATGATGAGTGTTCGTAAATTTTTAAAAGTTTAATAGATTAAAATAAAACAAATTCTGTCAAATAGATATGTATTTCCAGGGAAATAAAATCATGAAGTGACAGAAGGAGGGTTAATTTTACATGAATCGAATAGTGCTAGTTTTTTTTGCTTTACTCCTTGGATTTTCAACTTTTATAGGTACTCAAACAAATGTTTTTGTACAAGCGAA
Organism: Evansella sp. AB-rgal1; assembly: GCF_041820985.1. Classification (NCBI taxonomy): domain Bacteria; kingdom Bacillati; phylum Bacillota; class Bacilli; order Caryophanales; family Bacillaceae; genus Evansella; species Evansella sp. AB-rgal1. The sequence goes on from NZ_JBGUAU010000019.1 coordinate 105,985, forward strand.
TGAAGGAGAAGAATTTCAAAAACAAATTGAATCTTATCAGGAACAACAAGGTGAACTAGACGGCGATAAAAGAAAAGCCGAACAAGAACTTCAACGTGTTGAAAGTGAAATTAGAGAAGCAGCAGAAGAAATCAGATTGTTAGATGAAGAAACTTCCCGTACAAATGCAAAGATCCGTGAAAAACAAGATGAAATTGATGCAACGAAGCTTGTAGTAGAAGAGTTGCGAGAAGAAATAGAAATATTAGAGGAAAGAATAGCGCAAAGAGATGAGTTGTTAAAAGATCGCGTTCGCTCAATGTACCAAACTGGGGGCGTGATCAATTACATAGAGGTCATCCTTGGGGCTCAGAATTTTGGAGATTTAATTGAGAGAGTAAGCGCTCTTAATACCATTGCACAACAAGATAAAAACATTTTAGAGCAGCACCGTGCTGATAAAGAAGCTGTAGAATTAGCAAAGCTTCAACTAGAGGAAGAATTAACGAGCCTAGAAGAGCAGATGGTAGAGTTAGAGGGTTTATTAAAGACTTTAGAAGCACAACGTAGCGAGAAGAATAGATTAGTGAAAAAACTTGAGGAAAAACAAATTAATTTAGAAGACCAATTAGTTACCTATGAAGAAGAGCAAATGATTTTAAAGGCTCAAGAAAATGCTGCGAAGGCTCAACTGAAAGAATGGGAAGATGAGCAACGTAGATTAGAAGAAGAGCGCAAACGAAGAGAAGAAGAAGAGAGAAAAAGATTAGAAGAAGAACGTAGACAGCAAGAATTACAAAGACAACAGCAACAAACACAGACAAATAGTTCTGATAGTGGAACAAATAATTCAACCACTTCAAACACCCCTCCACCAAGCAATACTAGTTCTGCAGTATTAATGCGTCCTGCAACAGGTGCCATTACTTCAGGATATGGAATGAGATGGGGGAGAATGCACCATGGGATTGATATTGGTCAAGGTGGTCGTTCGAATGTTCCGATTGTTGCTGCTGAATCAGGAACCGTTGTTTACTCTGGTTGGATGAATGGGTATGGAAATACGATTCTAATATCCCATTTTATCGGTGGACGTCAACTTACTACTCTATATGCACATTTGGATGCCTTACACGTTTCGGGTGGACAACGAGTTAATCGCGGTCAACAAATTGGAATCATGGGTAATACTGGTCAATCAACTGGACCTCATCTACACTTTGAAGTACATGAAGGTGGATGGAATGGAGCAAAATCTAATTCAAGAAATCCAATGAATTATATTAATTAACGGATTATTATTGTTAAGAGGGTGTGTTAAGAGGTTATGGTGCCTTTAAACACACCCTCTTTTCCAATGGAAGGTGGCTCGGCAGCTCCTCACAGGAAAGGGAGTGGGAAGTAGCGAATGGAATGAATGCCAACAAAGTTGCAAAACTAGATAAGTTCCCTAACAATGAGATGAAGTATTTTCAGGGGAGACACCTAAATAACATAATAGAATTCAGAAAGTATTTGCTTAGCTCAATAAACAATATTTTAGAATTCAATATTTGTGAAACTAACTATAATTGCGTTATGATAGAAGAGTGAATTAAGTTAGTAATATGTATATTAACTATATTATCAATGCCTATGAATGTTCCTTTCTATAGCTAGGTACACATAATCTAGTGAATATGGCATATAATAAGCCAAGTTTTACTAATGGATTTATATGTATGATCTAATAATTCAATACATGTTAATAGTGTGCTTGATATTATTGGCTCTACTTTTATGAATTGCGATAAAATGAAGAGAGGAATAAAGAGGTGAGAAGATGAATGGAAATATAAACAAAGCGTTATTACCTGTTATTGTTGTATTAGCTATATTATTAGGTGCAGGAGGAATGTATACAGGTCTTCAAGTTGTAGGGGATTCATCAACACCTGTTATTGAGCAAACTGACCCCGATGAAGAAGTGGTTGAGAGTAGTAGGGATATTTCCAATGATGTTGGTTTATCGAAGAGAAATCTAGAGAAGTTTACAAATGCATATGAACATATTTTAAAGAATTACTTTATAGAATTAGAGGAAGATACATTAATTGAAGGTGCCATTGCAGGTATGTTAGGTACTTTAGAAGATCCTTATTCTGTCTATATGGACGAGCAAACTGCAAGAGAGTTTATGGAAGGTCTAGACTCTTCTTTTGAAGGAATAGGTGCGGAAGTTAGCATGACGAATGGTCGTGTAACTATCGTAGCTCCAATGAGAGATTCACCTGCTGAAAAAGCAGGATTAAGACCAAATGATCAGATAATGAAAGTAGATGGGGAAGATATAGAAGGTTTATCACTTTATGAAGCGGTTCTCCAAATTCGTGGAGAAAAAGGCACGACAGTAACATTAACTATTCAGCGTCCGGGTGTTAATGAATTACTTGACATTGATGTTGTTCGTGACGAAATACCAATTATTACTGTCTACTCTAAATTGTTTGAAGAAAATGGTAAATCGATTGGATACATTGAGATTCGTTCCTTTGGAGATAACGCAGCAGAACGAGTGGAAGAAGAGTTAAATGAGTTTGAAAAAATGGGTATCGATGGTTTAATTATTGACGTTCGTGGAAACCCAGGTGGTTATTTAGATGCAGTAGATTCCATTGGAAGCTTGGTTGTTCCTGGTGGAGAACCTATTGTTCAAACGGAAAATAGAGATGGAACTGTCACTCGCTTTTTATCTAATCTTGAAGAAAAGAAGCCTTATCCAATTGTTACATTAATTAATGAAGGTAGTGCTTCGGCGTCAGAAATTTTGGCAGCTGCTTTAAAGGAAGCTGGCGGATATGATGTTGTTGGAAAAACCACATTTGGTAAGGGAACCGTTCAACAAACAAAAGGCATGGGTGATGGGAGTCAAATTAAATTGACGATATTTAAGTGGCTAACATCGGATGGGAATTTTATTAATGAAGTTGGAGTTGAACCAACTATTGAGGTAGATCAACCAAAATTCTTCTATGTATCACCTATTAACGTGGAAAATACATTAACGTTTGATATGAATGGCACTCAAATTGCAAATGCGCAATTAATGCTAGAAGGGTTAGGGTATGGACCTGGAAGAACGGATGGTTACTTCGATGAGACAACGGTAGAAGCAGTTAGATCATTTCAAAGAGACATTGATATAGATGTGACTGGTGAAATAAATACGGAAACAGCAGAAAGATTACAACAAGAAGTAATAAGTGCGGTTCAAGATCCAGAACATGACTTACAGTTGAAAAAGGCCATCGAAATTTTATCTCAATAAATGCATGTACTAGGTTAAATCAGGTGAAAGTCTTTGAGGATGATGTTTATCAACTTGATTTAGAAAGATGATAATACGTAGAGAAGTGTGTCAAAGGTAGTAACACCAATTGACATACTTCTCTTTTTTGTTCACAAAACTTTCGGGGACCAGGTCCCCGAAAGTTTTGTGAACGTTTTATTTAGATAATTTTAAATATAAATTTGACATCATTCCAGTGAAAAAGGTCTTTTCTTTTTTCATAATTGTTTTACAATGAAAGGAAGGGTATAAAAGATAGATGTGTTAAGTTATAGAAATGGTGTTTTTATGCGATTACTATAATTTCTTATATTTTTATTTTATAGTTTGGCTCTGTTTAATGTTGATGTTGAATTTTACTAAAGGTTTCCTCGCATTCCTTGGGGCGAACCGCAATTCTCCCGGGGCGTTACCTCCCTGGTGGCTTTGCCTGGCTTGCATATCCATTAGTAGTCTCGCACCCTTCGTAAAAATTAACAATAGCACAAATATAAACATTGTCCTTTAACAAAGCCTATAGTTTACATATTGTTACTTTTGGTAAAGTGAAACTTACTGTCGTCATTTATTAGAAGAGGGGGATTTATGTTGGATGTCATTGGCTTAGAAATACTAAAAGCTTTTGGAAGGTTATGGTTACATCCGTTAACTTATATCTTTATACTTGCTGCATTCTTTATAGGATTAAAGCGGGTGAAAAGGGAAAGAAAAGACTTTCATACAAGAGTTTATGATGTCATACATGAATTGACATCCCCAGTAATGATTGGAATTGGTTTCGGGTTGATATTATCCATTATTTTTACCGTTGTAGGTATGGAAATTTCTGTAGGAATGATGGTTCTTATTACTGCTTTATGGTTATTATTTTTACCGTTTAGGAAGATAAGATGGTTAAGTATGACCTTCATTGCATCTTTTGCACTGATTATCAGTGGCTTTTTACCAAATGGAGGAACCAACTACGAATTTTTAAATGATTGGCTAGTGCAAATCAATTCAATGAATCTAGTTGGGTTCGCATGGATTGTCGTTGCTTTATTTCTTTCAGAGGCACTACTTGTTATGATAAATGGCTGGAAAGAAACATCTCCAAAACTTTTAAAAAGCAAACGAGGAAAAACAGTGGGAAGTCATGAAGCAAAAAAGCTATGGCCAATTCCAATACTGTTATTATTACCAATTGGAAATTTATCGTATGAAGGTTGGTGGCCACTTTTTCCATCTGCCAATTCATCTGAATTTGGTCTTATGTTAATCCCTTTTATATTAGGTTTTCAGTTGACTGTTCAAAGTCAATATCCAAAGACCGGAATGAAAAAACTAGGGAAGCAATTATTAATATTGAGTGTCATGTTAGCAGTTGTGGCAGGAGTAGCATCTTATTTTTCCATAATCTTACTAGCAGTGCCCGTTATAGGATTGTTGGGTCGAGAATTTATTTATATGAAATTTATAAACTCGGAGAAACAAAAAACAAGTTACTTTAAACACATTGAAAAAGGTTTGACGGTTTTAGGGGTTCTTCCTCATTCTACTGCTGAAAAAATGGGAATTGAAGTTGGTGAAGTAATTAGCAAAGTGAATGGGTATGAGGTGTTTTCTCAAAGAGATATTTATGAAGCACTACAATTAAATTCGGCTTACTGTAAGTTAGAAGTCCTTGACCGTGAAGGAGAAAGAAGATTCGCTCAATCTTCTATTCATGAGGGAGATCATTATCACATCGGGTTGCTTTTTATTCCTGATGGAGAGATGACAAATCTATCAGCGAGAGGTCTTCGATCATCTGTTGTAGTTCATAATGATCGAAATGGTGGGAGTTTAACAGCAAACGTATTATTGAACAAAGATTCAGAGTCTTCTATAAAAGATGCTAACGCCACTGAGGATGAACTAAGTATAATTAGTAATGAAAATGAGGGAGACTTCACTAATCAAGAGGAAGAGGATTCATTTCCTATAAAAGAGGAGATTTCTCCTATAGAGGAACTGACTTTAACAAATGAAGTTGGGGCTGAACAAGCAGAAGAAGAACGTAATTTTTCTAATATAACAGATGATGTAATAGAAGCGATTGAAAGTCTTCCAACAAGAATGGATAAGAAAGAGGATTATCCAAAAGTGGATGTGGATAAATACAAGGCTATTGAAACGGAGTCAGTTATAGATGAAGAGGAAGTAGCGGCTATTAGAGATGACGAAGTAATTTCTGAACTATCCAAACACAAGGATACTTTTCAAAAAAACGTGGAAGTGGAAGAAAGAAGAGCGGAATCTGGTGATTCACCATATGGACAAGCAGCTGGACTAAATGCTTTTTATGAAGAATTTCGGAAAACGGTGACGAATCGAGACACATGGAAACCGAAAGTAGAAGATAATAACGAAAAAAGCAAACAAAAGAATAAAAAACAAAATAAGGAAGACAATGAATAAAACTGATTAAAGTCTAAAAGGAAGAGTATGTTACAAAGCCAGACGGCGATGTGACACAACCTTCCTTTTTTTGTTCTCCAATAATTCTATGAAAGTTCCAAAAATATTCAGGGACCAGACCCGTGAATTTTTCATGAACAAAATTGGAAATGTTCACAAAGCTTTCAGGGACCAGGGACCCGAAAGTTTTGTGAACATAACACAAGAATATATGTTCGCATTGTTGTTTTTTGTGTTATAATGTCCTATATGTGTTAACAATGATTACTAGTTATTTCTAGTGCATCCAATTTGCTTTTTTTCTTTTTTTTCGTAATGATATAGGATAGCTATTCCTATTTAAATAGGAGTTGTTGAACTCAAAAACAGACAAACAATTAGAATATATAAAATTGTGATTAACGCCATTCAACATTGAATCCATCAATCAATGTACGAAAATGAAATAGATTATAATCATTAAGGAGGTATATGCGGTGTTAGAACAAAGTGGACAAACGTTTCAATTAGTTTCCAAGTATGAACCAGAAGGGGATCAACCCGAAGCCATAAAAAAACTAGTTGCAGGTGTTAACCGTGGTGACAAATTTCAAACATTACTAGGCGCAACAGGAACTGGGAAGACTTTCACTATCTCCAATGTAATAAAAGAAGTGAACAAACCTACATTAGTAATTGCTCATAATAAAACACTAGCAGGACAGCTTTATAGTGAATTTAAAGAATTTTTTCCGAACAATGCCGTTGAATACTTCGTTAGTTACTACGACTATTATCAGCCAGAAGCCTACATTCCACATTCCGATACGTATATAGAGAAAGACGCAAGCATAAATGACGAAATAGATAAATTACGCCACTCCGCAACTAGTTCACTGTTCGAACGCAAAGATGTTATTATCGTTGCCAGTGTGTCATGTATTTATGGTTTAGGTTCACCTACGGAATATAGTGAACTCGTTGTATCCTTACGAACAGGAATGGAGAAGGAGCGTAACGAACTACTTCGAGATTTAGTAGATATTCAATATGAAAGAAATGATATTAATTTTACTCGAGGAACATTTCGTGTTCGTGGTGATGTGGTGGAAATATTCCCTGCATCCCGTGATGAACACTGTTTACGAATTGAATTTTTCGGAGACGAAATCGATCGAATTACCGAGGTGGACGCACTCACTGGAGAGATTCTCGGTGAGAGAAATCATGCTGCTATTTTCCCGGCATCCCACTTCGTAACCCGTGAAGAGAAGTTAAAACGAGCGATCATAAACATTGAAAAGGAATTAGAAGAAACCTTGAAAGTAATGAACGATAATGGAAAACTACTAGAAGCGCAACGTTTAGAACAGCGAACAAAATATGATATTGAAATGATGCATGAGATGGGCTATTGCTCAGGAATTGAAAATTACTCTCGTCATCTTACCTTACGAGAACCAGGGGCAACTCCTTATACATTACTGGACTATTTTCCAAAAGATTTCCTTATTGTAGTGGATGAATCTCACGTTACACTTCCACAAGTTCGGGGAATGTATAATGGTGACCAAGCGCGTAAAGGTGTACTTGTTGATCATGGTTTCCGCCTTCCGTCAGCGAAGGATAATAGACCCTTAACATTTGATGAGTTTGAAAAACATATTCATCAAACAATATTTGTATCTGCAACTCCTGGACCATATGAAATAGAACATTGCCCAGAAATGATAGAACAAATTATTCGACCGACAGGGTTATTAGATCCAACAATCGACGTGCGACCAATTAAAGGGCAAATTGATGACATAATCGAAGAGATTCATATACGAAAAGAAAGAAATGAACGAGTTCTTATTACAACACTTACGAAAAAAATGTCGGAGGATCTCACTGACTATTTAAAAGAAATTGGAATATCTGTTCGATATTTACACTCCGATATCAAAACATTAGAACGAATTCAAATTATTCGTGAACTAAGACTAGGACACTTTGACGTTCTAGTAGGAATTAACTTACTTCGAGAAGGACTGGATATTCCAGAGGTTTCCCTTGTTGCAATACTTGATGCTGACAAAGAAGGTTTTCTACGTTCCGAACGCTCTCTCATTCAGACAATGGGGCGAGCTGCAAGAAATGCGAATGGACATGTTATTATGTATGCCGACAAGATGACGAAATCGATGGGAATCGCCATAGAGGAAACGAATCGACGACGTGCTATTCAAAAAGAGCATAATGATAAACATGGAATTACTCCTCAGACCATTCAAAAAGCTGTACCAGAGTTAATTCAAGCAACGTATGCTGCAGAAGATGGAGAAGCCTATGATGTTCCAAAAGTACTAGCTCCGAAACAAAAGTTAAGCAAAAAGGAACGAGAAAAAGTAATAGAACGAATGGAAGCAGAGATGAAGGAAGCTGCAAAAAATCTCAACTTCGAACGTGCTGCAGAATTGCGTGACGTAATTATTGAATTAAAAGGGGAAGGGTGACCTAAGAATGGCTTTAAATAACATTGTAGTGAAAGGAGCTCGCTCCCATAACTTGAAAAATATAGACGTAACAATTCCGCGAAATAAACTTGTTGTTTTAACAGGTTTGTCTGGATCGGGAAAATCGTCGTTAGCTTTTGACACCATCTATGCGGAAGGGCAACGCAGATATGTGGAATCATTATCTACTTATGCAAGACAATTTTTAGGACAGATGGACAAACCTGATGTGGACGCAATTGAAGGGTTGTCTCCTGCAATTTCCATTGATCAAAAAACAACGAGCAGAAATCCAAGGTCCACAGTAGGTACCGTGACAGAAATATATGATTATTTACGACTTCTTTTCGCTCGTGTGGGAAAACCCATTTGTCCTACTCACGGAGTAGAAATCACATCTCAGACGATTCAACAAATGGTAGATCGCATGATGGAATATCCTGAGCGAACAAAAATGCAAATTCTCTCACCAATAGTATCTGGTCGTAAAGGAACTCATGTGAAAGTTCTCGAGGATATGAAAAAACAAGGTTTTGTACGTATTCGTATAGATGGAGAAATGCGCGAAGTTGCAGAAGATATTGAATTAGAAAAAAATAAGAAACATAATATAGAAGTAGTGATTGATCGTGTGGTTATCAAGTCAGGGGTGGAATCACGACTTGCGGACTCATTAGAAACGGCATTAGAACTAGCTGATGGGCGAGTAATCGTAGACGTTATTGGCGAAGAAGAATTATTATTCAGCCAAAAGCACTCATGTCCACACTGTGGTTTTTCTATAGGTGAATTAGAGCCTCGAATGTTTTCCTTTAACAGTCCATTTGGTGCTTGCCAAGCTTGTGACGGCTTAGGAACAAAATTAGAGGTGGATTTAGAGTTAGTAGTTCCTGATTGGACTAAAACTTTGAAAGAAGGAGCGATTATCGCGTGGGAACCAACGAGTTCTCAATATTACCCACAGCTCTTATCAAGTGTATGTGATCACTTTGGAATTGATATGGATGTTCCGATTGAACAGTTGCCGAAGCCACAGATGGAAAAAGTTTTATTCGGCAGCGGTACAGAGAAAATCTATTTCCGATACGAAAATGAATTTGGAAATATTCGAGAGAAAGAAATATATTTTGAAGGTGTGGTCCAAAACATTGCTCGAAGGTATAGTGAAACAAGTTCTGATTATATTCGAGAGCAAATGGAAGGTTATATGGGAAAAAAACCATGTCCAAAATGCAAGGGGAATCGTCTTCGTCCAGAAACACTTGCTGTAAAAGTAGGCCAAAAGCATATTGGAGAAGTAACCAATTTTTCTATAAAAGAAGGAAAACAGTTTTTTGCCGATCTTCAGTTATCTCAAAAAGACATGACCATTGCGAGAATGATACTGCGTGAAATAGACGAACGACTTGGTTTTCTAATTAATGTAGGACTAGATTATTTATCATTATCTCGTTCAGCTGGTACCCTGTCAGGTGGGGAGGCGCAACGTATTCGCCTAGCAACACAAATTGGCTCTTCATTAATGGGAGTATTATATATTCTCGATGAGCCTTCTATTGGTTTACACCAACGAGATAATGCGAGACTTATTCATACTTTAGAAAAAATGCGAGATTTAGGAAATACGCTAATTGTTGTAGAACATGATGAAGATACCATGCTTGCAGCAGATCATCTTATTGATATCGGACCAGGAGCAGGGGTTCACGGTGGAGTTATTACTGCAGAAGGGACGCCAGCTGAAATTTGTGAAAATGAGGCTTCCCTAACAGGGCAATATTTATCCGGGAAAAAATTCATTCCATTACCTGTAGAACGTCGGATACCTAATGGGAAAAAAATATCCATCGTAGGTGCGAAGGAAAATAACCTAAAAGGTACGAGTGTAGATATCCCATTAGGAATTATGGTTGCGGTAACTGGTGTATCAGGCTCGGGAAAAAGTACGTTGATTAATGATATTCTTTATAAGTCATTAGCCCAAAAGCTAACAACAGCAAAAGATAAGCCTGGTGAGCATAGAAAAATTGATGGCGTCGAACACCTTGAAAAAGTAATTGATATCGACCAATCTCCAATTGGACGAACTCCTCGTTCGAATCCAGCAACATATACTGGGGTGTTTGACCAAATACGTGATGTGTACGCAATGACAAATGAAGCAAAGGTTCGTGGTTATAAAAAAGGACGCTTTAGTTTTAACGTGAAAGGCGGTCGCTGTGAAGCATGCAGAGGTGACGGGATCATTAAAATAGAAATGCATTTCCTACCAGATGTGTATGTTCCTTGTGAAGAATGTCATGGGAAGCGGTACAACCGTGAGACGTTAGAAGTGAAGTATAAAGGAAAAACCATTGCGGATGTTCTGGATATGACGGTAGAAGATGCTGTAGATTTTTTTGAAAACATTCCAAGAATCAAAAGAAAAGTAGAAACGTTATATGATGTGGGTCTTGGATACATGAAGCTAGGACAACCTGCTACAACTCTGTCTGGTGGAGAAGCACAACGAGTGAAGCTTGCATCGCAACTTCATCGTCGTTCAACAGGTCGAACTCTCTATATACTGGACGAGCCAACTACCGGCCTTCACGTTGCGGATATTGATAGACTTCTCAAAGTGCTACAACGACTAGTAGATAACGGAGATACAGTTCTTGTTATTGAGCACAACTTAGATGTTATTAAAACGGTAGACTATATAATTGATCTTGGTCCTGAAGGTGGAGACAAAGGTGGCACGATTGTAGCTACAGGTACTCCGGAAAAGGTAGCTGAGGTAGCTAATTCTTACACTGGTCAATATTTAAAGCCAATTTTAATGCGTGACCGGGAACGAATGGCAAGGAAAATAGAAGAGAAAGAAAAGCTCGCATCACATTAATAAAAGTACAAGGTTTGTTGAAAGGGGAATGTAGCCTTTCAACAAACCTTTTTTTTAAAAGATATGAATTTATAAAATTTTTTTGAACTTAGAAAGGTGTCTAGCTCCAGGCGCCAGGATCTCGTGTCAAATAAACTGGCCGATTAAAAAGTAAAAAGCACTTTTTATCGTCCAGGGCATATGCATTTTGCTGATAAGCAAGCTTCTTGCACTTATACTATATGCTTTAACAATGTGTAACCTCACTAAAGGATTATAGTATAAGGATACAAAGGCTTTCGCCATCATTGAATTGCCGATAAGTCGTGTTTTCCTTTATTTGTTTTTAGGATCTAAGTCAAGAACTTCTAAAGAAAAAAATTTCGTAATGAGGCTTTTCAAAGGTTAATTTATCCATAAAAATTCTTAAATTAGAATGTTTAGCTAACTATTGTTGAGGGAATTCTTGATAATGTTAATAAAAAACACTTGTTTTAAGAAGAAGAGTGTGATAAAGTTATAAATCTGTCGCAGGAAATATGATTTGCGCAGAATAGTTCATTATTAATATTTCTTTTATTTATAAATGAATACTTTTTTAAAATTTTGTTGCGCAGAATATTATTCTGTGTTATAATAAATCTTGTCGCTGAAATGCGATGAAAAAAGTATAATTAAGTTAAAGAAAAGGTTGCGTTGATTAAGTTTAAGTGTTACAATGAATTTTGTCGCTAAAAAAATTATAAACCTTTTGAGAAAAAAGTTGTTGACAACAAAATATTATTTTGATATAATATAAAAGTTGCTGATAAAACAACTTGTGATAAT
>NZ_JBGUAU010000020.1:0-100679 GCF_041820985.1 Evansella sp. AB-rgal1
AAACTTCCCCTTATTTATCACTAACTAAGCAATATTCGTCAGTTTAAAGGAAAATTCTCCCCTTATTTTATACTTTAATGTTATTTGTATCTTGAAAATAAAGAAAGGCAACCTAATTCGGTCGCCAAAAAAGTATCCATTTATTATTATGAACCTGGTGCTGGGATGATTGTTGCCAACCAGAAGCTAATTACAGGAAGGAAGGCTATGATAAACAGAAGAAACATCCATGTTAAGCCTTTACGGTCAAATGCAGAACTAGCATCACGAACAAGTTCACTAAGTGGTGGTAATTTACTCATGCGTAACATCACAATTTCAAGCACTAAAAGTAGCACAGTAGCGACCGCAGATACGAGACAGAAAGGACAAATCGCTTCTATGACAAATAATTGTAAATACACGAAGAATGCAGAAGACATCACACCAATGATTGTGATCGGTGTTAATACTTTAAGCACGAAAGGATGACGTGTGTGAAACCACAAACCAGAAAGTACAAGAGTTGTAAGGTAATAGAATCCTCCCATTAAAGCTAGTGGAATCCCCATTACATACGCCCACTCACTCGTCATAACCGCCCAAGGTGTTCCAGTTACATCAAAGCTTGCCGGTAGTGGGAGTACCCAGAAATGAACTCCTGTTAAGAAAATACTCACAGCCCAACCAATTGCGGCAATCGCCGTAAAGATTGCAAATAATATTGGTACAGCACCCCCATATGAATGCGCGGCACCAATTGTTGTTTCTTGATTTACGTTTCTATCTAAATTTATTGTTCTTTCATGTACTATTTCCTTCAAAATAATCCCTCCACTCAAATTTAATACCCTGTGGGGTATATGGAAATTATATTATAGGGTGGGGGGTATGTCAAGTGTCTGCTTTTATGAAGAAAATTCCTTATATCCAGTGCGTAAAAACTTTAACGCAATTGGTGGTCGGAAAAGTTTTTCAAAACTGAAAAGCTCTAGTTGTGATTAGGGTCACTTAGTTCCATGATCAGAAGTGCTATACTCCATATATTGAGAAAGGTTATCATTTGAAACGGTGTCTAAAGATAAAGGGAGCGATAAAATGAGTGAAATCATAAACAACCGTGAACAGACGGGGTTGGATCAAAATGTGGAGCGCGTAGAATTACTAAAAGCGATATTTTGGGATATCTATAATAGGGGAAATGTAGAGGAAATAAGAGCTTTTGTTGATGAAAAATTGGGGAAAGTGACAGTAGAAGAAGTTGCCCAGCTCTCTCAGTATCAACGAGAAATGTTAGAAGAAAAAGATTTGCCCAAAAATGAAGTTCAAAGAATATCAGCAGATCATTTAAAGGTTTTGGAAGGGAAGATAATAGAAGTTCAACATCCTCAAGATATACCAGGACACCCTATTCATACCTTTCAAAGAGAGAACAGAGAAATAGAGAATTTACTACAAACGAAACTGATACCTCATAAAGAGGAGTTTGAAAAAGAAGATTCGCCAGCAAATATTTATCAACTAATTGATGACTGCAACCTCTTATATGATATTGACAAGCATTTTATAAGGAAAGAGCAACTATTGTTCCCGTACCTTGAAAAATATGGGATTAATGGTCCTTCCGTAAATATGTGGAGGCTTAATGACTATATACGTGATGCCATAAAGGAAGCGAAAAAGCTATTGAAGAACTATGCTGGGGAAAAAGAAAGTGTTCACAGTGTGTTGGATTCTATCGTTGAACAAGTAACTGCGATGATTTACAGAGAGGAGAATATTCTCTTTCCAATGTCCTTAAGTAATTTAACTGAGGATGAGTGGATAAAAATAGCCAATGAAAGTGATGAAATAGGATATTGTCTCACTGAACCAGCTGCAGTATGGAAGCCAGAAAGACGTAATGTCGATGCTAGTGCAATGACAGAAGGATATATCAAGCTAGAAACCGGTGTACTTTCACTAAAACAGTTGGAGCTAATGCTAAACCATTTACCAGTTGATATGACCTTTATCGACGAGAATGATATTGTTCGTTATTTTTCACATGGAAAGGAAAGAATATTTGCACGAACGAAGGCTGTAATTGGTCGCACGGTTCAAAATTGCCATCCACCAAAAAGTGCACATATAGTAGAAGCCTTACTAGACGATTTCAAATCAGGTAAAAAAGATAGTGAAGATTTTTATATTAAATTCAAAGATAAATACGTGTATATACGATATTTTGCAGTTCGGGATGAGAAGAATAACTATGTAGGTACCTTAGAGTTCACGCAAAATATTGACCCAATTCAAGCAATTGAAGGCGAAAAGCGGATATTATCATTATAGTTAGGAATTGCCTGACCACAGTGCCGTTATGTTATAGCGCACTTGTGGGTCAGGTTATTTTGTATTTGTGTGTTAGGAATAGTGAAGGAGTCTTAAAATAAGGAAAGGGGATTACCCAGTCTACAAACAACTGGACATAGTTCCCCTCTAACAGCTACCAGATTCTAAGGATGCATTACTTTTTTTCTAAAATAATATCTTCCTGCACTTTTCCGTTAAATCTATTGCTGTGAATACTCTCCCTATATCCATCGTATTGTTCATGCTTTTCTTCTTCCACTTTTCCATCGAAACATTTACAAGTTTCAAAACGTTTATTCATGTTGTCACTCCTTGCTCCTAGTTTTTGTTGTGTTACTGATCAGTGATCTATACCTCGCTATCACTCAGCGTTTAGTGTATTGCAGGATTGTTTGATATCGCGTTTCTTCAACCATTCCATACTTACTTATCTACAATTATAATTGATAGACAGGAGTGAGGAAGTGATGTAGGTCATGTTAGGGGTCTAATTTCAGCCAATAAAAATGCGAGGGAGCGAGTGAAAACAATATAAAATATCGTCACAATGGGTTCTAGCAGTAATTCGAATGGTGACAGTCATCTTATTAAAGTGTATGTTGACATGCAATTAATGGTAAACTAACTGTTAGGGGTTTTGTCGATAAATAGCAAATGAGGAGTTGGATAATATGAGTAATAACGAAGCAAGAACAGATTTACCTGAGAATTTCGATGAATTAAAGAAATCGATCAATAGAAATGCTAATTGGCGGGAACGAATGGATGCGGTGGAAGAGTTAGGGAAGTGGAAAGCGAGAGAGACGATTGAATTATTAAAGCATAGCATGTCAGGTGATTCTGTCTATAAAGTTCAGGAAGCAGCTTATCGTCAACTTCAAGCCTTAGGAGAACAGGTGACGAAGCCGGAACGAAAAGAAGGGGATGCTGTAAAAGACACGAAAAAAATCCTTGTTCGCATAAAAAAGAGCCTGCCTAAGGATCACTCTTATGAAGAATTCAAAGAAAAATTGAAAAAGATGAGAATTGATGTGTATGATACATATGAAGGAGATAAGGGTCCTGATTTTGATAAGTGGCTTGAGCAGTTGTGGTCTGAATTACGGACGAGACAATAGGAAAGCTTGAGTAGCTAGCGTCATTACGCAGATTACTTTAGTGCAGTCCAAACTGCATGGAATCCACCTCACAAACGAGTTTCCTAAGCGGAAATCATTTTTTTACAAGAAACAAAGCAGTAATAGAAATAATAAAAATGGGGTTATGGTATGAGTGAACGAAGTTTTGATAAGTATCAGTTAAGTGAGGAACTAAATCGCGCACTTTCGTTAATGAAATATGAAGTGCCAACAGAGGTTCAAGGGGAAGTAATTCCTCTAGCTATGAAAAAGGAAGATCTAGTAGTCAAATCTCAAACGGGTAGCGGAAAGACGGCAGCCTTTGGAATCCCTATTTGTGAAATGATGGAATGGGAGGAGCGAAAGCCCCAAGCGTTAATTCTCACACCAACAAGGGAGCTTGCCGTTCAAGTTCGCGAGGATATTGCGAATATTGGTAGGTTTAAGCGGATCAAAGCCTTGGCTGTTTATGGAAAAGAGCCATTTGCGAAACAAAAAGAAGAATTGAAACAAAGGAATCATGTTGTTGTTGGCACGCCTGGTCGGATAATGGACCATATAGAAAGAGAAACTTTAGCGTTGGATGAAATAAAGTATCTCATTATTGATGAAGCAGATGAGATGCTGAATATGGGTTTTATCAACGATATGGAAACGATAATGAAAGCACTTCCTGCTAACAGAGTGACGATGGTGTTTTCTGCAACGTTGCCGGAAGATGTGGAAAATCTTTGTCATAAATATATGAAAAATCCAAAGCATATTGAGATAGAGTCTACAGGGATTACAACTACTTCCATTGAACATCATTTGATGGAGGTGAACCCAAAAGGGAAGTTAGCGCTCCTTAAAGATATAACTGTAGTAGAGAATCCAGACAGTTGTATTATTTTCTGCAATACGAAAGAGCATGTGGATACGGTGTTTTCCGAACTAGAACGAGCTAATTATTCTTGTGAAAAACTTCATGGTGGATTAGAGCAAGAAGACCGGTTTTCCGTCATGGATGGTTTTAAGAGGGGGAATTTCCGTTATCTTGTGGCGACAGATGTTGCAGCTAGGGGAATTGATGTAGATAATGTAACGTTAGTCATTAACTATGACGTACCCATGGAAAAAGAAGGATATGTTCACCGAACAGGAAGAACGGGTCGATCTGGTAATAAAGGAAAAGCCATTACGTTTGCCACACCAAACGATGGGAAGTTCCTTAAAGCAATAGAGAAGTATATTGGTTTTTCCATACCTGACATGGAGGCACCTAGTGAGAAGGATGTTTATAGAGGAAAAGCTGCTTTTGAGGAAAAAATTAGTGGCCGTCGAGTCGTTCGTAATAATAAAACGGCACGGGTAAGTAAAGATATTATGAAGCTTCATTTCAATGGTGGGAAAAAGAAGAAGCTTCGACCAGTCGATTTTGTTGGAACGATTGCTAATATTCCTGGGGTGACTGCAGAGGATATTGGGATTATCACTGTCCAAGATATGTTGACGTACGTTGATATTCATAATGGAAAAGGTTCGTTAGTGTTAGAAGCAATGGAAAATACAACGATCAAAGGAAAGAAACTGAAGGTTAGTTTAGCGATTAAATAATGGAACTAGTCTAAGGCGTTAAAAAGGAGCTACCTACCTATGAGGTATTCACAACCGCAAATGAACAAACTGATTCAAAATAATAAAGAATTGCAACAAAAGTTAAAGGCGTTAATGGCTGAGCACGATCTGGAGAAAATTTATGCCGTTAAAGCGTTGTATCATGCTGAGGTTGCAGACGGAGGCAAATACCAGAAAGATTACCGAGCTCTCGATTAGATGGTTTGGCCTTATAAAGAGCCTGCCCCCAATGTGTTAAAACTTTACCGCATTTGGGGGTCAGCACTTTTACCCGATTAAACAAAAATCTATTACACCCAGCAAACCGATGATTACTTTCTTCATCCTCTACCTCCAAAACTACAAATCTATCTACCCTAGTATTATAAAATAGTAGTAATACTCTTTGGGAAACTTCAGGTGGGGAATGAAATCATTGACGGAACACTATGGGGGAACGAAAAGGTTTCATTGAACGGAGAAACAAGAGAGCTTGTGGAAGCATGCAAAAATTTAAGTATTAAACAGGTACCTACCATTACATTAACTACAAAAGGTGACTCCAGTTTAGGGAAGTTATCAGAACTAACTTTGCTAGGTTATAAGGACAGTCACACGTTTTTACCTAAGTATGAAGTGAGGTCCAGACTTCCATTAAATATCATCGCTAGGATATTAATTGATACATACATTATTTTAACCACTGAATGTTGAAGATCTTCCTCTACCAATGGAAAAAAGCAGTCGTATTTCTATCAAAAAAACGACTGCTTTTAATATGTGCTTGTCAGATCTTTTCTTACTGTGCAGCAAGGTCTCCCTTTTTTATATGATTATGGGAAAACAACACTTCTATAATATGTAAATTGGTGGAGTCTCTTCGAATTAATGGGGTACAGATGGCGTAGTGAATACCATTCAAATTTTATTTCTATCTAGTGAACTATTAATGAAACTCTTTTATTCTTTCTCCACTTCGATTGATAATATATCCTTCAATTAAGGAACCATCCTCACTGTTCAGATAAAAAATTGCTGTTGTTTCTACTCCCTGTAGCAACCTAACAAACCACACTTTTCCATTTGAATTTTCAATATCAGTAATCTTCTCCTTTTCTGTATCAATTAAATATGCATGGTCTAATAAAAATGAAGGGGTTTCAGTTTCTAAATAAGACTGCGAAATAGTTATTGCTTTCTCTTTCGAAATACTGTTTGCATCAATAGTTACTATTAATATAACAACTAGTAACCCAAAAACAATAACACTGCCCAATAAAATGTTTCGTTTAACAATGTTCATTTTATCCCCACCATCTTTTTTAGAACATGATACCTAACTTCCTTCATTTTCCATACAGACTAAATACCTAATTTTTCAGTATGAAAAATATTTTTAGAGAAAAGTAATGGATTTGCGAATATTGCAGTTTATTGGAACGAAGGAAGCAGGAGAACCGAACTGTCCCCTGCTTCCCTCTACTATATTAATGAATATCTTGGATCACTTTTTCGAGGAATTCACCCATTCGCTTAACGGCTGGCTCTGAAAAATCAAAACTTACTCCAGTTTCCTCATAAATAGCTGCGATGGATTGATTGTAGTCCGCACTTGCTCCCTTTTTAAAGGATTCGATAGCTTGATCTGGGTTTTCACGATAATTCTCAAGTAATTGTAGAGCCCCAAGCATCGAGATGGAGTACTCAATATTATAGAAAGGAACCTGGAAATAATGAAGAGTTCCTGCCCAACTCATCCCAATTTCCTCTTCAAGACCAGAAGTTTCCACAGGGTTTAAGCCAAAACGTTTGGAGATTTCATAAAACTTTTCATCACGTTCTTTTGCAGTATGATTAGGATTCGTGTACATCCAATGCTGGAAGAGATCCCCTGACAACGGGCCGAATAACATCGTAAATGCTCGTCTTAGCTCTTCACGCTGTGCACTCTTAAAATCTTCTGTTTCTGGATAAAAACGATCCAACTTATCCAATAAAAGTAACTCCATCCCATGAGAATATAGTTCCGCAACTTCCATGCGTTGTTGGTAGTCTTCCATAGGACCATGCTCGGAAAACTCGAGATACCCATTCACCGCATGCCCCATTTCATGGATCAATGCGATTAGAGAGAAAAAGGATGGACTAAAGTTCGCAAAAACAAAGGTTTCTCCGGAAACAGGTAAGGAAGTACAGAAACCACCTGGACTTTTTCCTTTCCGATCTCCTAGATCAAGTAACCCATGTTCTCTCATATAATCGAAACGGTCTCCAAAATAGGCGTCGGTGTTCGTTAACATATCAGAAACACCATCCATAAGAGTAGACACTTCGGAGTATGGTGGATTTTTCATCAGTTTAGCAGTGTTATCCCAAGGGCGATAGGTATCAACACCAAGCTTAGACTTGAAAACTTCTGCGAGACGATTCCAAGCTGGGATGATATGTTTCTCTACATTTTCATGAAAATCATAACAATCTTGGACGCTATACTCACGATTTTTCGCAACAAACATATAATCACGATAGTTATCAAAGCCAGCATTTAGGGCGATTTGATGGCGTAGTTGAACGAGTTCGTCCATGATAGCATCTATATCAGACTTAATCTGTTTATAGGCAGACATCATTGCGTAGTAAGCTTTTTCTCGCACGTCTCTATCCAGATGATCTAGCAGGGATTGGATAAACGGAAAAGGTTTCTCTTCGCCCTCCCATGTAACGGTTAAGCCTCCCATTATTTCACTATATTTCGTACTGAGCTCTTCTTCTTTTACCATTAAAGGGATGTTTTCTTCTCTGAAAAGTTTCACTTTGGACTCACGAACGCGTCGCATTAAGCCGTAACGCTTTTCATCTAATTGGTTAAAATAAGGAGACTCACAGCATTTCTCATTCAGTTTTGCTTTATACTTCATTAAAAGTGGTTGAATCATTTGCTGATCGTGAAGGTAAGTCGACTTGATGTCTGGATCCTCTGTGTTTCGGTAAAAATCGACCTGGTGACCTGTCATCGCTTCCGTGATTTTATCCATTACAATCTTTTCCTCTTTTAACCAATCTTCTAGGTCAGAAACGGATTCGATCGGAACATCGAGTAAACTTTGAATTTGAGCTTCTACTGCTGCTACATCTTGTAAATCAATTAATTCTTTATAGTAATTCTGACTTAAATCTTGTGTCATGATAAAACTTCCTTCCCCATTTTTATTTATCTCAATATAATTTTATAGAATCTTCGCTCGTAAATCTAGTTTTTTAGCGGGGAACCTTTTTGTGATCGTAAGAGGGCTTCTTAGATCTAATGGTTGTACCATGTTTGGCGGATTTAGTAGGAAAGGGCTGACCCAGAAGAACAGTACGCATTAATGTATCAGCGGGGCAAGTACTTTTTTCAGGGGGATTTTAGAAGTAGAATAGTGGAACAAACTGTGAAACAAGAAAATTTGAAAGGATAAGTGCCAGCCCCCTAGTGCTGGAATGTGTAGCATATTGAAAACTGGAACCAATCCTTTTTACATTACATATTATTACAAAAAAATAGAAACTGAGAACCGTTACCATTCGCCCTAAAGGAAATCCAACAAGTCAGCAAAAAAGCAATACCATTGTACTTGGCTAGTAGGATATAACTGGACATCTTTTTAATAATTAATCATATATATCAAATTAGCAATCTATCTATTAATGAGGAGATGGTCTTATTGGGAATAAAAGTTCCACTTAGTTTAGGTGTATTTTCCTATTTGTTGTCTTACCTTCCTTATCTACAGCCTTTTTTTCAAAAGACTTTAAGTTTTGCTGGCATTCTTATAGGGATAGCAGGACTTGTACTGATACAGAAGTGTAAAGGCTCAAACCTCACATATGCAATTATTGCATCGGTACTTTGTATTATAGGTGCTGCAGCATCTTTTGTAACATTTGGATATTTTTCAGCAAGATTGGCTATAGGGATACATGAAGTAAGTTCTCTACTGAAATAATAGTTCCTGAACCCCGATGTGTTAAAACGTTACCTCACTGGGCCTAGGAACTATTATTTAAAGGTAATATAAGGACAAGTGCCAGCCCCTGATGGGTTAAAGTTTTAATGCATCTGGGAACAGGCACTGTTTTTCTGTCGATCGCTATTTATTTCGTTTGTCGAAGGAAGCAGGAGAACCGTCCCCATTGCTTTCTTGGTCACCAGTGCGTTAATCTTCACCGCACTGGGAACCAGGCTACTTGTTTAATTTCAATACGAAAGTAGTATATGAGTATTATTAGTAGGCGATACCTACACGTGAATGTATATATTCGCTAGTTTTCATCTGTTTAAATGCAAATTCAGCTGTATCTGGTACGGATATTTTAACTCCATCCTCTGGCAAAAAATCTCGTTCTATACGATATTCGCCTATCCTTTCACCGTCTGGCAAGTAGGTAGGACAGACAATCGTCCATTCGAGTGTTGATTGTTTAAGCATATCGTAAACTTTATGATGTTCTTCGGCTGCACGAGTTGACTTACGCTTTGACTCACTTGATTGATAACGAAGAGAATGAGGCTTGGTTCTACTTTGCAGGATACCTGCAGTTCCAATAGTTATTATTCGTTTGATACTCTCATTTTCCATTGCTTCGATAATAAGTGGCATACTTTCTGATAAAGTGGTGGTACCATCCGTATTTAGTGCGCTGATAACAATATCACTCCCATGCATTGCACGTACTATATCCCCTTTATGTAAAACATTCCCTTGAATAATGGTTAAATTTTCATTATTTATTTGAACCTTCTCTGGAGTACGAACTAATACAGTCACATGATGTCCGTCTTCAAGAGCACGAGTTACTATATGACTTCCTACTCGTCCAGTTGCACCTAAAAGTAAAATATTCATCAGAATGAGCCTCCTTTATGAATATTCTACTTTAAAACTATATTATAGTCATATTCAGCGATGTATACCCCGAATGATATAGGTGAAAGCATAGAGTCGTTTACTGTACAGTTGATCGAAACTACTAAAAACAAGTGCCTGCAACAATCCATCTATTTCGCCCACCGAAAGAAGCAGGAGAACCGTCCCCACTGCTTCCTATTCTGTCATATAAATGACTTATTTCCTCGTTTTTCCTATATCTAATTATGGTAAAATTATCCTGATTATAATCGAGGGGGGAAACAATATGCAGCAATCAAAGCAGCATCATTTTGTTCCTACGGCAGCAAATGAGCGAATTGTCGTGCTTGATATTATTAGGGCTTTCGCACTTTTTGGCATTTTACTTGTCAACATGAGATTTTTCTCCACACCTGCCATTCAAGTTGATAGTATCGGTAGCTCTTCTAGTGGTAATTTGTTCGACATTGTAAGTACATGGTTTATCTTTATTTTTGCAGAAATTAAATTCGTTTCTATGTTTTCCATGTTATTCGGTATTGGATTTCTTTTGTTTATGGAACGGGGAGAAGAAAAGGGGATTCACGTAAAGAAGTTTTTTAAGCGGCGACTTCTCGTCCTACTCCTGTTTGGTCTTATCCATATTTTCTTTTTCTGGTACGGAGATATATTGACGTTCTATGCCCTGCTTGGCTTTCTTTTGCTCTTAATGAAGGGGAAACAGCCCCGTTCTTTAAAAAGGGCGGCTATCATTACTTGGAGTATTATAGTCACTTTCTTTTTTCTTATGGCTTCTTTTATGTACTTTGCTCAAATAGAGACCGCGCCAGCGCAACAGGTACTGATGAAAAACGAGGTTAATAGAGTAGTTGAGGTATATAGTCAAGGTACGTTCGTTGAAATTCTACAGCAACGAATGAATGACATTTCCATCATTGCTTTCGGTAATATTTTTCTTTTCGGAGTTATTCTAACCATGTTTTTCTTCGGAATGTATTTTTGGAAAACTGGTATTTTCACGAACACGGCAGAAAATCTGGACAGAATCCGTCGAATTGCAAAAACAATGTTATTAGTAGGTGTACTGGGCTTAATCCTTGCAAGCTTAGGAAAGCTTTTCATTGATGGTGCTAATTCTCCATGGTATTTCGTCCAGTATGGAGGGCTTTTCCTCAGTGGACCTTCCATTAGTATCTTCTATGTCATGAGTATATTGTTACTGCTCCAAAACAAGGACCGCTTGGCAAAAGCAACGACATTTTTACAGCCAGTAGGTAAGATGGCTCTGACGAACTATCTCATGCAAACACTCCTTTGCACGACTATTTTCTACAGCTACGGCCTGGGCTTATTCGGAAGTATTGGACCTTTCGGAGGCATTTTAATAACAGTAGGTATTTACTCCCTGCAAATTGTCTACAGTTATTTTTGGATGAAGCGGTTCCAATTTGGGACGATGGAGTGGCTATGGAGAAGACTGACCTATGGGAAAAATGCAGTGAAAGTCCAACGCCTGAAGAAAGCGCAATAGCATGCTTGCGCTGTAATGACAGCTGCCTGGTCGTAAAAAAGATGGGAGGATTTCAAAATGAGCGAAATAAAAACCGAAACTCTGACACAGGTTTTAAGTAAAATGCTAGGTGCAAAAATAGCCAGCGTAGATCTCCATTCCAAACAATTACATGGCGGTACAGTGGGTGATGTACACCTTGTAATGGGCAATGCCAAGACCACTGGCGGCGAGAAATTACCCTACAAAATAGTTTTAAAAACGCAGAAGAAATGGGAGCGCCACGACGATCCTTCCTCATGGCGCAGGGAATATGACTTTTATAAATCCAATTTCGGCGCTCTGTTTTCTGAAACATTCCGTTGGCCTGAATGTTATCACGTCGAAATGAACGAAGAAGAGAACGAAACGCACATATGGATGGAATATATCGACGGTATATCGGGTTTAGACTTGACTGGCGATATGTATGAACGTGCAGCCAAGGAATTAGGGCGGTTCCAAGGTAAGTTATTTGCCGAACAACCAACTTTTTTACAGGATATGACCAACCTTAGCAAAGTAAATTATATGAAGAACTTTTATCTCCGTTATCGGTCATGGAGTAGAGTGTACGATTATATTCGCTCTGACGATTGCGAAATCCCGAAACACATCTGTAACATGCTTATTGATATTGATGAAAGTGCAGAAGAAATATTTAACCGTATTGAAAAGCTACCCATCGTATTGTGTCACAGGGATTTTTGGGTGGAAAACATATTCCATTTAGACAGTAAAATCATTCTCATCGACTGGGATACTGCTGGGTGGGGCTATATAGGTGAAGATTTGGCAAGCCTTATCGCGGATGAAGCCGATATGGAACATATGGTGGAATACTATCATAGATGTATCCCGGCGTATTACAAGGGCTTTTCTGAATATGCGGATATTTCACACATAACAGATAACTGTGTTTATGAAATGATTTTGCTTATGTTCGGGTACAGACTTATAGAGTGGTATATGGACGAAGCAGGGGATGAAAACAATCTTCAAGAAGCGGAAGATAAAAGAACGCTCCACATCCATACCCTGCAAAAAATCTATGAGATACGGAAGGAACAATGATTGATAAATAGCCGGCAATTATTGGAGTTAAATATATTAAATCAAATTAAAGTCCGAAACGAGTGATCGTTTTGGATTTTTGCTTTGGGAGACTAATGGATAGTAGACGATAAAACTGCGTAATAAAATTTTATCTTAAGATGGTGTGACCAAACTATAATAATTATTAGGAAAGGGTGCTTGCGAGTGCAAGAATATGCTAATAAACAAGCCTTGATTGATGAAATTACCAAGAGAGCAAAGTTATTTATTGATGAATTCCGTTCTATTGATAATTTGGATAAAGATGTTTTTGTAGATGAAGTTAATAAAACGCCATCCCAAATGGTTGCTTACCAATTAGGATGGATAAATTTAATATTATCATGGGAACAAGATAATAAACATGGAAAAAATGTAATAACACCAACGCCAAATTATAAATGGAATAATCTTGGTGAACTTTATCAGAGTTTTTATGACAAGTATGCGGAGTATTCGCTTGAAACGATGATTGAGATTTTTAACCATGATGTTAATGAAATAATTCAATTAGTAGAAAGCTATAATGATAAAGAATTATTTGAACAAGGTGGTAGACAATGGGCTACTTCAACCCCTTCCAGTTGGCCAATTTGGAAATGGATTCATATAAATACAGTAGCACCATTTAAAACGTTTAGAGCTAAAGTTAGGAAGTGGAAAAAAATTAGAGGAATATAATTATTAATTTATCAACATTATCAAAATATCAAAACATGAATGCTGATACTGAAATAAGTTTTCAGTTTAAACAAGTAAAGCAAAATTGCTGAATAAGTAAGATAAGAAAATAACCGATCTGCTTGGCTCCTATTACAACGAAACTTACTCATATAGTAAACTAAAGACAAGTATCTGCCCCCGATGCTGTAAAGTTTCACACATTGGGGAACAGGCACTTTTTTCAGTCGCCCTTCATTTATTTCGCCCACCGAAGGAAGCAGGAGAACCGTCCCCACTGCTTCCACATATTTATAGAATAATAACCGTTTGCATGAATATTTATGTACCAACATAATTACTTTTATGGGGGGAGCCTATGCATTCTCTTTACACGAAAGCCACTTTCCAATCATTGGTAGACACTATTCTTCCACGGACTTATGATTTCAAGAAGAATCAATTTCAAATAATCCCAGGTGGTGTAGACTTCTCGATTGATGAATACATTATGTGGAACCTTGATGTACAATTATCCCCACGTTTAAATATAGACGATTCTTATTTTATTTTATCTACAGTTACTGCACAAACACTTGATATTGCCTCTATGCAGTTTCTACATTCGAACACAAATACTCCATACCACAATGACTATATTTTTCCTTACGGTGGATTATTTACTACCCTTTCTAGAATAGATCGTCTAAGAGTAATTATGTTTATAGAAAAACTTGACGTGGATTTAACTACCTTACCATTTCCTTACAAAAACAATCCTGGATTTACAATGAACTTGATGAATATTATAAATCTATCAACAATATTTGGATTCTATTCAGAGTGGTTCGGGTATGGGAATAGCCGCTTTTCTCCATCCGAAAACAGTCGATTGTTCTGCATCCCTCCTGGGTGGATTCAAACAGGTTATCCTGGACCGGCATTGGGATATCGCGATTTTCGTGGCTTTCTTTTGGAAATGGATTATATGGGGGGGATCAAATAAATGACAATACAGGATGTTATTATTATCGGAGCAGGCGGCGGTGGTGCAATTGCAGCAAAGGAACTTGGGGAAATGGGATTAAAGGTTTTATTGGTGGAAGCAGGACCTTGGTACGGAAACAAAAAATGGCCATTGCCAAATAAAGAGCAGGGTGAAAAGTACAGTGATACAACGGAAGATTTAGACATTCATTTATATCGAAGACAGTTCGATAAATTGGAATACAATATGAACGATTTAAATACAGGAAAGCTTCGTTGGGGTCCAGCTAACCGCAAGAAACCACCTTGGCTTCGTAACATGGCACACCGTAGCATTATTTGGCAAAACGCTGGTGTTGGAGGAACAACCTTGCATTATTGGGGAAACTGTCCAAGAGCTTATCCTGATTCAATAGACAATGTATGGCCTGTCTCTTATAGAGAGTTAATCCCTTATTATCAAAAGGTAGAAGCTACACTTCCAGTAAACTTTGCACCTATCACATCAAAGGAAGAGCTGTTTTACTATGGGGCAAAAAGAGCTGGGTGGAATCTGATTCCTAGCTTAGATGTTCATTCACCTGGTTATCGACCACAACCAAACGCGATTCTTCCGCCAAATGAAAATCTTGCAAATTCGAATTTTTCACTAGAACAGTTATCTTGGATGGAAGGCTGTACTATTTGTGGTCATTGTGTAAACGGCTGTCCTCATGGCCCAACTATAGAAAAAGTAGCGAAACGTTCGACACATGTTAGTTATATTCCTTTGGCTCTTAAGACAGGTAATGTAAGTGTTAGACCGAACACATTTACAATAAAAATTTTAACAGAAGATCACCCAGTAGAAGGGATTCGAGCAATTGGGATAAGAGTAAAAGATACATGGTCAGGGGAAACGGAGGAGCTTTTTGCTAAAACGATCATTATGGCTGCAGGTTGTGTAGAAACCCCTCGTCTCTGGTTAAATTCCAAGCTCCCTCAAAATTCATGGGTAGGGAGAGGAATGGTCAATCATTATTTTGATTGGGTTTCTGGAATATTTGATGAACGTCAATTAATGAACGTACTAGGAAGCCCTGAAACAAACCCTTTCGTTGGCCATAATTCAGGTGCTAGGCTTGACTATCCAGGTATTGGATGTATTCAGGTAGCAGGATTTAGCCCCGGTTTGACGGCAACCTTCACTTATGGATTCAGTGAATCGGGATATAACTTCTTCAATGACCCTTCTGATCGTTGGGATACACAAGGACGGATTGTCGGTCCTGATTTAAAAGAGGCTATGGCTAATTATCGCAAAACCCTAAGCATTCTTATTATTGCAGATGATGAAGTCGATCACAAAAATGGAATTACAGTCGACCCTTACATTAAGGATGAGAATGGTCCTATACCTGTTGTTAACTATACCCCTACGAGCAAAGCAAGGAAGAACCGAAAGAAACTAGTAGAAATAGCAATCGATATTTTAAAACAGTCGGGGGCTAGAAAAATAATTTGGTCAGATTGGCCTGCTACTAGTATTCATATAGAAAGCACCATGCGGATGGGATTCGTTGTTGATGCAGATTGTGAAGCATATCAAGTAAAACGACTTTTTATCGTAGACAATAGTGTTCATTATAACGGTATTGGAGGAGCGAACCCTACATTAACAACACAAGCTCTTGCAACTCGCACCTCGGAAAAAATTGTGGACAAATATTTCACCTGAAATAGGGATAGGGATAACGAGGGATAACGGGGATGGTTCCCTATCGTTTTTTGTGATAGTTGTAATAGATTTACTATAACGATTTGCTCAGAACATGTAGTAGAGTAAAAAACTGCAACTTACCCATATAAAACATAAAACATCGGAAATTGCGAAAAATCTGGAGTTATGCAGGATTGTTAGTGGAGAATAAAGAATAGTGGTTCATATTAACAAATATCCAGTGGGATAATATAGTTTGAAAAGAGGAAAGGAAATGTCTACTCCTATTCTAAATACTAAGCTTCATATGCCACACAATCCAACCAAACTAGTTCAGCGTCCTAGATTGATAGAGGTAATGGATGAGGGGTTGGGTGGAAAAGTTTCCCTTATATCTGCACCTGCTGGTTTTGGTAAAACAACTCTTGTATCAGAATGGATAAAGCATAGTAGTGTTTCTGTAGCGTGGTTATCTTTAGATGAAAAGGATAATGACATAACACAATTTATAACCTATTTAGTTGCATCATTAAGAACACTTAACGATGAATTACTGGAAGAATATTCAGAAGCAATTCAAAACCTGAACACTCTGGGAATAGAAGCAGTTTTAACAATAATCATTAATGAGATGGAGACTTTCCCCGAAAATTTTATACTTATATTGGACGATTATCATGTCATTCAAAATACATTGGTGAATGAATCTATTATTTATTTACTCCAACATATGCCAGCCAATATGCATTTAGTGATAACAACCCGAGAAGAACCATCTTTGCCGATCGCAAATCTTAGGGCCAGAAATCTAGTAAATGAGGTACGTGCAAATGATTTAAAATTTACGAATTTAGAAGCATCAGAGTTTCTTAATGGGGTAATGAGTCTGAACTTGACCGATAAGTATATTTCTATATTGGAGGCTCGTACGGAAGGGTGGATTGCAGGGTTACAGTTGGCCGCTATTTCAATGACAGGTCGCAAGGATATTGCAGGATTCATTGAATCCTTTACCGGAAACCACAATTTTATATCCGAATATCTATTAGAGGAAGTTCTGAAACAACTTGATCCGAATATACAATCATTTTTATTGCAAACCTCTATACTTAATCGTTTATGTGGTTCACTATGTGATTCGATTGTCTTAGACACGAATGCTTCTGGACAGAAAAATCTAGAATATCTTCAAAAGGTAAATTTATTTATTATTCCTCTGGATGATGAACAGGGATGGTATCGTTATCATCATCTGTTCGTTGATTTGCTTAGAAAAAGATTATTAAATGATTACTCCAATAATACGTTTAAAGAAGGTGGAGCTGTTGCTGCACTCCATATTCGTGCTAGTCAGTGGTTTGAAAGGAACGGTCTGACAAGTGAAGCTATTTACCATGCATTGGCTGCAAAGGATTATGAAAGAGCTTCTAGCTTAATAGAGTTATCATGGTCAGGTATGGACAAAAGCCTACAGGCAGCTACCTGGCTTAGTTGGGTGAAAATGCTACCGGATGAAATGATTAAAAATAGACCAGTTCTTAGTGTCGGATATGCATGGGCTCTTCTTGACACCGGTGAAATGGAGGAATCAGAACAAAGACTTCAAGATGCTGAAAAGTGCTTGGAAAGATTATCATATGATCAAAAAGAGGGTGAAGAGAACCTACAGGATATTGTTGTTTTTGATCATGAAGAGTTTAGTATTCTACCTGCTACAATTGCAACAGCACGTACATACTATGCGGTAGTTCAGGGTGATATGGAAGCAACAATAATGTATGCACAAGAAGCATTAGATTTCATTCCCAAAAATAGTGATAGGAAAGGTATCGCTAAGGTATTGTTAGGCTTAGCAAGATGGGCTAAGGGTGAATTGGAGGCTGCATATACTACTATCACAAATAGCTCTATGTCTCATTCGACGTTGGCAGTTGTTTTAGCAGATATAAGGGTGGAACAAGGCAAGCTTTATGAGGCAATGAGGTTATATGAGAAAGGGTTACAGACTTCTATTAAGGGCAAGGGAATAATGAATATTACTACCGCAAGTCATTACTTAGGTCTAAGTAAATTGAAGCTTATGATGGGTAATTTAGATGAAGCTGAAAGTTATCTTCAACAGAGCCTAGAGGAGGGTGAAAAAAGAGCCTTACCAAATTGGCGGTATCATTGGTACCTTCAACAGGGGAGGTTAATGGAGAGTCGTGGTGAATGGGAAAAAGCTCTTGATAATTTTAACGAAGCTGAAAAGTATTATATTATGGGACCTCTACCTGATATACAACCACTAAATGCATTAAAGGTTAAGACGCTATTAAAAAAGGGTAACATATACCAGGCAGAGGAATGCATAAGGAAGCATTATCAAGCTTTTGAAAAAGAACCATGTTATCTTCAAGAGTTTACGTGTTTTACATTGGTCAGAATTAAAATTGCGTCCTTTAGACAACATGGACATAGAAAATCCTTATTGGAAGCAGTTAAATTGCTAGAAGCATTACTGCTAGAAGCTAATAGAGATAATAGATTAGGAAGTATAGTGGAAATTCATATTTTACAAGTTATTGTTTATGAGGCTATGGATGATATTGAGTCAGCAAAGATATGCCTTAAAAAAGCAATTATTATGGCAGAGCCTGAGGGGTACTTTCAGGTTTTTGTGGATGAAGGGCTACCTATTTACAAGTTATTATCGGAACACATAGTCTATGAATCGAATCCAGATTTTGCAAGTAGACTACGATTGGCAATAGAAGCATCTTCTTCTAAGTTGCCCCATGGATTGATGGAACCATTAAGTGAACGTGAACTAGAGGTATTAAAGCTAATTGCTGAAGGCCTCTCCAATCAAGAAATTGGTGAAAGACTGTTTTTAGCATTAAGTACAGTGAAGGGGTATAATCAGAATATATTTGGGAAACTCCAAGTTAAAAGAAGAACGGAAGCTGTTGGGAGAGCTCGTGAGTTGCGATTATTATAATTATTAGTTGCTAATTTTGGTACCTCTTTTTTGAGGTACCTTGTTTTAGTACATAGGGGAATTTCATATATTTCTATGAATAGGATTTGAATGAAAAGTACCTTTCTTAGTACTAAAGTATCTAAAAAAAATGATGTCACTTTATATATGATGATAAAGGAAACTATACAAAAAGGGGGCACACTATGACAATTCTTGTAGTGGGAGCAACTGGTGCAACGGGTCAATTAGTCGTCAAACAATTACTAGATTGTGGAGAGGAAGTAAGAGTAATTGTCCGTTTTCCAGAAAAATTATCAGAAACAACGTTATCTCATAAAAACATATCTGTCATAACTGTTACGAATATTTTACAACTAAGCGAGCGAGAAATGAGAGAATATGTGAAAGATTGTGATGCTGTAATCTCCTGTCTTGGTCATAACCTAACTTTTAAAGGAATCTTTGGACCTCCTTTTACACTTGTAACGGATGTAACTAAACTCATTTGTCATGCTATTAAAGAAAATAAGCCACAAAGAACAATGAAGTATATTCTTATGAACTCAACAGGGAATAGTAATAAAAATCTTAGAGAAACAGTATCCTTGGTCGAAAAATTTGTTCTGGGGATTATTAGATTACTAGTACCGCCACAAAGAGACAATGAAAAAGCAGCTGAATATTTGCGAAGTGAAATTGGCCAAGATAATCAAGATATAGAATGGATCGCAGTTAGACCTGATAGTTTAATAAATGTAAATGAAGTAACGAAGTATTCTATATTTCCTTCCCCTATCAGAAGTGCTATTTTTAATCCAGGAAAAACGAGTAGGATGAATGTGGCTCATTTTATGTCAGAATTAATTAGCAAAAAAAAATTGTGGGAGAAATGGAAAGGGCAAATGCCTGTTATTTATAATGATGATCCAGAAGAAGGGGGAGGAAATACATGAAAGCAATTCTATGCAAAAAAGCGGGTTCACCAGATGTACTGAAATTGGTAGAAATCAAGAAACATAAAGCAAAACCAAAGGAACTATGTGTGAAAGTGTATGCCTCCTCTGTTACAAGAGGAGATGTAATATTACGTAAGATACCGCGCTTTATTCTATTCCCTATTGGATTAATGTTTGGATTTAAAGCCATGCAGGTACCTGGAGTTGAGTTCGCTGGCGAGGTTGAAGATATTGGAGAAAATGTTAATGATTTTAAAAAGGGAGATCAAGTATTTGGAACTACAACTGGATTAAGATTTGGAGGTAATGCTCAATATGTATGTGTTCCAGAAAAATCAAAAACAGGAGTTGTTACAACAAAGCCTGAGAACATAACTTATTCTGATGCCACTGTCATTCCAGTTGGAGGCATGACAGCATTGTATCTATTACGAAAAGGAAAGATAAAAAAAGATCAGAATGTTCTTATCTATGGAGCATCAGGATCGGTAGGTTCCTATGCAGTTCAACTTGCTAAGTTTCATGCAGCTAAAGTAACCGCTGTATGTAGTACAAATAATATAGATTTAGTAAGATCAATGGGAGCTGATGAAATAATAGATTATACGAAGGAAGTATTTCCAAAGAGAGGAACTGAGTATGATATTATATTTGATGCTGTAGGTAAGATATCGAAGTCACGATGTAAAAATATCTTAGTGAAGAATGGAACTTATATATCTGTAAAATCGTCCACAAAGGAAAAATTAGAAGACTTGTTATTCCTTAAAGAGTTGGTTCAAGCAGGCAAAATAAAACCGATTATTGATAGGGAGTATACATTAGAACAGGTTGGAGATGCTCACAGATATGTAGAGAAAGGGCACAAAAAGGGCAATGTTGTCATCACGGTTGAACATAACTAGAAAGTTGCCCCATGGGAGTTAAAACTGTACCACAATGGGTAGCCTCTTTTTCTAAGCTATGCTAGGTCAAATCACTAGCCCCTTTTTCTTTGCGTCCGCATCCAATCCGGCACCTATCGCTAAACCAATGGATAACCCTAATGGTATACCTAGTGCAATATTATCAAATACTGTCAAACCAAAAACAACACCCAAACTCATCCCAATGGACATATAGATACTTAAGTAATAACCCTCTGCTACGACTTTGTGTTTCTTCTCCAGGTGAGACAGTGCATTCTTTAAGATGCTTCTATGCACCTTTACATCCGATTCGTCTATGACGGATCCAATGCTATTCAGCTTCATTACATGATTCTCCAGATTGGTAAATTGTTGCTGGCATTCCTCGCATTCCTCACCAAAAGAAAATAGTTTTTCACCGGTAAGACCCCATTTTTTCAACTGAAGTTTCTTGCTGGTTATCTTATCTAGTCGATCATCCATTTCCTCAATAATCTCGAGTAATACTTCCAATCGCTTTTTATCCATATAAATTCCTCCAGAATAATACTTATATGAAATACGGAAAGGGGCTATGATAAGTTTCAAAAAGGGACAGACCACTTCTAAGTGACTCTGGTAATGAATAATAGTGCCTACCCGCCAGTGCGTAAAAACTTTATCGCATTGGGGAGAGGTACCTTAAATATCAAGAACCGACACCGTTTACCTAGATTATGCATTTGCGCGGCTGAAGCTAATTGTTGCCAATATGACAAGTACGATCATGAAGACGACCAGAAACAAAATTTGTTCAAACATGATAACGGAGCGACCAAATACCTCCAAATTTAGTCCCATGGCTTCCACGATCATAGGTGAAAGTTGATCTACATCCACCATAATTTTTTTCATTAAATCCACGCCATATGTTACGGGATTAATTTTTACAAGGAAATCCATCCAATCGGGCATATTATTGATTGGAAATAATGCTCCTGATAGGAAAATCATAGGCATGACAAGCACTTGTACTAATAGTTGGAACCCTTGTGAGGATTTCAAAACACTAGCAATCAATAAGCCTAGAGAAGAGAAAGCACATGCCATTAAAAACATTACTGGTATTAGTTGAAGAATGGAAATAAAGTCCACCCTCACCCCAATAAAAGGAACTAACACAAACATTAACAGCCCCTGCATAAGTGCAACTGTCGAAGATCCAAGGACATTTCCGATGGCAATGTTTACCCTTGAGATAGGCGATACGAGAATCTCCCGCATATAACCGAACTCCTTATCCTGAATAACGGATAAGGAAGAAAAAATAGATGTCATGAGTAATGTCATGGAAACAATCCCTGGAAAAATAAACTCAATGTAATTAAAGTTTGGATCTCCGCCTGGCCCTGCCAAGAGTGCTTCCATCGAACCACCCATTCCGCCTCCAAAAATAATTAAAAATAAAATTGGCATGGAAAAGGAGCCAAATAATCTTGCTCGATCACGGAAAAACTTAATGATATCACGCTGCCAAATTGCAATAATTCCTTCCATTGTACATCCCTCCCTACGACATCCGTTTCATTTGTTGTTTAAATTGATCAGCCTTAGAAGCCTCTTCTTCTCGAATATCTCTTCCTGTAAAAGTCAGGAATACATCGTTTAAAGTAGGCTTGCGAATATTCAAGCTTGTAATGGGAGTATCCAATTTTTTAATAAAGTCAGAAATAAATTCATCACTATTGGCAACCTTTAAGCGGATAATCTTATCTTTCACGGAAACCTCCAGACACTCCACTTTCTCTTCTATTTCCTTTAGTGCAATGGTATTATCTTTTGTTGTGATTTCAATAATGTCCCCGCCAACTTGAGCTTTCAATTGGTTAGGTGTATCTATCGCAATGATTTCGCCGTGATCCATAATGGCAATTCGATCGCTGATTTCTGCTTCGTCAAGATAATGTGTAGTTAAAAACATCGTGATGCCTTCTTTTTCCTTCAGTTTTAAAATATATTCCCAAATATGAGCGCGAGTTTGTGGATCCAGTCCAACCGTGGGTTCATCCAAAAACAGAACTTTAGGATAATGTAACAGCCCCCTTGCAATTTCCAGTCTCCGCTTCATACCTCCTGAGAATTTTTCAACAAGTATTTGTTTTTTATCCACAAGGTCCACAATCTCTAATACTTCTTGTATACGTTCTTCTCGAAGCTTTTTAGGTACCTTGTAAAATTTGCAGTGAAGCATTAAATTCTCTTTTGCTGTCAACTTTTCGTCCAATGTGTTTTCCTGAAAAATAATACCTATGCTCTTACGAACTTCGTCTTTTTGTTTTATTACATCGAAATCATTGATGATGATTTCCCCACCACTGGAAGACAACATGGTACAAAGCATATTAATAGTCGTACTCTTCCCAGCCCCGTTAGGCCCTAAGAAACCAAAAATTTCTCCTTTTGTTACGTCAAAGGAAATGCCTTTTACCGCTTGGAAATCCTTAAATGATTTTTTAAGGTTTTTCACTTGAATCATGTTAGCTCACCTACATTTCGGTTAAAATAGTTATTAGTTCATAACAATATAGTTATTATATTATAACTATTTGTGTTCAGTCAATGAACGTTTTGATATAATTAGTTTTACTAAAAAATCGGAGGCAGTAGTATGAGGAACAGAAAAATTGAAAATATCGCCAGTTTTTTTCTTTCTTTTTTTCCAGTGATAAAGAAGAAAATCTTTCCACCGGTGGACAATCTTCATAAAAAGGAAATATCTCCAACGCACTTTGCCATCTTGATGTTACTGGAGGAGGCAGGAAAGCTTCCCACGACAGAGATAGGAAAAAGATTGTTAATCTTAAAATCTAATCTTACACCACTGATTAATAAGTTAATTGCAAAGGATTTAGTGGAAAGGGAAGCGGCCGATCACGACCGCAGGATCATGTATATTCAGTTAACAGACCATGGAAGACAATTTTTGAAGAGTGAAATAAACGCTCTACATAAAGACGTGGAAAAACGACTGGAGGATTTAGATGAAGATGACATTAATAAACTATATGATGCCATAAAGACCATTAACGAAGTGATGAAAAAGCTATGATTAGCAAGTGCAGCAAAGAGGAAAAGGTAACCAAACCTATTTTTGTATTTGATAAATTAGATTTGAGCCACATTATAAGAGTTTGATCACATAAAAATGAGCCACCCAATTTCCAATTTCACTACCCTCTCTTATGATAGAAAGTGACCAAACTATCTACATCAAGAGAGGCAGAAAAAAAGGTTTATTGATATGGCTCGATACCATCGTATCATATATTTGACTATGAAATATCAAATTTACGCGTTTTACTTTTTACCTAGATCATAAGGAATACCATACATATGTGGGGAGAGTGGTACTTATGGACAATGTAGTTCCTCTGACCCAAAAGTATAGTTTGGGTTAGTAAGATACTATGCCGAATATCTTCCACTCATCGTCTTCGGTAACGGAATGAACAACATATTCAACCGCTCCACTGCTTTCACCATAGAAGCTGACTCTTAGATCAACAATGACAATATACGTTTCACTAGAGTGGATAAGCGGTTCAATTACTTCGGGAACGTGGACATCCAAACTCACTTTATCCACGGTACGAATAGAGAACTCATCAACTTTCCAATCATAAAGTGTTTGATTGTCTTTATATAGATTAATATAATCTCGCTCTGTCATACCTAAGTATTCCAGATAATCAGGGTTCATAAATTTAATTGACTCTTCGAATTGACCATCTTGTAGGTAGGTGTAAAATGCTTCTGTCATTTCAAGAATTAATTCTTTCTCCGCATCATCAACTAAGACATCTTGGCTATTCTGGTCTGAAATATCCTCCCCATTTCCTTCCTCCACGACTTCATCGTTGTTGGTTGTTTCTTCAGAAGGATTGTCAACTGCATCCTCAGTAGTCTGATCTTCGCCAACATCATGTTCTATGTCTTGATTATTCTCATTTTCCGACCCGGATGCTTCGTTTTTTTCTTCAGAAATATCTACGTCTACATTGGTATCATGTTCTCCAGTTTCATTTGTATATTCTTCTGTTGCTTCTTCTGAATTACTTGTGGAGCATCCCAACAACAAGACCAATCCCATCACAATCATCATAAAAACAGCAGCAATTCCCTGTTTCATTTATTTCCTCCTCGTTTTAAAACATGCAAATATAATATGTATGCGAGAAGTGGGATGTTCCTTGGGGAATAATAAAAGGGGCTGATATCTGTTAAAAAGAGGTACCTGCTTCGAGGCGCGTAGCTTTGAGTCTGGAACGTTTGCTGTTAATTCGTGAGGAACACAAATACAAGCCAACGAAGAAATTCGATGTGTCATTTTTACCGGACTTTTTGAACATCCTCTTTAAGATAAACATAAGAAATATAATCCATTATCTTACACTCTGATTAATGAAAAGTGCCCGACCCCTGATGCGTGAAAACTTAACTGGTGGTCGGGCGCTTTTTCCTAAAGGAATATAGTGGAGAAAAGATTGAAATTCTGTTTTTTACTGAAGTGTCATAATCCCTTTATATCTTGATTCGATATATCAAGCTGTGATATATTTTATCTATATCAAACCTCGATATAACACTTGGCGATATAGGAGGCTGTTTATGGAACGAAAAATGGAACTACTTAAAAAAAAATATCTACCCATGACGGAGACAGCCTATTACATTTTATTATGTCTCACTAAATCTAGACACGGTTATGGAATTATGCAACATGTAGAGGAAATTACAAATAGCAGAATAAAGCTTGGTCCAGGAACCATTTATGGTACGCTGTCCAAGTTGGAAAAAGATGCCCTTATTATTCATGAAGCGGAGGAAGATAGAAAAAAAATATATCGACTTAGTGAGAAAGGAAGGACAGTCTTAGAACTAGAAATGGAGAGATTATTGGAGCTTTTAAATAATGGTAAAGAGGAAATGGAGGGTTAGTAGTGAACACTTTAAAAAAATCCTGGTATTTGTGGTGGGGATGGAATCCAGAGAAGGTTGAAAACTGGTTGGAGCTTATGGAGTCAAAAGGTTGGAACTTATATCAAGTGGATATGTTGGCTAACAGGTTTAAGTTTAAAAAGGATAAGAGAAGGACAGTTAGATACTGTGTAGATTTTCAACCGAATATTGATGCTCAATACATCACAATATTTGCTGACGATACCTGGGAACTTATTTGGAGTAATGAAATTGGATGGTATATATGGAAAAAAGAGTATGAAAAAGAACGACCCTCAATCTATACAGATTACAACTCTTTAATTGAAAGGAATAATAGATTAATAGGCATGTTAAAGCCTATGTTTTCCTTTTTAATTTTTATCTTTCTATTTTTAGTGTTTTTTAGAAGTAATCACGTTTTTATCAATCAATTATTCTGGATTTATTCAGTTTTAATAACAACGTATATTGTTATTTTTTTTCAGATAAAAAGATCTAATAAGAAATTAAAGAAAAATAGGATTAAAGAGTAATATACTGTGCCACTTTTAGGTACCCTATTTTCCTAAACAACTCTATATCTTCGCTTTAACTAAAAGGTGCCTGCCCCCAGTGTATGAAAACTTTACCACATTGGAAGGGCTGGCCCTTTTTATTATGATCAAATCATTTTTTGATATTTTTTAAACACTTGCAACGCTTATTACGTCAGATCAGAGACAAGAGCTTGCCCCCATTGCGTTAAAACTTTACCGCATGGAGGATCAGTCTCTTCATATCAAGCTGGTGTAAATATGTAAATAAGACGTTTAATCGATTAGCAATCTCTGAAGTGGTTTGTCCGTTAAATGGTAATGCGTTATATAAGGAATTGATAAAGATAACAAAAACTAGGGCCGAAAAGTTCAAAAGAAAGCGTAACATCTTCTCACTCCTTTGCTGCTTTATATAATGAATATACACTTTTTCAAGACAAGATAACCTTATATATTTATGCCCCGTGTGTTAAGCCTTTACAGTACTATTCCGTCATATAAATGACTTATTTCCTCCTTCTTCCCATATCTAATTATGGTAAAATTATCCTGAAAATAATCGAGGGGGGGGACTTCATAATGAGAGAAATAAAAACCGAAACTTTAACACAGGTTTTAAGCAAAATACTAAGTGCAAAAATAATAGGCGTAGATTTCCATTCTAAACAATTACATGGCGGTACAGTGGGTGATGTACACCTTGTAATGGGCAATGCCGAGAACAACGACGGCGAGAAGTTACCCTATAAAATCGTGTTAAAGACGCAAAAGAAATGGGAACGTTACAACGATCCTTCCTCATGGCGTAGGGAATATGATTTTTACAAATCAAATTTCAGCGCTCTGTTTTCTGAAACATTCCGTTGGCCTGAATGTTATCACGTGGAAATGAACGAAGAAGGAAACGAAACTCAGATATGGATGGAATATATCGACGGTATATCGGGTTTAGACTTGACTGGCGATATGTATGAACGTGCAGCCAAGGAATTAGGGCGGTTCCAAGGTAAGTTATTTGCCGAACAACCAACTTTTTTACAGGATATGACCAACCTTAGCAAAGTGAATTATATGAAGAACTTTTATCTCCGTTATCGGTCATGGAGTAGAGTGTACGATTATATTCGCTCTGACGATTGCGAAATCCCGAAACACATCTGTAACATGCTTATTGATATTGATGAAAGTGCAGAAGAAATATTCAACCGTATCGAAAAGCTACCCATCGTATTGTGCCACAGGGATTTTTGGGTGGAAAACATATTCCATTCAGACGGTAAAACCATTCTCATCGACTGGGATACCGCTGGGTGGGGCTATATAGGTGAAGATTTGGCAAGCCTTATCGCGGATGAAGCCGATATGGAACATATGGTGGAATACTATCATAGATGTATCCCAGCGTATTACAAGGGCTTTTCCGAATATGCGGATATTTCACACATAACAGATAACTGTGTTTATGAAATGATTTTGCTTATGTTCGGGTACAGACTTATAGAGTGGTATATGGACGAAGCAGGGGATGAAAACAATCTTCAAGAAGCGGAAGATAAAAGAACGCTCCACATCCATACCCTGCAAAAAATCTATGAGATACGGAATGAACAATGATTGATAAATAGCCGGCACTTATTGGAGTTCAATATATTAATTCAAATCAAAGTCTGAAACGAGTGATCGTTTTGGATTTTTGCTTTGGGAGACTAATGAACAGTAGACTATTACTGTGCAGCAAATTAAGTGAGCTTTGTAATAGCTAGATGAGTTACGAATGGGTATTTATGTTAAAATGTAACTGACTTTGTGAAACATTTTACTTAAAGTAACGGGTTTTTATACAGTATTAGTTTCAAAACATTGCTATGGTGCACCTTTTATCTTTGTTTAGATGTAACCGTAGATAAGCGTGTAAGGGCTTGACTTGGAGCCTTTGTGGCATGATTGGTCTTGAAAGGCTGAAGCCGTTGTTTCATCAGGCATGCCAGCCTATTCTAAAATAAATGTCTAATTTAAAAGTGGATAATTGGATAGCTTTCTTCAGTGTAATTTACTACTCGGACCTTACTATCCTTATTCAATGAAACATCTTCTATAAACATTTCAAGCAATCCAAGATTTTCTGTTTCTCCATGGGAATTGACCACATCATGTCTTGAAGGCGAATATTCACCACAAGCTGAAAGTAGAGAAAGTAATAAAAAGATAAAAGTATATTTTTTTCTCATTACATCACTCCTTGATAGAAATATAATTATAGTCTTATTCAAACAAGGAGACTGGAAATAAAGATTTATCAAAATTTTAACATTTTATCGTACAGGTACCTGACACTAATGTTCCAACTAAATTGCTATGACGACATAAATTACACGTTCAACATTTGCCCATCGATATACTGTTGTACAGTACTCACGCAATGTCGAATGTACTTGCTATCATCAAATAATTTACTGAGCATAACGCCCCCCTCTATTACCGCAATAATATAGGTACATACCTGTTCAGAATTTATATTATTTCTAAATTCTTTATTATTAATTCCACTGTCTA
Organism: Evansella sp. AB-rgal1; assembly: GCF_041820985.1. Classification (NCBI taxonomy): domain Bacteria; kingdom Bacillati; phylum Bacillota; class Bacilli; order Caryophanales; family Bacillaceae; genus Evansella; species Evansella sp. AB-rgal1. The sequence continues at coordinate 28,823 of NZ_JBGUAU010000020.1, forward strand.
CGATTACTTTTAATCTTCCAATGAAAACTTTCATCGCCTGTTGAGCTCGTTCTTTAAGCAAGGGGTGCCCATCATCGCTTTCAATAGCTGTATTTAATATTGGACATCCACCTTCTAAAGTATGGCTTTCAATGATATCTACATAAACATCGCAGATTGCCAATAACCTCTCTTTTGAGCTGGTTGTGTTCTCAAGTGCTTTTGAAAGGAAATCCAGAATTCGCGAAACAGAATAGTCAAAAGCTGCAAGTGCGATTTCATCTTTATTTTCAAAATGATTGTAAATGCCTCCTTTGCGAACACCACTACGATCAATAATTTCAGATAGGGAAGCGCCTGTATATCCCTTGGTATTAAATAAAGCAGCAGATTCGCGAATTATATGTTCTTTGGTTATTTGCCCTTTACGCATTAAAATCCCTCCTAAAAAAGTACCGACTGGTTTTAAATTATTATACTTCTTTTAAATGAATATACAAGTAAAGAACTTTTAAGCAATAAACCTCTTGCAGAAAAAAAAACGCTATGCTAAATTAAAAAAGAGACCGGTCGGTTTTAAATTTAAGGAGGAGTTATAAGTGAAGAAAATCATGAAAGTTCGCGGGAAAGAAACACACTATTTGGATTACGGCAGTTCTGATGCTCCAGCGGTATTGTTTTTGCATGGATTTCCTGAATCATCATTGTTATGGAATGAAGTTGCCTTGGTCGTTCAGAAGGCTGGATATCGAGCAATTGCTCCAGATCTTCCGGGTTTCGGACAAAGTGTAGCATTTGATGAGCCTTCTACGTGGGAGCGATATATGGAGTTTTTAAGTGATTTTGTTGCTGAACTCTCTATTGAGCAATTTCATTTGGTCACTCATGACTGGGGAGTCCTGATAGGTACCAGGTGGGCTTGTACCCATTCTTTGCAGTTGCGAAGTTTGGTCATTTCAGATGCTACCTTTAGTCCTGATTATGTTTGGCATAAAGATGCTCAGATAATCCGTTCGCCCGGCGAAGGAGAGCAATGGGTTGCCTTTCTGCAAAACAAACCTGTATTTGATGGTTTTATGAAAAAATCAATACCAAATATGTCACAAGCAATTGTAGAGGATTTTTATAAACTGTTTTCTGATCCACTCAATGAAGAAGTAACGTTAGATTTATACCGCTCTGGAGAAATGCAGAAGCTCGAAATGTACCGTGGACACTTGGCGGAGTTTCTGTCTTTGCCTGTAACCATCATTTTTGGAGAGCACGATACCTACATTCACCCAGAATTTGGGCTTAAGTTAAAAAAAGAAGAGCTGCCGCATGCTTCCTTTCACATCATTCCAGAAGTAGGTCATTTCACTCCCTTGGAAGCACCAAAAGAATATGGATCTCTACTTACACAACATCTTAACCAAATTTCAGGTTTCCGAGAGTGGTGAATGATTATTCTCCATCACCCTTTTCCACAAAAAAATAATTAGGAGATGGTTGACCATGACTTTATTCATTCAACATATACGTAATGCAACGTCGCTTATTTCAATAAATGGTAAAAAGATTCTCGTCGATCCGATGCTAAGTGACGTAGGTGAACTGCCCCCTGTACCTTTTACAAGGTCTTTAAGGAGAAATCCAATTGTGCCTCTGCCTGTTACATTAGATACTTTTGAAAATATTGATGCAATATTACTAACACATCTCCACTTTGACCACTTTGATAAAACTGCAAAGACAGTTCTAAACAAACAGGTCCCTGTATTTTGTCAACCAGCTGATCAAAAGCATATTAAATCTTGTGGTTTCAACAACGTATATCCAGTAGACGATACCAGTCAATGGTGTGGAATTAATTTTAAAAGAATTAGTGGCCAGCATGCAAAGGGAATAGTAGCTAAACTGCTAGGACCAGTATCAGGATTTATTTTGAGTACTTCAGACGTAGAATCCCTCTATATAGTAGGGGATTGCATTTTCACAGACCAACTCAATGAAGCTTTTAAGCAATATCAACCGCAAGTATGTATAGTAAATACACCAAGAGCACAATTACTGCTCGGTTCGATTATCACGATGAGCCCTAAAGATATCATTAAAGTCTTACGCGTATCACCCTCATCCAAAATTGTAGCTGTGCATATGGATGCAATAAGCCACTGTACGTTAACAAGAAAAGATTTATCTCAGTATCTAGTGGCACATAACGTGTTAGAATCAGTGATTATCCCTAAAGATGGAGAACTGATCCATTTTTAATATTTGTATGGAGTGATATTATAGAGGTATTTAACTGTGGTCTCACAAATAATCTGTGTTGAATTACTGATGTGGAATGGCAAGAGTCATGCCGGAAATAAAAAAAGAATTAATTGATGATCTGGCACTTGGATTCTTAACCAAACGAGGTTCTTCCAGACTGAGACATTCGTAATTTAATAAAATAAAGGGAATAACATATTAGTCATATTTATTAGAAATTATACAATGAAAATCGCGTGATTACTTTATAAAATGACAATTTTTAATTTCTTGGATATGTAGAAATGCTCTACCCTCTACAATGTGGGGTCGGAAAACATATATTACAGACCCAGACATACTCTTTCTCATTTTTAGTGTAAGGTTGTGGAGTGCTCATTATTACGCAGTACAACCATACTATTCAATAGAAAATAAAGATAAGTATCAGCCCCCGATGCTGTAAAGTTTAAACACATCGGGGAGCAGACACTATTTTTCAGTCGCCCTTCATTTATTTCGCCCACCGAAGGAAGCAGGAGAACCGTTCCCACTGCTTCCATCGTGAGATATATCACACCATTTATGTGTGTTTTTTTGTATATTAGGTGTGTAGAAGGAGGGTACTATGAACACGAAATAAATACAATTACCTCTTCAAACTCTTAGTTTAATAGCTGGTTTTATGGTATGGGTTCTTCTTTCTTCGCTCATGCCGTACATAAGGCAAGACATTCCTCTGACGAACAATCAAATCGCTTGGGTTTCTGCGGTGCCCATTATTCTCGGTTCCCTTCTACGTATTCCGTTAGGATACTGGGCCAACCGATATGGTGCAAGGCTAATCTTCTTAGTATGCTTTCTTGCGTTACTACTCCCAGTCTACTATGTCAGCCAAGCAACTACGTTTCTTGATTTAATTATAGGTGGGCTCTTTACCGCATTGGGGGGGCAGGCTTTTTTTTAGGCACTTATTTTTGCCTTTATCTAGATAAATCGCATTTCAATGCTCGATTTTGCAAAAGGGTCCTTTCACGTTCATTTTTGGTTAGTGAAGCAGCGCGTTCAAACTCATTGCGAGCCTCATCATACCTGCCTAGCTTCACTAGAAGATCCCCGCGGAAACTTGGCAAAAGATGATATCTTTTTAAAGTCGGATCAGAAGATAGTGCATCGACAACTTGGATACCAAAATCGGGGCCAAATGCCATAGAAATAGCTACTGCTTTGTTTAATTCCACGATGGGAGAAGGCATTACTCTTGAAAGAGCTTCGTAAAGAGCAGCAATTCGTGGCCAATCTGTCTCTTCTGCAGTCGGTGCCTGAGCATGGCAAGCGGAGATGGATGCCTGCAATGCATAGGGGCCAAGAGAACGACCAAGCTTTTTGCTACGCTCTAATGCGGCTAAGCCACGTCTAATCAATAATTGATCCCACTGCCCCCTTTTTTGGTCTAAAAGAAGCACAGGTTCTCCATTTGAAGTAACTCGTGTTTGAAACCTTGAAAACTGAATTTCCATTAGGGATACAAGTCCATGTACTTCCGGTTCGTTCGATGCTATTTCGGCTAGAACACGACCTAACCTTAGTGCTTCTCGGCAAAGAAAAGGACGGATCCATTGGTTACCAGAGGTTGCAGTATAGCCTTCATTAAACATAAGGTAAATCACTTCAAGAACTGTAGATAAACGATTCGTAAGTTCCTCTCCATCAGGAACCTCAAAAGGTACTTTTTTTTCGTTTAATGTTTTTTTCGCACGAACAATTCGTTGAGCAATCGTGGATTCCGCGACGAGAAAAGCACGCGCAATTTCCTCCGTAGTAAGTCCGCACACTAGTCGCAGAGTTAAGGAAACTCTTGCATCGTGTGATAATACTGGATGGCATGTCATGAAAATCAGACGAAGGAGATCGTCATCGATCTCCTCATTTAGAACCTCTATATCTTCCATCGTAAATAAATCCGCATTTCTCGCAATATCTCCATATTTTTGATCTTGTACCTTGTTTCTGCGTAACAGGTCAATGGCACGACGTTTAGCGGTCGTCATCAGCCATGCACCAGGGTTCTCTGGTACCCCAACTTGTTCCCATTTTTCAAGAGCGATCACTAATGCATCTTGTGCAAGGTCCTCCGCAAGACTCACATCTCTAACCATTCGAGTTAGTCTTGCGATGAGCTTTGGAGACTCGATTCTCCAAATCGCTTCCATTGCTCGATGTGTTATGGGGAAACTCACGCCTTCTTAAGCTCCTCTCGAAGTGCAGCTTCTTTTTCCAGTAATTCTGGGTTATCTGTCAAGTCCTCCGCCTCAAATACTTGGCGAAGCTCAATCTGCCCCTCTCCAAATCCATGTGGATCTGGCATACGTAATGCCCATTCAATGGCTTCTTCTCTAGAGGAAACCTCAATCAATGTATACCCTGCAATTATTTCTTTTGTCTCCGTAAATGGACCGTCCACAATGTTAGGTTTACCACCCGGTTCTGGATAGGAAATCCTTATACCAGTCTTGGTAGGCTGAAGTCCATCACCAGCTAGTAGAACACCTGCTTTTACCAACTCTTCGTTATACTTCTGCATCGCTTCAATCAGCTCCGAGCTAGGCATTTTTCCAGCCTCTGAATCCGTTGACGCTTTGACTATCATCATAAATCTCATAAATAACTACCTCCCATTTTGTGGTGAAGCTTCCCTTATAGTAGTAAGTAAGCTTCTATTTATTTAACGAGTACGTGTTGATTATAGTGATGGTAATACGAATGATATTTTTAGTGATTCGTCAAAAAGAAGGATGTAAGCTCCGGTGATATTCTTTTCGTATCCAATTTCTTTGTGTGACCGAGACCCTTTTTACTCAACAGTAGAGCATTAGGTAGAACCTCTGCTAGGGCACGAGCACTATTGCGTAAGGAAGCAGGGCTCTCTGTTCCTTCTATCACGAGTGTTGGAACCTTGACACTGTTTTTCCATTCAGCAGGCAACATCTTTCCTTCCATATATCCATCCAACAATGCAGCATCATAGGGAAGTGTATGCGCAACTTCCATCAGATTAGACCATACTCCTGGCATGAACCTCATCATGCTAACAACAAAGGAAGGAGCTCCCATCCCTTTTGTCATGAAGAACTTTATGGCTGCGCTCCGTTCATTATGAAAAATCAAGTTAGTAGTATGTTCCATAAAGTCCTTTGGTGGCTTACGATCTTCTTCCTTTACCACGAAAGGTGGTTCGTGTAGAGCTAGTTTAGTAATGTTTGCTCCCTTCTCTACTGCCCTTAGTGCTAGAGCAGCTCCCGAGGACAATCCCCATACATAAGCAGACCCACCTGCTTCATCAATCAATGCTTGAAGATCTTCTATTTCCCTTGCGACGTCATATGGTGGAGTATCTCCACTATCTCCTCGGCCGCGTCTGTCATAGTTGTAAACCGTAAAGTACTCCGACAACAGGGATGCCAACTCAACTTGCTGTGGGAATTTCCTGTAACTAAATGCACCTCCGATCAATATGAGGCTAGGCCCATTGCCGACTTTGTCATAAGCTATTTTTGATCCGTCTTTCGATGTAACTGAATACATCATTTTTCCTCCTTTGTCTTAGCATTAATTTTAAAGTTAGATAGCATCCAATATTCACATATTATCGCTGCTTCTACTAGGACGACGAAACACTATATCCAAAATCGACATATTTAAAAAAATTAGCTAAATATATTTCAATAAACTAATTCAGTATGGTTACTTTGCATCTTATATACTCCATTTGTGTATTAATATCCTTTATAAAGTTGAGATTATTAAATTTTCGAGGAACAAGGGAACCGGCAATGTGTCCCTGTGTTTTTGTTAATAGGAACAGTGAACCTAACCCTATGTCTTTTTGCTCATGGATATATCACTATGGTAAATCCTACCTTCACGACACTTACAGAGTAAGCTTTAAGGAAAACAATGCGAACCTTAAACTAGGGGGAGTAGGGAGATTTTTGTCTCCAATGAGGGTTTAGGTCATTAGTCCGTATTTAAAATGGTGATAGAACATCGATGGAGGTAGGGTGAATAGAATGTACTAATTATTAATAGGGATAACCACCTATTTTAGCGATAACAAGGAAAACCCTATATGAAAGCGCTTATTTTAAGAGAAACGTCTGGTATAATTTCAATAAGTTAAGTTTCAAAAAGGACCATTTAGTAGGTTCCTCTAATGCATGAAACGTTAAATAACCTACTCTTATTTATAGCGTAGAAAAAGGCGACGGTATTATATTTTAAAAGATACTTTTAGATTTCTAAATTTTTCTCTAGACTTATCTGCAAAAATAAGGAGCTAGTGTCCATGAATCAACTTACACTTAAAAAGTATGATTTAGAAAATGAAAGGTTTAGAATCCGGTATGTGAATGAAAAGAGATATTTTGAAATGAAAAAAACGCACTTTCATAATGCTTTCGAAATCTACTATTTGTTAAGAGGAGAAAAGCTTTTTTTTGTAAACAATAAGCTGTTTAGTGCTGGAAAAGGAGATATGGTAATTATTAATCCGTTTGATGTTCATAAAACTTCTAGTGTGGAAAATATGGAAGCTGAACGAATTCTTCTCCATTTCAAACAAGATTTTATAGAAGAACTTTCAAAGCAAGAGAACTTTGATTTAGCAAAGATGAAAATGATCCCGACTAAAGTTTCTTTCACGATAAAAGAGCAAATTCAGATCGAAATGATTCTAAAAGAAATACTTAAGGAATGTGAGGAAAAGCAAGCGAATTGTAAACTATATATTAAATCGTTACTATTCATGCTTTTAATAAGGATTCTGAGACATAATCAAAATGAAAGAATGGAGAAAGAATATGTAGGTAATCCAATAGAGCAAAAAATGTTAGATATTGCTACCTATATATCAAGTAATTACCATGACAATTTAACTCTCAGTAAACTTTCAAGTGAATATTATATAAGTCAAGGGTATTTAAGTAGAACGTTCAAGAAGGTTACTGGATTAAATATTAGTGAATATATACAACTTGTAAGAATAAGAGAATCACAAAAGCTATTACAGGATACTAATGATAAAATAATTGAAATTGCTGCAACGGTTGGTTTTTCTCAAATAGCTCACTTTAATAAAACCTTTAAAAAAGTAACCGGAACTTCTCCACAAAGATTTAGAAATACTTCAAAAACTATATGAATCAAAATCCCGTGAGTAATTTCACGGGATTTATTCGTACTTTAAGTTTAACTTTGCTCAAGGACTAAAGTATAAAATAAACTAAGGCTTTCGCCATTAAGGACTTGGTGATAAGCCAAGTTTATCTAATATAGAAAGCAAATAAATATATGTCAAGAAAAGCAAATTTAACAAGAAGAGAGCATAAAACTATAAGGATTTCCATCGGAAGATTCTTTAAACTTTAGATATTAAGTTTTAATAAGAAGTTCATTAGGTAGGATTCAACTTGAATTTTCCTAATAACTAGATAAGGAGGTTACTAGTAGATCCAAATGGTATCCGTATTTTTGTAAGCGTATCCAAAATTCACTGTAAAAATAGGAGGGAATTATGAAAAAGAAGCTATCTATTATATTTTTATCCATACTCATGTTTCTATCGACTATGAATCTATCAGTTCTCGCTGTTGTTGAAAATTTAGATCAAGATCAAGAACGTGTTTACATAGTAAACGATGACTTTGAAGATAAGGTTCCAGGTACAGCAGTGGAGGATTTTCCACAATCTGATAACTATAGTGTACTAAATGCTTGGAATAGAGATGAAACAATAAAAAGTGTACCTAGGGTAATGGAAGACCCATTAGGAGAACACGATAACGTTATCTTCGTTGAAGATCTAGGGGATTCTGCGGTAGCGGTAATGAAGGATATTCCTAGACAAACAGAGCCCTTCACTGTTGAGCTAGACTTTATGGCAGAGCGTTTTGGACATGCTACAAAGGTTATGAGGCTTCTGGATGGTAGTACGGTAGCAGCTGAAATTGAATTAAGGACCATTGATGGGAAAAATATTCTTGGATACTCTATACCAGGTGGGCACGAAATTCTTGTTGATGATTTTCAATTAAACACCTGGTATAACATAAGGTTATTAGTAGATCCAGAAAATCAACAAGCTACTCCTATTATAAACAATGTTTTAAAACCGACGTATAATTGGAGATTTCTTAATGCAACTGGAGTAGATCGAGTTCTTACAATGGCACCAGCTACTCCAGCAATATCAAGTTACTTTGACAATTTAAAAGTCTATGAGGGGATAGATGACCCGTTAGTTAATCCTGATACCCCACCAGGAAAGGTAGAGAATGTTTCAATTAGTACGGATGATTTATCGATTTTTCTAGACTGGGACGCAGCAGATGCAGCTGCTTCTTATACAGTAAAGATGGCAACAGATCCAAACGGTCCTTTTGAACCTATTGTTGGAGCAACAGAGCTTGTTTTACGATACGCTAGAGTCGATGTAGTAAGAGATGGGATGTATTACTTCGTAGTTGAATCTAATAATGCAAAAGGTAGTACAATTTCTGACGTGGTGTCTATCTATGTGGAAGAATATCCTGATAAAATACCAGCCTTTCCAGGAGCAGAAGGTGGAGGCAAGTTTACTTCTGGTGGTAGAGGACATGATGTGTACACTGTCACGACATTGGAGGATTACGGCCCAGGAGAAGCCCCAATTGAAGGTTCTTTAAGGCATGCATTAAGTGGTGATAATCGTACGATTGTATTTGCTGTTTCAGGCAATATCTTCTTAAAGGATGAACTTCGAGCTAGAGTGAAAAATGTTACCATCGCTGGACAGACGGCACCAGGAGATGGAATAACTGTAGCGCATCATGGCCTCAATATTAGTGGATCTGAGAACGTAATCATCCGATATATGAGATTCCGACCTGGTATTACATATAAGGATGACGAGCCAGATGCAATTGATGGAGTGGACATGAAGGATATTATTCTTGACCATGTTTCCACTAGCTGGGCAACGGATGAAACATTATCGATTTATCGAAGTGAAAATATCACCGTTCAATGGAGTATTATAAGTGAAAGCTTAACAATGTCTGGGCATGAAAAAGGGAGACATGGTTATGGTGGTATATGGGGCGGAAAAAACGCAACGTACCATAATAATATCATTGCTACTCACACTAGTAGAAACCCAAGAGTAGGGGGTTCTACCCCTGGTCAGACTTCTGTTGATATGAACAATAATGTTATTTACAATTGGGGATTCTTCTCCATTTACGGTGGGAACTTTTCTGATGTAAACATCATCAATAACTATATGAAACCAGGTCCTGCAACGAAAGCAGATTTAAGAAGAACAATTGTTAATCCAGGAGTATTTGGAAGTCCTAGCTCTTGGTATGTAGATGGGAATTATATGCATGGTGCGCCAGATGTTACTGCTGATAATTCGAAAGGTGTATTAAAAATTGCAGCAGATGCTACGATAAGGACAGAGCCAATTCCTTTCCCAGTAAGAAGATTAATGGAACCAAAACCAGCGGAAGAGGCTTATCATAATGTACTTCAAAAAGCAGGGGCAACTCTACCAAGAAGAGATGCAGTAGATGCTAGAGTTATCTATGACATTATCAATGGAACTGGTCGTTTTATCAATGATGAATATGAGGTTGGAGGCTATCCTGAGTTACAATCATTACCTGCAGCATTAGATTCGGATGGGGATGGAATACCAGATGAATGGGAAATAGCAAATGGATTAGATCCATTTGATCCAGTAGACGGTAAAACAATTACGGAAAGTGGTTATTCTAATCTTGAAATTTACCTGAACTCACTAGTAGATATGGATCACTTAGCTGATAATCCAGTAGCAGAAATAGCGAGTCCAACGTTAAATTCATTGCATGAAGTGGGGCAAGATATAGAAATTCAAGGAGTTGCATCAAGTGCTAATGGAATAGAGAAGGTTGAGATTTTTAACGGAGATGTAAAAATAGGTGAGACTACAACTGAACCATTTCACTTTACTTGGGAAAATGCTCCTGATGGAACACATTTTATTAGTATAAAGGTGACTGATAAGAATGGGAACCAAACACAATCAACATCAGCACCTATTCATGTGAATAGTCCACTAAATAGTGATGTTTGGACGTCTACGGATGTAGGGGATGTAGGCATTCAAGGGAGCACTAGTGTGGATGAAAATGACTTTATCACTGTGAAAGGCGCTGGGAGAATTACTGGAAGAAATGACTCTTTCCACTTTGCTTACCAAGAGCTAAAGGGAGATGGAGAATTTGTAGCAAAAATAAATTCTATTACTCCAGTAGATAATAATGCTATTTCGGGTATTATGATTCGAAATAGTCTAGAGCCTGATGCAGCAACTGCAGTGTTGAGTACATCGGTCATAAAATCGGATAGAATCGAGTCTAGAACTCCATATTCTATCAATCTATCTTCACGATTAAGCGACGGACAAACGATTGCTACATTAAACGAAGCAAATTACCCTGATTTAACATTACCAAGCTTATTATCTACGGATATACCGTATTGGTTAAAACTAACTAGAAATGGTAATCAGATTTCAGGTTATGCATCTCCAGACGGGGAAGATTGGACATTTGTAGGAAGTAGAACAATTGCCCTTGGAGAAGTTGTGTATGTTGGTATGGCGGTTGATGCTGCAAAAGATTCGAGTAACATAAATAATTATAATACAGCTGTTTTCTCCGATGTAAGTACAACAATGTTACCTCCTGATGGGGAAGTAGAGCCAGAGGTGCCAGTGGAGTATGAAGTAATTTATGAAGATGATTTTCAAGGAGCTACACCAAGTACTATCACTACACCTGAGTACAGATCTTTACCAGACGACCCTACAACAGCAATGTACCTTAGAAGAGCAGGGACTATCACTGCAGAGGATGACAAGTTCACTGTTAGAGGTGGTAGAGTTACAATCGGAGCAAGAGAAGCTGTTGATACGACAGAAGACTTTACTCCAGGTGGTGTGTTTGATCTAAGTAAGCCATATCGTATGATCATAAATGTAGCAGATACGGAATTAGATCCGAATAACGCAGGAAGACGGTTCCAAGTATTTGTGGATAATGGTACATCTAATGATAACTTTTCAATCCATGGGGCAGAATCGAAGATATTTCAACAAACGGTTTCAACGATAGCTCCAGGTAAGATAATCATAGAATCGGAAGTTGGAACAGAAGAATCCTTTATTCAATTACGAACCGAAGGAAATTCAGTTATTGTTATCGATAGTATTAGAATGGAAGTTTTACAAGAAGAGGAAGAACCAGTGGTGCCTGCTTATATTGATGTGTTGCCTGGATCCGTACCAAATCCATTGAATGTTCGTAGCAATGGCGTCCTGCCAGTAGCCATCGTGGGAGTAAGTGATTTTGATGTGGCAGATATAAATATGGATACTTTACGTTTGGAAGGGGTCAAACCGTTACGTGGAGCTATTGAGGATGTAGCAACTCCATATACAGGCGGTATTTCCAATCCCCCAAATCGTATGGACGGCACAGAGGATGGTCCAGATGGAATAAATGATCTCGTTCTCAAATTCAGTAGACAGGAGCTTGTAACAGCTATTGGCTCTGTAAAGAATGATGATGTTGTTGTGGTAGAACTCACTGGACAGCTAAAGGACGGCACGGAATTTGTTGGTTATGATGTAGTCTGGATTCGAGGAAATAGGAAGTAAGGAAAAAATATACTTTGATGTAGAAAGTGCCTGACACTCAGTGCAGTAATTCATTACTGCCGAGAGGTCAGGCACTTTTTTCAGCTATGTCGTTAAACGAAGGAAGTAGGTGAAGTACGAGGGAAAGTATATGAAAAACTAAGCCTTTCGCCATTAAGGACTTGGCGATAAGCAAAGTTTATCTAATCATTGTGAATCGTTCCCAGTGTTTACTCTCATCTGCCGATAGATTTCTTCAATAAATGCTTTCTTTGTATTAGGGTGGAGGAGGATGTATCCACTCATTTCAAGGTATTCTTGTTCATTAATTTTTTTTTCATACAGTAATTTATCAATATATGGTAAGCGGAAATGGTCGATGGAGATATAAGCGATAAGTTGCTCTAACTTATTTTTCCGCACATAAATCTTTAATCCTTTAATCTCAGGAAAGATAAAGGAGGCAAAATCAGGTTCCGTTACAATATTCTCCATACTTGCCTCCGCTAGCAAAGGTGTGCGGTTAGGCAATGGAACAAAATACGTAATTTCTTCGAAGGAAAAATGGACGTCCTTCAAATTGGCGTGAAATTTTTTTAACTTCCTTTCTGTTTTCCACCTCAATATTCCATACATGAAAGGCCTACTAGAGAATAGTATTCCGATGGCGAGAAGGAACAAGATAACCGCAGTACTAATCATAAAATTAATCATTCTCCATCAACCCCTTCTTCATGGGCGAAGACTCGATCTTTTCCAAATTCTTTCGCTTTATATAATGCTTTATCTGCTCGGTCAAGCAAGGAATCTATTGACGAAGGGGTGTCATCCGTTGAGCAAGCTACGCCAATACTTACCGTAATTCTGCCTTTAGGCTGGCTATCAGCCTTCGGGAAGGCATGATTTCTTACGGCTAATCGAATTTCTTCTCCGACATCCATGGCAGAAGGTAACGTTTTTTTCGGTAACAAAATGACAAATTCTTCGCCACCAAAACGGCATACAAAATCCTCGGCTCCTACCACTTTTTTTAGGATGCTACTTAACTGGATTAACACTTCATTTCCCAACAAATGCCCGTGGGTATCGTTATATACCTTGAAACTATCCAAGTCTAGCACAAGGACGGATAAGGTTTCGTGATTGGATTTAGCAGACTCATAAAGGTGAGGGAGCATCCGGTCCATGAACCGTTTATTATGAAGACCTGTCAAACCATCGGTAATGGCCATGTTTTCTGTTTTCTCGTAAAGGGTTGCGTTTTCTATGGCCATTGCTGTTTGGGTTGCTAGTGGAACAATGTTATCTACGTCTTCATAGTGTATTGGTTTTTGATTAACGATGTTATCTATCATTAATATTCCAATCGTTTTACCTCGACTCAATAAAGGAATCATCGCAAGTTGACGAACTTTGAAAGTTTCTCTTAGTCTCAAAATGATAGCATCTTCACTTCCGTTGTTTTCTTCAACAATAAACGCTTCCTTCCTTTTTACAATCTGCTGTAATAAAGGACTCTCTATACTGACGTTAAAGGAGAAGGAACGAATCTTTTGATTGAGTTTATGGTCGTTAATGATTGCTTTTTCTTGTAACTGGATAAAGTCTTTTAAGGTGAACTTATTAATGACCACATCTTCCCAGATAGTATGCCCCTGTTCCACTGTTAACGGACCGATGCCTAGTTTTCCGGTAAACGTGCCATCTTGGTTCTGTAAAAATAGCATAGCACGGTTAAAGCCTAGCCCATATCCTGCTGTAATGGATGTAAGAAAGATATGAAGTAATTTCTCGATATTTAGTGTGCTTTGTAGCGCAAGGGAAACCTCACGAAGTACGTGGAGGTTCTTAGATTGCAAATAAAATTGCTTCTGCCAATCATAGAATCGATTTCTACTCTTAGCAAGGTAGCGAAAAATACTAGCTACTACTATTGAAAAGAGGAGATAACTAGCGATAATAATCGCTTCCAATCCATCTAGAAGAATGCCGTAAAAATAGAAAAGAATGATCGACAATCCGGTGGCAATAAACGCTCCTAGAAAGGAATAGCTAACGGAAGATGCAAGTAGTATCAATAAGGCCATCCATAGCAAATGGAATTCACCGTAAATGTAACCGTTCACAAGTGTAAAAAGTATCGTGCTAAAAATTAAAATTCCTCGGTTCACATGCTTTGAAAAGTGGAACCGGATTAAATTTAATAGACATAATAGAAACAAATTGATAAGGCTGAGGATTATAACCAGTTGCACCACCCCCTATTAAAAAACATCAGATTCTCTACGATGGAAATCAACATCTATAAGACATATTTCCTAGTTCTATCTTATCATAGAAAGGGAGTGAGGGATGGTTCTGATGCCTCCAAGTAGTAAAAGTTGTTGTGACCAGAGTTTGTTTTAGTTTGTCTACGGACATTCTCCGATAAATGAACCGAGGCTCTTTTTCATGGTTATATACTATACGTTTAACACCGATGCTGGTTCGAAAGAAGTTCCCTGCTTCCCAGTACTAGGACTGAGAGTCAGGAATTATTAGTTTGGAACATTATTTCATTACTTTTTTATTATGAGAACCGTTTCCCGTTTGCCATACTCGGAAACAGCGTAGCTTATAAAGTAACTTACAAAAAGTTTATCATTTGTTTTTATATTCATATGCAGGACTAAAGACTTTGTCTTTGTTCTGTTCGATAAATAATCTATAAGCTTCAACTTCGTTCATTTTATCCTCTGGAATATCTACAATCGCACCGTTTGTAAAGTCCATTAATTTAACAACTCTATACGTTCCTCTTCGATACCAGTACATATAACCTAAATTGATATTTTTGTAACAGTCTGGGCAAAGCTGGTTGCCAGCAATTGGTTTTAAATTGACTTTTCTTCCTGTTCTTCTACAAATATTACATGTTCCAAGTTCCATATGATCACCCTCAATTTACTAATATAAAAATAAGAACACACGTTCTTTTATATTGTAAACGGAACTTACTTAAATTAATACATTGATTTCAAAATTATTATTTAATTGAATACTTAAGTACTACCACTTGGGGAAAAATCGTGGGGAGGTCTTATAGCTAAAAAAACGCCATTCAATAATAATGTGGGAGTGCTCACTATTACGAGTGGTGTTATTGGTGTAGTTTTGAGCGGACTTCTTGATGGTTATTGTGTAGAGCGATATATGAAACGAGAGGGTTTGCAGCGGCATGAGTCATTCATTTTTTTTGCAAGATGTTGTGATTTTCTCTAGGATATTTCTGCTGTTTGGTTATGCAGGTATTTCGGGTAGGGGTGCTTCTTGTGGTGATATTCGCCATGAGATGCGCCTATTTGATTTCTTTAAACAAAGATACAAATTCTTGAACCATTATTCACAACAATGAATAATTAAAGCAATAATTCCAAAAACTTATAGTATTAACCAATTACAGGAGTTGAGGTATTATGGATCGAAATCAATATATAGATCAAATATTCCAAAAGCAAGAGGAGTTAAGTACGACAATCCATTCTTATTGGAGTCAATACTCCCATATGGGTACGTGGCAATTTTGGATGGTTACCTCACTATTAATTACTCCTCTAATTGTTCTTGTCTTTGCTGTAGATAGAAAAAGGATTTTTGAAGTGTTATTTTTTGGATTCGTGGTGCATGTGTTATGGACGTATTCAGCACTGGCCTTATCCAATCTCGGTTATTTTGCTTATAACTATTATTCAACACCAATACTTCCCACTAGTTTAAATATGACTGCATCTGTACTCCCAGTGAGTTTTTTATTATTGTACCAATACTGCACCAATCATCAGAAAAATTTCTTTCTTTATTTATTAGTCTTATCTGCTTTCTTTGCATTCGGCTTTGCAAGTATAGAAATAAGGATGGAATTCCTTGAATTAAGAGATGGACTGAGACAATTGCATCTTTTTATGAGTGATATTGTTATCGGAGTTCTAGCCTATTTCCTAACTCAACTCCTTAGCAGATATAGAATAGAATAATTTGGTTCATCCTCTCGAAAACTTCACTAAAAGAGAGTCCTTTTGTTCACCTAACAAACGAGAGGGCTCTCCTGTTATTTTATATGAACTACAAAAGTTTAACATTTTATTGGACTATTTATTGGTGTATGAAAAAGGTGTTAGATAATGTAGAAGAGGGGTGGTAAGGATGAGAATTGAAATTAGTTCTAGTGGAATACGAATGACGAATGTTCCTGACAAAGAAGGACTTAGCGATGAAAGGGTGTATTATGTTTATGAATGGTATATTAAAGAAGATGGTAGAGTTTTTTATATAGGTAAAGGAAAAAACAATCGTTATAAGCAAGATAAGAACAGCTTTTTTATGGATGTGAAACAGGCATTTGATTGTGATGTGCGTTTTGTCGAAAAGGGATTAACAGAGTATGAAGCATTGGTTTTAGAAGAAGAGTTATTCGCTAGACGTGAATCGGATGGTCATGTTCTAACAAACATCAACACTCCTAATACATCTGGTGTGTTTGGAACACCAGTTGACTATGAGTATATGACCACTCCACAAGTTGAAGTCACAAGGATAGATCAGGAATACTTTGGGATTGAGCAAAAGAAATTTGATAAGATTTCAATAGATGCATTACTAAAAACCTATATTTACAAGATGACATGCTATGGACTTGGTAACTTATATTTTAAAAATGAAGAAAAAGAGTTTATTCAACAGCAAATATGCGAAAAACGAATTAATGAATTGTCACAAGAGGTTAAAGATTTTATTGAAAGTAGAGGTGGAAGGTTGTACAGAAGCAAAGCTAAATCAATCAAAAGTATTATCATATACGGTGGACTTCTCCATGACTCCTATCAACAATACAAGGATGAAGGGTTAGAAGTTTATCACTTAATTGATGTATTAAAGTATATAAGAGAACATTAATAAAGTATTCACACGTTATTAGGTTAATAGCAACTTATAATTGTTGTGCCTGCCCCCCACAGTGCGTTAAAACTATAACGATTTGGGGGCAGGCACCTTTTTATTGTAACTGAGTCATCAACCAATCTTCTCCAAAAAGGCCCCTAATTTCATGCGGAAATAGTTAAAACTCCTCATAAACCGCAGGGTCTTGATTATGAATCCTTCCATCTGGCTTTGTTAACGCGGAGATACTGTTCATTTCCGATGGAGAAAGGGAAAAGTCAAAGATCGAGATGTTTTCCAGTTGTCTTTCGGGAGTAGCGGACTTCGGAATAGAAATAGCCCCTAGTTGATAATGCCATCGTAAGATTACTTGGGAAACGGTTTTGTTATGAGAACTCCCGATCTGCAGAAGTTCGTTATGTTGTAACACGTCGTTTCCTCGTACTAATGGGCTCCAAGATTGGGTTGCCACTTGATGTTGTTCATGCCATTCTCTTTGGGATGCTTGATTAAAATAGGGATGCAACTCTATTTGATTGATGCTTGGCTTCACACTTGTTTCGTGAACAAGGCGCTCTATATGTTGAGGTAAGAAATTACAAACACCGATGGAGTGGATAAGTCCTTGTTTTTTCGCATCAATAAGTGCTTGCCAAGCCTCTACATATAGATCCTGATTAGGGTTGGGCCAGTGGATGAGGTAGAGATCATAATAATCTAGGTTCGCCCGGTACAAAGATTCTTCGATGGTGCTGATAGCAAGATTATAGTTGTGATAACGGCCAGGTAATTTGGAAGTGATGATCAATTCGTCTCTTGTTACAGAGCAACGTCGAACAGCTTCTCCCACTGTTCCTTCGTTTTCGTAGTTATAAGCAGAATCTAATAGACGATACCCCACAGAATCAATTGCGTGTTGTATCGCACTAACCCCTTGATTTCCCTTCAGTGCGTATGTACCTAAACCAATTACCGGCAATGTCAAACCATCGTGAAGTGTTCTTTCTGGAACGGATATGCTCATAGGTAACTCCCCTTTCGGTAATAAATTGAGACTATCATAAGTCGGGAGGAAGTGCTATCTACTAGCTGCCTGAACACAAGTCCCCAAATGCTTACTGTGCTGGGAACAGCAGCTTATTTTAGGAATTAAATAAAAAAGAAGATGTATATTTACTACTATATTTTTACCTTACTACTAAGGCTATGTCCTGTTATTTTTAAGAAATAATCGTGACAGGTGAAAGATTAAGGGCGAGTTAGGTAGGATTCATTATGAATATTAATGACAATAAAATAATGGTGGAGGAGAAATGTGGAAAAACTTTATATGACATTATGTATAAACTATGTGTTTAGAAAAGTTTAGATAATGGGGTTACTACTAAAGAATTCGGAGTGACACATAAGACTTTCACATAATTTGAATAGTCATTTTCTCTATTAACTCTAGCTTGTAAAAAATGTGCAATTTACACCGGACAACCATACAGACTCGCATAGAATAATTGAATAGTATAAAGAGAATTAACAAAACTAGTAAAGGGAGTGAGCCAAATATGGCTAATAATGATTTTAATTCTTTATTGCAGAGTCTAATAGAATTGAATGTATCAAGAATCAAACAACAACAACAGCGGCAAGAACAACAACAAACACAATCACTTACGGATCTTGATAATATATCTAATGTAGGAAATCCTGTTGTTAATGTAAATCTGTCTTCGATATTAGATAAAAAAGATAGAAAGGGTAAACCTGGCAACGGTAAAGTAGAGCCCAAAATATTATCAACAGGAGTTTTAAACACAGCTGTTGACCAAACGGCAGCTCACATGGAAGTAGTTAACCTTAGCTCAGATACTAAAACTCTTAGATTTCAGATCATTGACTGGAACAACACTGCAGTTCCTACTGTATTAAGTGACCAGACTGTAACCGTTCCACCAAATACACTTAGAATCTTTACTACTAATGTAGCTCCCTTCCATTATGAATTAAGAGTTGATCATCCAGGTGACCCTGATTTAATTATTAATCACTTCGCTATTAATGCAGGAACGTTTACAATACCAGGTTTAACTTTCCTTCAAGACGACTTAAAGGAAATTACAAGTCCTCTAATTTAGTAGACTTTTATACTAGTAAAGGAGTAGCGTAATCGTTATATCTCAACTAATCTCTTTTATTATAGGATATTAAACTACGGTGAAATGCTTGATAAAAAAACTAGAGTATATTATTAACTATCAAGATTACTAGATAGGTGATAACTGGAATAGGTTTAAATACTTTTGAATAGCTAAGCTTTTCCCCCTCCCTGACGAATGCGGGAGGGGTTTAGTTTTCTAGAGATTGAAAAATAGAAGCATCAGTGAAAATTCTAGGTTTAGGTGCCTAGCACCACTCGAAAAGATGATGATTACTTAGTAATAGAGCTAGAGTTAGATAATCAAGTTGTTGGAGTAATCAGGAAAAACTATGAATGAGGGGCTCAAAAAGGATAAAGAATCTTTTGAACGCCCTCTTTTTATTCTTCCTATTACTGTGTTGGGTCTTTTTAACACGGATAATAAAGCTTTTATGGACCAAGTGGGAATACCGTTTCCTACATCTTATCCGGTGCTTTTATTCCGAGAAGTCGTAAGCCTTCTTTTAAAACGAAGGTAACAGTTTTCACCAAAGCTAATCTGCTTTCCTGTTGCTCGTCTGGAGATAGGATTTTTACGTTAGTGTAGTATTTGTTGAAGTCTTGGCTTAGACCGATTAGATATTTCGCAATGTGCGATGGTTCAGTTTGAGTGAAGCTTTTTTTCACGACATTGGGGAACTCCATCAGTGATTTGATCACCGGCCAGCTATATTGGTCATCTAATCCGCTGATTTTCAACGAGCTAACATCAACACTCGCTTTTCTAAGGATGGAACATCCTCTTGCGTGTGTATATTGGACGTATGGTCCTGTCGTTCCCTCGAAACGTAGCATCTCTTCTAGCGAGAATTCTACATTGTTTTGTCTTTCGTTTTTCAGGTCGTGGAAAATAATCGCTCCTACTCCTACCATCTTTGCAACTTCTTCTTTCTTTTCGAGGTCAGGGTTTTTCATATCAATATTACTTTGCGCTAGCTCCATTGCTTCCTTTATCACTTCTTCTAGTAAAACAACTTTTCCTTTTCTTGTGGACATCTTTTTCCCATCTTTTAAGATGAAGCCAAAAGGAATATGAACCAGTCCTTTTGCCCATTCGTAGCCCATTTTTTCAAGAACCAGAAAAACCTGTTTGAAGTGCAAGCTCTGCTCGTGTCCAACGATGTACAAAGTTTTCTCAAAGTTATATTGATTATGTCGATAGATTGCGGCGGTCAGATCTCTTGTTGCATAGAGGGTAGCGCCATCCGATTTTTGTATTAAACAAGGAGGTACATCAAATTCCTTTAAATCAACCACATTTGCACCATCTGATTGGGTGAGCAATTCAAGTTTTTGTAT
Organism: Evansella sp. AB-rgal1; assembly: GCF_041820985.1. Taxonomy (NCBI): domain Bacteria; kingdom Bacillati; phylum Bacillota; class Bacilli; order Caryophanales; family Bacillaceae; genus Evansella; species Evansella sp. AB-rgal1. Next base: position 49,165 of record NZ_JBGUAU010000020.1, read on the forward strand.
GGTGTCCATTGTCTCCCCCATTTTGTCGTTATAAAATGCTTCGCCCTGAAAGGAATCAAAGTGTACATCTAACAACTCGTATATTTTCGAGAACTCCTTGAGTGATTCGTCTCGAAACCATTTCCAAAGGTCATAAGCTTCTTTATCACCATCTTCTAGTTTTTTAAACCAGAGCCTTGCATCATCCTCTAAAATGGGATGGGTTTCAGCTTCTACATGGAATTTCACATAAAGATCTAATAATTCCTTGATAGTATTCTGTCTAACACTATCCTCGTTCCCCCAACGTTTATAGGCCACGATTAGCTTGCCAAATTGAGTGCCCCAATCGCCAAGATGGTTGATTCTAAGGGCTTTATATCCACACTTTTCCACAATATTGGCTAGGGAATTCCCTATGACAGTGGACCTAAGATGCCCCATTGAAAAAGGTTTGGCAATATTCGGTGAGGAAAAGTCTACCACGATATTTTGGCCATTCCCCATATCAAGTGAGCCATAGCTCTCCCCAGCTTGAAGGATGGACTTTATAAATTTTTTACTAACGTATTTTTTGTTGAGAAAGCAATTCACATAAGGTCCATCGGCTACTACCTTTTCAAAAAGTGGATGATCTAGCTTTTCTGCTAAATCGGATGCTATACTGTTTGGCGATTTTTTTAACGTCTTAGCAAGGACAAAACAAGGGAAAGCCAGATCTCCTTGTTCCTCATATTTCGGTTTTTCGATGAATTGTAGCACTTCATTCCAATCTAGTTTTCCATCTAAATGAAAAGCAATTTCTTTCGCGTAATCCTTCGTGAGTTCCATTTCTTCCACTTACCTTTCTTTTTTTTTTGAAAACAAAAAAATCCCGTCTCTAAGCTAGAGACGAGATTACCCGCGGTACCACTCTTATTGTTCAAAAAATAAACCTTCTTGAAAATTGATAACGGGCATTACCCGACTATTCCCTACTATGATTTCAGGATGTTTCTCCAAAGTGCGCTTCATTATGTGTTGTCTATTAGGCTTTCACCATCCCTAACTCGCTTCAGACAATTATCATAACTACTCTCTTTTTCGCAGAATTTGATTTTATATTATTGGAATTATAAATAAGTTTGATGGAAAAAGCAAGAAGATATTTTCTCATTATGGTGTCCTGAAAGATGAGATACTTCTGTTTACTTCTAACCTTAAGGTGCCACCAGTACGTTAAAACTTTAATGCATTACCGGACTTTTTGAACATCCTCTTTTAATACTTTTTTAATATCTTTATAATTTGTTTTTATGTAATGGAGGTCATACTAAGAGTAGAAATAACGAGGGGGTACGGTGTTATGGAGAAACGGACGCCAAAGAGAAGTGAGAAGAACCTTGTTTTACAAATAAGGGATCTAAAAAAAACGATTGGTAGGACGACAATTATTCACGGAATTTCCTTGGACTTGTATGCTGGGGAGGTGTTTGGGTTTCTTGGGCCGAATGGAGCGGGGAAAACGACGACGATTCGAATGATGGTTGGTCTCATGAGTATCACGGAAGGCGAAGTGATCATCAATGGGCATTCTGTGAGAAAGAATTTTGAGAAGGCAATTGCTAATATTGGTGGAATTATTGAGAATCCTGAAATGTACAAGTTTATGTCTGGGTATGATAACTTGATTCATTATGCGCGCATGGTTCCGGTGATTCCAAAAGGACGGATAGATGAAATTGTTCAATTAGTTGGTTTGAAAGATAGAATTCATGAAAAGGTGAAGACGTATTCGCTTGGAATGCGACAACGGTTGGGATTGGCCCAAGCGCTGCTTCACTCGCCAACATTATTGATCCTGGATGAACCGACGAATGGGCTGGATCCTGCTGGAATTCGGGAGATTCGGATGTATCTTCGAAAGATTGCTGCGGAAGAAAACATTGCTGTATTTGTTTCTAGTCATCTTTTGTCCGAAATGCAGTTGATGTGTGATCGAATTGGCATTATTCATCATGGGAAGCTTGTTAGTGTGGACAAGGTGAATAATCTTGTGGATAAAAATCAGCAGATGTTGGTCGAGTTTAAGGTAGCGCCGTTAGAAAAAGCACTCCTATTTTTCAGAGAAAACTATCCAAACGTACAGGCAACGATAAAAGGTCATAGTCTAGTGATTACGACAAAGGAAGAGAAGATTACACAATATACGAAGTTGTTTGTAAATCATGATTTCACGATCACAGGGATTAGTGGGGAACAAAAGACACTGGAAGATAAATTTCTGGAGATCACAGGAGGGGAACTGCATGTATCAAATGATTCGGCTCATTCAGAATGAGAATATGAAAATATATAAACGGGTAGGAACGTGGATTATGATAGGGGTGATTATTCTCATTGTTCTTATCGGGGGGATGGTTTCGAAGTTTCTATTAAGTCAGGATACGTCAGACAACTGGCAGCAACAGCTTCAACTAGAGAATGCTCAGCTTGCAGAGCAAATCAGTGAATTTGAGAATATGCCAATGGTAGGGAGTAATGCTACGAGACCTCTGCGAGAGCAAGTTGTCATCAACGAGTATCGTCTGGAGAATAATATTCCCCCTGTGGAGTCGGAGACTGTTTGGGGATTTATGATTTCTTCTCCTGACTTTACTGCCATCGCGTCTGTTTTTGTAATTGTTATAGCGGCAGGAATCGTTGCAACAGAGTTTTCCACAGGTACGATCAAGCTTTTGCTCATTCGACCAGTAAAACGTTATAAAATCTTGCTTTCCAAGTATATTGCCACATTCCTCTTCGCCCTTCTGATGTTAGTGACGATTCTTGTTTCTTCGTTTGTGGTAGGAGGGTTGTTATTTGGTTTCTCTGGGATGGACTTTCCTTATCTCGTTTATCAAGGAGGAGAAGTGATGGAGCGTAACATGTTGCTTCACATTTTTACTTTGTATGGGTTTAATAGTGCGGATATGATTATGATGGTGACCTTTGCCTTTATGATTTCCACCGTTTTCCGAAGCAGCTCTTTGGCGATTGGTTTATCTCTGTTTCTTCTATTTACGGGACAGCAGCTCGTGATGTTATTAAGTCAATATGACTGGGTGAAATATATTCTTTTTGCCAACACGAACTTGAATCAATATATTAGTGGAGTGCCCATAGTGGAAGGGATGACAATGGCGTTTTCCCTTACCGTTCTCCTCGTTTACTTTGTTTGCTTCCACGCAATTTCATGGGTTATCTTCCACAAACGAGACGTAACAGCCTAAATGATTCATAAAGAAGCCTAGTTATGCTAGGTCTTCTTTGTTTTTCCTGAGGCATACTAGAAGGAGAGATTAAGTTCGTGATAAATAAGGTGGAGATCTTAAGGAGGAAGTGGGGAAAAAAATGAGGAATAATACGATTCTCATCATAGAAGATGAAAAGGAAATAGGGGAGCTAGTCAGAGATTATTTGCTTGTTCATGGGTATGAAGTTGTTCTAGCTCAAGATGGGGAAGAGGGATTGCAGGAGTTTACTAATAGGCAGCCGGCCTTGGTGGTATTAGATGTGATGCTTCCGAAAAAGTCAGGAATTGATGTGTGCCGGGAAATCAGGGGAGTGTCTCATGTTCCCATTATTATGATGAGTGCGAAGAAGAGTGAAACAGATAAAATTATTGGACTTGGGATTGGTGCGGATGATTATATTGCAAAGCCATTTAGTCCTGGTGAGTTGGTAGCTCGTATGAAAGCGCAGCTGAGAAGATTTCATGATTTTTCTGTGTCGAAGTCAGTGGAAACAGAAGATATGATAACGGAGGAGAATTTAAAGATCGATGCAAAGGGCTACAATGTCACTGTGTCTGGGAGAAAGGTGGAGCTGTCGGCAAAGGAATTTCAATTACTTTATTTTATGGCGAAAAATAAAGGACAGGTGTTTTCCAAGGAGCAGTTGTTTGATCGGATTTGGGGTTATGATAGCTATGGAGATATGAATGCGGTGACTGTGTATATAAGAAAGATACGAGAGAAGATTGAAGAGACTCCTTCTCAACCGAAGTTCATAGTTACGGTTTGGGGAGTTGGATATAAATTTGTTGGGAGTTCGTTGTAATGAAGCTGCGACCTAGATTAATACTTGCGTTTCTGTCTATTATTATTCTGCCGATTGTATCGTTTTTTGGAGTGCTGTCCTTTTTTTCCTATCAACTAGAGGAACTGGAGGGTGAACATAATGAGAGAATTGATCGGGCGCTTTCTGAGATTTCGGTAGCGGTGTTGCGTCATTATGATGTGTTGGAGAAGGGGGATGAGGAGCAGTTTTACCTCGAAATGAAGTTGCTCTTAGAGCCTTATCACTTGGAGCTGATTATCTCCTCGCTGGATGATGAAGTCTTATTTCAATCGACGGATTATGTAGAGGGGGAGGAACGTGATCAAAGTTTGTTTACGATGCGACGTTCTCAGGTGCAGACGCTCGGCGGGGAGGTTCTCAATCTGGAAATCAAGTCGGATTCTTTGGATTTATCCTCTGAACTTACCTATAATAAGATCCTTTCTGTCATTGTGATTAGTATTAGTAGTGGGCTTCTTGTGCTCCTTATCTTAATTGTTGGTTGGACGATCTACATTTCGAAAACAATCTTACATCCTCTGAAGGAAATGTACACGGCAACAGAAGAAATGAGGGAAGGAAACTTGAATTATGAGATTCCCTATCGGCGGAAAGATGAGATAGGGAGATTTATTGAAGGTTTTGATACGATGAGAGAGCATTTGAAGCAATCCTTTGCGAAGCAGCGGCTTTATGAAAACAATCGAAAGGAATTAATCGCGACGATTTCGCACGATTTGAGAACGCCACTTCAGTCTATCAAGGGGTATGTGGAAGGGTTGAATGATGGTATTGTGCAAAATGAAGAGATGAAACAGCGGTATTTGAATGTGATCTTGTCCAAAACAGAGCAACTAAATCGGTTAATTGATGATCTGTTTGAGTTTTCAAAAATGGAATTGGACCAGCTTGTGATGGAGAAGCAGCTTGTGAGCAGTCAGGACTATTTCACGAATATATTGCGAGATTCAGAGGTGGATGTGAAACAAAAGCAGGGAGAGTTACTCGTGACAAGGCCGATTCCAGATGTCGTCCTTCACATTGACCAGAAACGAATGGAACAGGTAATGACCAACCTATTGGATAATGCAGTTCGATATGGTGCTACGGAAGTGGAGGTCTCCTTTGTTCCTTATGATGGGGAGAGGGTCTTGGAAATTCATATGAGAGATAATGGGGATGGTATCGCAGAGGAAGATCTTCCGAATGTGTTTGAACGTTTTTACCGGGTAGAAAAATCCAGGTCGCTTGAGCACGGTGGAACAGGACTTGGCCTCGCCATCGCCCGATCCATCATAGAAGCACACGAAGGAGAGATCTGGGTAGAAAGCACAGTGGGGAAAGGAAGTACGTTTGTGATAAAGCTACCGGTGGTTTAGGTGTCTAGGCCCCACTGGAAATATGTCGAGATCATTCAGACAAAATTTGAGTAGTGACAGCGCACTATGAAATGAAAAAACCCTACAGAGAAACTCTTGGTTTCTCTGTAGGGTTGATTTTACAATTAATTAGTAAGCTCCGTATCCACCAGTGCCAACTACTGTAGCACCAATAATTACTAGTAGGATGAAGATTACTAGGATAAACGCGAAGCCACCTGCAAATCCACCGTGTGCGTGTGTCATATAAATACACCTCCAAAGGAAATTTCAAGGATTAGTTATCCTTTTCTTCAATATCATATTATGTAATAAAGAAGTTGATTGTGTTTCTGTCTAGAAAAACTAATCTTCTCTGTTCTTTCCACACAAAGAGGCTGATTACTTACACATTTTTTCAAGAAGGGAATATTCCATCGGCTCGCTGCAACGGGGAAGCAGTGGGGACGGTTCTTGCTGCTTCCTTCTTGAAATAGTTTAGGTGCATGTCGCTATCCGAAGTAGGTGAAAATCATACCGATAATTAGTGGTGGTAATGGGCTATATTACAATTGAAATTAAAATATGAAAATAACAGTTGACCTTCACGCATGCGTTAAGGTGTAGAGTGATAGTATCAGGAGGTGAGAAAATGGAATATACCATACAAAAGTTAGCACAGATGGCAGGAGTCAGTACGAGAACACTTCGATATTATGATGAAATAGAGATTCTCAAGCCAGCAAGAATGAACTCGTCAGGATATCGAATATATGGTCAGACGGAAGTGGATAGGTTACAGCAAATCTTATTTTTCAAAGAGTTAGGAGTAAGTCTGGAGGAGATTAAAAAAATCATTACCTCTCCTTCTTATGACGAGACCAAAGTTTTAAAGGAACATCGGGAACAACTTCTTGGAAAAAGGAAGCAGCTCGATGTGCTGATTGACAATATAGGAAGAACAATTGATACCATGGAGGGGATAAGGAAAATGACGGATAAAGAGAAATTTGAAGGTTTTAAGCAGCAACTGATTGATGACAACGAGGTGAAATACGGTAAGGAAATTCGAGAAAAATACGGCGATGAAGTGGTGGATCGGTCGAATGAAAAACTAAAGAAGATGAAAAAAGAAGACCATGATGAGGTGAGCCGTCTTGCCGTGGAAGTTCAGGATACTCTGGAGGAAGCATTTCAATCTGGCGATCCATCAAGTGATATTGCGCAAAAAGTAGCACAACTGCATAAGGTGTGGCTTATGTATTACTGGGATGAGTACAACAAGGATGCCCATGCAGGTCTTGCGCAAATGTATGTAGATGATGAACGGTTTAAGAAATATTATGAGAAGAAGCCCGGGATGACAGAATTTCTAAGAGATGCGATTTTCATTTATACAGGCTTTGCGAAGAATAACTAGGCAAGCAGTGGGGGCGGTTTGAACCGTTCCCACTGCTTCTTATACTGTATCTTTCTGTTCTGTAACAGCATACTGTGCTATTGACTTCTCTTGTGTATTATTTAAAAATATCTCTTTGTTTTTATTAATATATTCTAGGAAAATAGTAATAATTTCTGGATCAAATTGGCTTCCTTTCTTTTCTTCCATTTCAGTAATCACCTTTTCGATATCTCGTGCTTCTCTATACACTCGTTTGGACGTCATCGCATCAAACGCATCGGCAACGGCCATTATTCTTGCTACTAAAGGAATTTCTGATCCATTTAACCCTTTAGGATACCCTTTTCCATCGTATCTTTCGTGATGGTATAAAACCATATCCAAGATTCCGCTTTGCTGAAATGGTTTGATATGTTTTAAAGTACTATAACCAATCTGGGGATGCTGTTTAATAATAGAAAATTCCTCATCTGTTAGTCTATCAGGTTTGTTTAGCACTTGCTCGGGAATAACTATTTTGCCAATGTCATGTAATAACCCACCAACATAAATAGCTTCTTGTAAGTTCTTTGTTAACTTCATTTTTTTTGCAATTATTCTTGAATAGTTTGCTACATTTTCTGAATGAGTTGCAGTATAAGGATCGCGTGAATCAAGCAAATTAGCTAGCGTTTTCGTTAATTCAATGGATGAATTATATTTTATGGTGTAATTAGATATCAGTAGAGATATCGCTAATCCTATCATAAAATAGGCAAACCATAAGATGAAAAAAAACATGTCAAATGGAATGCTCAATGGCGATATTAAATAACCGGTTAACGTTATAAGACCGCTTTGAAGAAGTAAAACTAGCTTACTTTGATAAATAACACCAAGTATAATTATAACAACGGTATAAATAATTATTAGATTTCTGCCTTCATTTACATATCTTTCTAGCATGATAAAAAAGACAGCAAAAATAAAAAGCAGATACCTGTACTTTTTAATAAATTTAAGTACTGTATTAAACTCTGATTGTTCATGGTAAATTTCCATAATGTACTCCTAATAGTATTTTTTAGTGAAATTGTACCATAAACGCAAATTTTATAGAATTATAAAGTTGATAGATAGGAGAAAGAGGATGGATTTCTTTAGTTATTTTTGTAGTCTTGGTACTATGTATATTTAAGCATTAACTTGAAAAGAGAAGGAAGCAGTGAGAACCGTCCCCACTGCTTCCCACGTATGGTTAAATTGGTAGATTTCCGTCAATAAATAGAATATGTATTGTAAAAAGGAGGGTGTGGTTGTGAAACGGTTTCTTTTATTAATTCTAATTGTGTTTGTTGGTTATGTTTCAAAGCCGATCTGGGAAGAGCCGGTTCAGGAACTTGATCCTGCGGCTATCATAGATTCGGTTCGTTCTAAGGTGGATCAGGTGAAAGAAGATCCAGCGTTTCATGCAATGATGGATGAGATAGTTCAGAAACTCTCTACTTTACTTGATCCTTCCGACAGTCCAGGGATAGAATCAGATGATACAGAAGAAGAGATCGTAGCACCCGAATTGGCGGAGCCTAGTGAACAATTGTTTTCCATCCATAATATAGAACTTGGGAGTTCAAGAGCGGATGTGGAGCAGATTACTGGCAGAGGTCCGAAGCGAAGCACGGTAAATGAATATGGTGTTAGCTGGGATACGTATCATGAAAACTATGGGAATTTTATCATGGTGGCTTATGATGAAGATGATATTGTTCGTGGTTTATATACAAATCAGGACTTGATTGCCTCTTCTACGAAAGTGAGATTAGGTAGCCCTATGCAGTTGGTTCAGGATCAGCTTGGAACTCCTGAAACGGTGATACGATATAGTACTTTTAACTACCAACTTGCTAGTAATGGTGAGTATGATGTGTTTTATCTCGACAACAGTTATGTCACTATTTTTTATGATCAGCATAAAAACAATACAGTCACCGCAATTAAAGTTATCGATGAAGAATTAGAACGAAACAAAGTGACGTTATATTCGGAAGCAAGTGAGCAACTTCAAGTAGGTTTTGAATATCAGTTATATGATGTTACGAATGCTACGAGAAGGAATCATGGTTTGCCTCTTTTAACCTGGGATGATCATGTGAGAGAAACGGCTCGGAAGCATAGCTTGGACATGGCAGAAAACCAATTTTTCAGTCACAATAATTTACAAGGGCAATCTCCTTTTGAACGAATGAAGGAAGACAATATTGAGTTTATGACCGCGGCGGAAAACTTGGCTTACGGTCAGATTAGCAGTATCTTTGCTCACGAAGGATTAATGAATTCCTTAGGACACAGAGAAAATATACTAAACAAGGACCTTCTCTATTTAGGGGTAGGCGTAGCCTTTAATACGGAGTCACAACCCTACTATACGAAGAAGTATTTCACCCCAAGAAGGTAGGCCGGTGTGTACGGTGCGAAGCCACTGAAAAAGTAAAAACACTTTTTCAGTGGCTTTCTTATTGCTTCAAGCTTTTCTCCTTATACACATATGCTCATGAAAATTGTAGAGAACAAGGTTCTGTATTCTATCTCCATTTAGGTTGGAATACTGTGTTATAAACGATAGATCGGAGGGTTCATATGATTTATTCGGTTATTAATTATAAAGGTGGGGTGGGAAAAACGACAGTTACAGCGAATGTTGCTGCCGAAATGGCTAATCAAGGAAAGAAGGTATTGCTCAATGATCTTGATCCGCAAACGAATCTTACTTTTTCATTTATGAAAGTGGATGAGTGGAAACAGGGTTTTCAAAATCGAACAATTAAGAAGTGGTTTGATGCTTTCATTGATAATGATCAGGAATTACATTTGCAGGACTTGGTGATTCGACCTTTTCGTGTAAATAAGAGGTTAAGAAGCAGTGGGGACGGTTCTTTCTGCTTCCTTTTTCAAAAAGGAAGCAAAGAGAACCGTCCCCGTTGCTTCCTTTTTAATGCAACTAGTTGCGTAAATGGGGTGTAATTGGTTGGAAGATACTTCGGAAGGAACATGGAAATAAGATATAATGTAAAATATCGAGAAAAAGGAAGTTGGTTAACATAATTCGACGTTTTCTTTTAAAAAAAGACCGAATTCTCTTCATTTTTCGTTTGATATATTTAGAGATTCATAGTAAATTAATAAAGAGAAAACGTTTGCGCAATTTGTTAGAAATGATATCGATTTCTGACTTTTTTATTACATGTTTGTGCAATCGTTTTCATAGATCAAAAGGAGGAGATTAGGAATATGCTAAGAAGAAAGCATCAAAGAAGAATGTCTATCTTTTTAACACTTCTTATGTTTTTCAGCATTTTCACTAGTGCGGTTCCAGCTTTTGCTGCTGACACTAGTGAAGGGGTACGGAGTCCAGTTGTAGACAACGCTGGTAATGTAACCTTTCATGCTGAACACGATGGAGACAACCTCTATGTAGTGGGGAGTATGAACGAATGGGATATTGATAATGCTATCCCGATGGAAAAACAAAATGGATTTTTTACAACAACAGTAAACTTAACACCAGAACGGTATGAATACAAATTTACATTAGCCCAAAACTGGGATGAAGGGGATTTCGTGGATCCTTTAAATCCTAATGTAAGTGGTGGGAATTCAGTACTATATGTACCTGGAGTAAAGGTAGACCAAATCCCAGGTTCTGTAAAGCAAGGTAGTGAAACAACGCTAACAGGAGACTTTATTAACGAAGGTGGTACGACATCTGCCGTAACTCCAGAGTGGTCGTTAGTAACAGAAACTCCAGGTGTGGCGTTGGTGGACAATGTCTTGACTGTTGCGAGTGACGCAGAAGTTGGAAAAACCTTCATTATTCAAGCTCAGCACGAGGGATATGTTTCTGAGCGAGAAGTATCTATTGTTAGCGGACTAAATGAATATATTATTAATTATTACCGTCATGATGGTAACGCGATGGATTGGGACATGTGGATTTTTGGTTCAGGTCTCAATGGAGCGGCGTATGACTTTACTACTGTAGATGGTGAGTTTGCTCAAGGTACTTATGAGTTTGAACAAGATCAAATTGATGTGATTACAAGGCTAGGAAACTGGGAGTCACAAGAGTCGGATAGAAGAATTCGGATGCCTGAAGGGGAAAACCAAGTTGAAGTTTGGTTCATTCAAGGGGACGACACAGTTTACTATGATAAGCCTCAAGTTGGTGACGATCCTTATTATCCGCCAACGGTCCGCTTTGTTTATGATAGAGAAAACAAAGATTATGAGGACTGGAACATTTGGGTATGGAATACCGGTGCACGAAACGACCAAATCGATTTTGATGAAATTGGTGAAGTTGCGATTGCAAACATTGAAGTTGGCGCAAGTACTCGCAGTATGGGATTCAAGCTGCGAAAAGGTACGGAGTGGGATCAAGTTGATGTTGACGAAGATCGCACTATTGCGATTAGCCCAACGGAAAAACTTACAAAAGTATCTGTGACAGAAGGAGAGTACGAGTTCCGTACGGTTCCATTTGCTTCAGGTCCATCTATTGACCAAGGGAGCGTTTCGTTCTTCTATCGTGATGCAGAACTGTATCGTGAAGATGCGATGGATACACTTGATTCCGTTCAAGTTAAACTTGATGGACAAGTTCACGACATGATTTTTGAAGAAAACAAGGAGCGCTTTACTCTAACGCTTAACAACCTAGAAGAAGGTACTTACGAATACACATTCTTAGTAACGAAAGATGGTCAGATAACAGAAATCAATGACCCTTATAATACAAATGAGGATGGAGTATCGATTGTAAGTCTATCTTCCCTCGATATGGATATCAGTGCGGAGGTAACCCCAAGCTCGATTAACTATAATCAGAATGCTGTGTTATCACTAGATGTAACAGATTTCAACGGAGAAAATATGGATCCTGAGACTATTCGTGAAATCTTCGTGGACCTATCTGTATTAGGTGGAAAAGAGCGTACGAAGATTGATCCAGAATTGAATGCGCTAACAATAGCAGTGCGAGAAGATATTTCAACTGGTACGAAAGAGTTGCCAATTACAGTTGTAGATATTTACGGTGGGCAGCATGAAGGGGCGGCTGAGATTCATATTGAGCCACGTGTCATTGATGGAGATGGTGACTTTGATTGGGATGAAGCTCGTATTTACTTCATGCTAACAGACCGTTTTGCTGATGGAGATGAGTCCAACAACGTTCACTATGGTTATGATCCTACTAGTCCTGGTTCTTACCAAGGTGGAGACTTCAAGGGTATCACGCAGAACCTTGATTATCTTGATGACCTAGGAATCAACACTATTTGGATTACGCCAATTGTGGAAAACGTGTATCACAATGTTGAATTTAATGCAGATCAACTTCCATACTATGCATACCATGGTTATTGGGCACTTAACTTTGAAGAGTTAAATCCTCATCTCGGAACGCTAGAGGACTTCCATGAGCTGATTGATGCAGCGAGTGACCGTGATATGAAAATCATGGTGGACGTGGTACTAAACCACACAGGTTATGGCTTAAAGCTTGAGGATGGAAACATAGAAAATCACCCAGAAGGTTTCCCGACCGACGATGACCGTGAAAAATTTGCGGATATGCTTCGTCAAGATGGCGGTGATGGCAGTGAAACAAGAGGTGAATTAGCTGGACTTCCTGATTTCATTACAGAGGACGAGGCAGTTCGAGAGCAAATTGTTGACTGGCAAGTAGGTTGGTTACAAAAGGCAACAACTCCTAATGGAAATACGATTGACTATTTCCGAGTAGATACAGTGAAACACGTAGAAGACACAACGTGGATGCACTTTAAAAATGAGTTAACGCTAGAGAAACCTGAATTTAAAATGATTGGTGAAGCTTGGGGAGCTGGAGCGAACAATCAATATGCAAGACATTATTTAGATGCTGGGATGATGGATTCCTTACTTGACTTCGATTTTAAATATATTGCTCGTGACCTCGTTAATGGGCAAATCGAGTCTGTAAATAGGAGAATCCAAGAAAGAAACGATAGTCTTACAAATACAGCGACATTAGGACATTTCTTAGGAAGTCATGATGAAGAAGGGTTCCTGCACTTAATAAATGACCCAGAGAACACGAGTAAGTTGAAGGTGGCAGCAGCGCTTCAAATAACATCGAAAGGTCAACCGGTTATTTATTACGGAGAAGAACTAGGGTTATCTGGTGAAGATAACTGGCCGTATTATGACAATCGTTATGTATTCCCTTGGTATGAAGTGGAAGGAAACGATTTGCACGCACATTACCAAACGCTTCTCAACATCCGTTCTGATTATTCACATATCTTCTCTAAAGGAACGCATGAACTTCTTGCGGGGAACAACGCTGCAGGTCATATGATTTTTAAGAGAAGTTTTGATGGAAAGTCTGCTGTAGTGGGTATTAATACGAAAAACGAAGCAGAAGAAGTAACATTTACAGTGCCATTTTCAGCGGGTTCCACTGTGGAAGATGTGTATAATGGAACGTTCTATACTGTTGGAAACGATAAAAAGGTTACAGTAACGCTGCCTGCAAAAGAAGACGGTGCGACATTCATCTTAGTTTCCAGTGAAGAAGATGACCGAGATGAGATTACGGTACCGCCAGTTCCTGAAAACACTTTACGTATTCATTACCAAAGAGATGATAACGACTTTACAAACTTAGGCTTATGGTTGTGGGAAGATGTCGTATCCCCATCTGAAAACTGGCCTTCTGGCGGTACGCCGTTTGTAGATAATAAACGTACAGATTATGGAGCGTACTTGGATATTCCAATCAATAGCGATGCTCGAAAAGTAGGTTTTATAGTACTAGACACATCGAATGGGGATAAAGACGGCGAGGACAAAGTGATTGAGTTATTCTCACCGCAAATAAATGAAGTGTGGATACAACAAGGTTCTGATGAAGTTCATCTCGTGGAACCAATTGATTTACCAGAGAACACTATCCGTATTCATTATGATAGAGCAGAGCAAGACTATGATGGTTGGGGTGCTTGGATTTGGGGAGATGTGATTTCTCCTTCTGATGATTGGCCAGTCGGTGCGCAAGATGCTGCCGGTATTGGAAAATATGGAGCTTACTTTGACATCGAGTTAATTGAGAGTGCGGAGGAAATTGGATTCTTATTTGTTCATAAGAACAGTGATGCTCAAACGACTGATTATCACTTCTCTTTACTAGAATATAACCAAATTTTTATAACTCATGGTGATGACCAGGTATACACAAACCCTTATGGTTCTATACCGACAGTCCTTCTTTCTGGAGAAGTACTTTCTGATTCTAAAATACAACTGCGTTTTTCAAAGACAGATGGATTGACGGAAGAAGAGGTATTAGAAGGAATTGTAGTCATTGATAGAAATGGCAACGAAGTTATGGTAGAAAACGTAACGATTATAGATGAGAGACTAGTTGAATTGAACGGAACATTTGATTTAGAAGCTATGCCATTCTCTGTAACTTATGGAGAAAATACAATTTCTGCAACTGGTGGTTGGAGAATGATGGATGAAATGTTTGCTTATGAGGGTGAATTAGGTGCTAAGTTGCATGCTGATGGCACAGCAACGTTAAAACTATGGTCACCAAAAGCGGATGATGTTTCGGTAGTTCTTTATGATAAAGACGACCAAAACAAAGTTGTAGGGACTATTGATATGACGCTAGGGGATCGTGGTGTATGGCAAGTAACACTAGATAAAGATAATACTAGTTTGGATAGCTTCCGAGGCTATTTTTACCACTATAGCATTACACATGAAGATGAAACAAAGCTAGCGCTTGATCCGTATGCAAAGTCAATGGCGACATGGGCTGACCCTGATAGAAGTGGTGGTGAATACCCGATTGGGAAAGCGGCTATCGTAGACCCTTCTACTATTGGACCAGAGCTCGATTTCGCTAACATTCCTGGCTTTGAAAAACGTGAAGATGCGATTATCTATGAAGTTCACGTTAGAGACTTTACATCTGATTATGAAATTGCAGATGAGCTAGAAGCAGAGTGGGGCACTTTCGCTGCATTCATTGAAAGACTGGATTATATTCAAGACCTAGGTGTAACGCATATTCAGTTATTACCTATTATGAGCTACTTCTTTGCAGACGAGTTCAACAAGAGTGAAAGGTTATTAGAGTGGTCTTCTACTCAAAATAACTATAACTGGGGTTATGACCCGCACAGTTACTTCTCGATTACAGGTATGTATTCTGAAAATCCAGATGACCCTGAATGGAGAATTGAAGAGTTCAAGAAGTTAATTGATGAGATTCACAGCCGTGAGATGGGAGTGATCTTAGATGTTGTTTACAACCATACGGCTAGAGTTGGGATTTTTGAAGATTTAGTACCGAATTACTATCACTTCATGGATGCTGATGGTACACCGAGAACAAGCTTTGGTGGAGGTCGCTTAGGTACAACGCATGAAATGGCAAGAAGGATTCTTGTTGATTCTATTATGTACTGGGTACAAGAGTTTAAAGTAGATGGATTCCGTTTCGACATGATGGGTGATCATGATGCGGAAAGTATTCAAATTGCATATGACAAAGCAAAAGCAGTTAACCCGAATGTCGTGATGATTGGGGAAGGTTGGAGAACGTTCGTTGGTGATGAAGGAGATCCGGTTCAAGCTGCTGACCAAGACTGGATGCAATATACAGAAAGTGTTGGAGTGTTCTCTGATGAGTTCCGAAATGAATTGAAGTCCGGTTTCGGTAGTGAGGGGCAACCCCGCTTCTTAACGAATGGTGCAAGAAATATCCAACAAATTTTTGATAACATAAGGGCTCAGCCTCACAACTTCACGGCAACACACCCTGGAGATGTTGTACCTTACATTGAAGCGCACGATAACTTGACGTTATATGATGTTATTGCACAATCTATTATGAAAGACCCTGAAATACCAGAAAATGATTACGAGATTCATCAGCGAATTCGATTAGGGAATACAATGGTATTGACGTCTCAAGGTACTGCGTTTATCCACGCCGGTCAAGAGTTTGGTCGTACGAAACAGTTCAGAGCGGAAACGGACGAAGCTCCATACAAGTCAACATACATGACCGATGAGGATGGTAACCCGTTCACGTATCCTTACTTTATCCATGATTCGTACGATTCAACGGACATTATTAACAGATTTGATTGGAATAAAGCTACAAATGAAGAACTTTACCCAGTAAACAACCTTACAAGAGAATATACTACTGGTTTAATTCAACTGCGTCGTTCTTCGGATGCCTTCCGTTTAGGAACGATGGAAGAGGTATTTGAGAAAGTTACATTCATTGATGCCCCTGAAATCAATGAGTGGGATCTTATCATTGGATACAAAGTGGTATCATCCGATGGATCTGAAGAGTATTATGTATTCGTTAATGCAGATAACACTGAGCGCACGCTAACGTTAATGGATATCGACCTTACAGAAGGGAAAGTCATTGTAGATGCTAATGAAGCGGGGACTACAGAAGTAACCAACCCGACAGGATTTGAATTAACTGCAGATAATATAACGCTAGATCCATTAACAGCTGTTATTGTTAAGGTGGCAGACGAAACGGAAGAACCTGGCGAACCGGCACCTGGTGATGGAGATACTGAAGATCAAAATCCTGGAGACGGTGACAAAGACAAGGATAAAGACAAAGATAAAGAGAAAGAGAAAGAGAAGGATAAAGACAAGGATAAAGATAAAGATAAAGGTAAGGACAAGGATAAAGACAAAGATGAGAAGACTGGTGGATCTCCGAAAAAACCTGATATTGTTAACGCGACACCGATAGTTGATGGCAACAAAGTAACGGTTCCTTCTGAAGTGGTTAACGAAGTAGCGAAAAATGGTGTATTACAAATTACTTTAAGTAAACCTGAGGAAGAAGTTCAGTTAACGCTCCGTTCAGAACAAATTAATCACCTTAGAGAAGTGGGGGGAACAATCAGAATTACAAGAGATGATCTTGTCATAAACATTCCTGCATCAATTTTTGATGGGAACGAGGAAGTTATCTTTACCATTAAAAAGCTAGCAGATATGGAGAAAGCGATAAGCTCTGTCTATTCCTTTCACTTACAGCAAGGTGGAAAGACAATTAGTGAATTTACCGATGGTATTGAACTTAGCTTTGAAGTTGACCAAAAACGTATGAAGAATCCAAACAACGCGAAAGTCTTTTACTGGAATGAAAAAGAAAACATGTGGGAGTTAATTGGTGGGAGCTTTAAAGGTGGCGTAGTAACTGCTACCGTTTATCACTTTAGTACTTATGCTGTATTCGAACTCTCTGAGGGAGAGTTGAATGAAAACGATGAAGAGGTAACGTCTGTGGTTGAGACGGGTAACGTTCTTCCTGACACAGCGACATCCATTTATAATTGGTTGTTTGCGGGTATTGCATTGTTGTTATCAGGGATTTCTGTATATATCCTTCAACGAAGAAGAGTTGTTCGAAGAAGCTAAAAAATCTATTTGTGCTAGTTATGTTATTAAAAGGCCGATGCCCTTTTTAAAAAGGGCGTTGGTCTTTTTTGGATAAAGTATAAAGTTTTGATGTAGTAGGGGTTTTAACCTGGGTACAGTGTATGTACTGGTTTTGTATGATTTATAGCCCATTCACCAAAAGTTTAGCAATATAAATATGTACTTTTGGTAAAAAATGTTATATTCTATCTTTGTATTCATTCCAAGTTAAGGGGGTGATCTAGATGAGTAAAAAACAGCTCCGTCTCTATATTCTCTTTCTTGTTCTTTGTTTTGCTAGTTTGCTAGTTTTTCAGTTAAATCAAACGGAAGAGGATGATAGAGTATCTGTTCCGGATTTCGATGAAACGATGGAGGACATTGCGAGCAGACTACCATATACGTTGGAAGTGTATGAGAGGGATACGACACCAGAAATAAAAGCGTATCGAATTTTGTTTGACTTCATGAAGGGCATGGAGGCAGAGGGGATCGCTGGTCGAGCTAGTTATGTTCGATTCACGAGGTTGTCTGGAGATGAAGAGGAATTCGAGGTTGCGGTTGTACTTCACGTTAGTGGACCTATTGATGTTGAAGGTGAATATGATGAGCTCGTCTGGATCTTAACGATAGAAAAGGTTGAGAATCTGACGTACAGTATAACTAATATTGAGGAAACGGATGATCGATATATTGGGTTGCCGCCTGTGGAAAGTTTGGAAGAATACGAGATGGAAGCAGGGTTGGAAGCTTATTGGAATTATTATACATATCAGTTAACGGACACGGCTCTCCAGGTTACCTACAATAATGGAGAGACTTGGACGACGGTTCCAGTTGAGAGAGATGATTTACTTGAAATAGATTTTAGAGGTCAACTAGTAAAAGGTAGCTATGTTATCTCTGAGGAGCGAACGGCATTTTTGCTTAATAGAGATAGATATCTTATTGTTTTTCTCAGTGAAGATATGGGGAAAACTTGGGAAGAGGTAGTCGTTCCTATTTATGGAGAGGTTGGACGACTTGCAATACTTGGGTTTACATCAGAGCAGGAAGGATACCTTTTTGTTACTGGAGAACGAACGATGAGTTTTGAGGCTCATTTCATTTTTAAAACAGATGATGGGGGGAAGACGTGGGAACCTGTGAACCCCGTGAGTTATACCAATCGAATGATGACAGATGGTGGCTTTATTATGGATCAATTAGGGTTTGTTTCCTTTGGTGAACACAGAACGGAAGGGGAAGCAATCATTCCTTATTTTTATCGAACAGAAAATGGGGGAGAGAGTTGGGAGCCGGTAGATGCACCAGTTCCAGAAGAATACGCTGGGTACTTTATCGTGGCGGAGATTCCGACCTTCCAGGGAGATGAAGGTACGTTATTAGTGAATCAAGGTCCAGAGGGGGATTATTTAGGAGGGAAAGTACTGGCTAAATTTACTTCTGAGGATCAAGGGAAGACATGGACATTTTATGGGTTAGTGGATCCCGATGGAGTGTTGGAGTAAAGGTGTGAAAGCAGTGGGGACGGTTCTTGCTGCTTCCTTTTTCGAAAAGGAAGCAACGAGAACCGTCCCCACTGCTTCCTTCCTAATCGAAGGAGTGATGTTCGTTGTATATATTACTTTTCACTGTGCTAGATGTAAACGATGATACTATGATCATGTGGTTTTTTGCATCCTTAACTGCTACCATTTTTGGTTTTAAGGCCTGGGTGGAGCGAAAGTATTTAGAGGGAACGAAGCATGTAGCGACGTTTATAGTAATGATAGTAAGTGTCATCACTTTTCTGGGGATAATGGATGTGTTGGAGCAGGGGAAATACACATCATTTGAAGAAGCAATTATGAATAACATAGTTCTGAGTGAGGTAGAAGCGGTGTCCATTCTTAGACATTCTGACAATGTGTCCGTATCGCTAAGGGATGGAGGTCAAATTGAGCAACTTTTCCGTGATTTTCAAGAGGTAGAGTTAAAAGAAGCGGATCGTTATTTAATAGAAACATCGCGATTCATGGAGATGATATCACGGAGAAATATGGTATGTTTACCCTACACCTGTATGATCGGGATTACATGGAAGTTAGAGAGTTTAAACCAAACAGATACAGATATTATGGCTATACTATAGTTAATGAGGTTAATTATCTAGAAACGATAGAAAATGTGGCGTTGGAATGGGTGATTCATAATTAGATAGTGGAGTGGGTTCTTCCAGTTTCCTTCTGGTATAATGTGTGGTGCCACTCATTTTTGGGGCAATATGTAAAGCTAAAGAAGCAACGAGAATTGACACTGCTTCCTATTCAAAGTTTAAGGAAGCAACGAGAACCGTCCCCGATGCTTCCAGAAGAAGGAATGAACAACGATGACGAAAAAGCAATGCTTTAATCCTTTTCTACCTAGTTATGAATATATTCCGGATGGAGAACCTTATGTATTTGGTGATCGCTTATATGTTTATGGATCCCACGACAGGTTTAACGGAAAGCTCTTTTGCATGAATGATTATGTGTGCTGGTCAGCACCTGTTGATAATCTTGGTGACTGGAGGTACGAAGGGGTTATCTATAAGAAAACGCAGGATCCAAAAAATAGATTAGGATTGACTCAAATGTTTGCTCCTGATGTGGCGATAGGTGCAGATGGAAGATACTATTTATACTATACTCTTGGTTTTCGAAGCATTATGGGAGTTGCGGTATGTGACACACCCGCTGGAAAATATGAGTTTTATGGGTATGTGAGTTGGAAGGATGGCAGTCTACTATGGAATAATAGTGGAGACCCCTTCTTATTTGATCCAGGTGTTTTTGTGGATGATGCTGGAAGTGTTTATCTCTATTCCGGATTCGAACCAAAGAGAGCAGTTCCATCCTTGTTAACTGGATGGAAGAAGCGCACTTTTAAAGGTGGATATGTTATTCCACTAGATAGTGATATGAAAACAGTGAGTGGGAAACCTAAGCTCCTTTTTCAAAAAGTTGGTAGTGCGGAAGGGACTGGATTTGAAGGTCATGAATTTTTTGAAGCAAGCTCCATGAGAAAAATGAACGATACGTATTACTTCATCTATTCTTCTATCAATGGCCACGAATTATGTTACGCAACAAGCAAAAGTCCTACAGGGGGCTTTCAATATGGAGGAACAATTATTAGCAACGGAGACCTTTATCTTAACGGAAAAACAGAGGATAAAGATGCTTATAATTATATTGGGAACAATCATGGTAGTTTAGTTGTGGTGAAAAATAAGTGGTATATTTTTTATCATAGACAGACGAACCGACATCATTATTCAAGACAAGCTCTTGCAGAACCTATTGAGGTAAAACAGGATGGCTCTATCCTCCAAGTGGAGATGACTAGTTGTGGTTTAAATAACGGACCTTTGGAAGGAAAAGGAGAATATGAGGCACGTATTGCCTGTCACCTTATGTCAGCAAAAGGTGCTGGGCGTTATGGAGTCTATTTTGGAAATATAACTTTTAAGGATCACCCATTTTTTACGCAAACGGGGAAAGACAGAGAAGACAATCCAACACAATATATTGCGAATATGAGAGATGGAGCAGTTGCTGGATTTAAATACTTTCTGATAGAAAATTTGAAAGAAATAGCTGTCTGTGTTCGTGGGAACGCCAATGGATATATGGTTTTATCGACTTCACTGGAAGGAGAAGCCGTTGCAAAAATAAAGATTGATCCGTGCAAAACGTTTACGATGTATGATGTAGATGTAGAGCTTGAAAAGGGAATCCAGGCACTTTATTTCACCTATAAAGGATCTGGGAAATTGGATTTTCGGTCTTTTGTATTGAAGTAGAAAAGGGGCAATAGGATATAACAATAATCAAACCTGCCTATTAAAAATAACACCACCTGTGAATGATTCTAACGTGTTTACTTGTGAGGTGCAAAACGTCAAATCACAGACGAATTCCCACGCTAAATCACACATCTTTCACAACTAGATTCGCAGTATAATTCGCATATTACAATGGCACGAAGGTTCTTCGTGCCATTGTTTTCATATTTGCTTATTTCACTAACCGTTTGTTGAAGTAAATGAGGTTTTCTTGGAAGTTGATTAGATAAACTTAGCTTATCGCCAAGTCCATGTATTCCTATCCTTACCAGTGAAATAAAATAAGCGGAGAATTTCCGTTTAAAATAAAAATTCACCTAATTTCGTGGCAAATAAGTGGAGTTTTTCCGACTATGCAAAGAAAATCCTCCCTTTTTAAATAGATTTGAGTCAATAAGTGGAATTTCTCCGTTTATTCAGACTATTTTTCATGCTATTTTTTAAATAAGGGAAAATTCTCCGTTTATTTATTCCATTGAGCATTTCTCCTCATTTCTTTCATTACATTGCTTGAAAAATTTTATATATCCTTTCATTTGCTTTAATATAAATATCCAAGTCCTTCTCTTTCACATTAGAATTCACTTGGAAATTCACATCGAAATCACAATAAGGAAATATTTATTTCCGCCTATGTGAATAGGTTTGTGAATTACTTTGTGATTTCAAATCTATATAGTAATAAAACACTGATAAAACAATAAAAAAACACATGCGATTTCTGCTGTGAAATCTCATGTGTTTTTGCTTGTGAATGGCTTGTTAGCACCTTTTAAGTAACCCCCATTGAATGATTCACAGGTGTTTATTTTATTTATACTTAAAGAATGTTTACCTTCACTAAAGGATTAAAGAGTAAGAAAAACTAAGGCTTTCGCCATTAAGGACTTGGCGATAAGCCAAGTTATTCTAACCGAATTCCTTCTTAACAGTAGTCAATGCTTCGCCAATAACCTGATGCATATCGTAATACTTATAGGTTGCTAGTCTACCGCCAAAAATCACGTTGGACTCATTGTCAGCTAACTCTTTATATTTTTTATAAATCTTATTATTTTTGTCATCATTGATTGGATAGTATGGTTCAAATCCTTGCTCCCATTCCCTTGGATATTCCTCAGTGACGATTGTTTTGTCTTGTGCCCCAAACTCAAAATGTTTATGTTCAATGATTCGGGTAAATGGAGTCTCTTTATCTGTATAATTGACAACAGCATTTCCTTGGAAGTTGTCTGTCTCGTCCATCACTTTTGTTTCAAACTGTAAACTTCGATAATCTAAAACACCAAATTGGTAGTCATAATATTGATCAATCATCCCAGTAAAGATGACTTTTTTTGCTTGTGCTTCTAACTTCTCTCTTTCAGCAAAAAAATCAACATTTAATTGAACCTCAATATTTTCAAGCATTTTTTCGATGATCACCGTATAGCCACCGATAGGAATTCCCTGATATCTGTCGTTAAAATAGTTATTATCATAAGTAAAACGAACCGGGAGACGGTTAATAATAAAAGAGGGTAACTCTTTTGCTGATCTTCCCCATTGTTTTTCCGTGTAGCCTTTAATTAATTTCTCATAAATGTCTGTTCCCACTAAAGAAATTGCTTGTTCCTCTAGATTCTTTGGATCACTGATGTTGGCTGCGTTCCTTTGTTCTTCAATCTTCTGTTGTGCTTCCTCAGGAGTAATGACACCCCATAATTTATTGAATGTATTCATGTTGAAAGGGAGGTTATAGATTTCCCCTTTATAATTTGCGATAGGAGAATTCGTATATCTGTTAAATTCCGCAAAGCGATTCACGTAATCCCAAATTTTCTTGCTGTTTGTGTGAAAAATATGGGCACCATATTTATGAACATTAATTCCTTCTATATTCTCTGTATATACATTTCCGCCGATGTGGTCTCGCTTATCTATAACCAAACATTTTCTTCCTCTTTGTGTCGCTTCATGTGCAAAGACCGAGCCAAACAATCCAGCACCAACAACTAAGTAATCGTACATGTAAAATAGTCTCCTTTTTCAACTACAACGTAGGATATTAAGTACATTGCAGTACATTCCTTTATGATTATTTCCTTATTTTTTCACAATCATAATGATTTAGCAACATCCTTGCGAGAACAATCGGTAGGTGAGTCTATTACGTAGTTTCTTTCTTCTGATATACAAAATGAATGTAAATGGGGAAGGTTTCTTATTTGTATAAGAAAATCATTATGATATACTGTCAGTAATTTGTCGAAAAACCATACATTTCTCCTTATATCATATAAATCTCTTTGTAGTTGTCACATAATGTTCCTATTCCGACAGTAAGAAGACACTACATCCCCTATTATGCTAGTATGTATAGGAAATGGCGAATGAAGTCGTAGCATAATAAGACGGATTGAAATTCTTCTTACAAAGATAGAGAACTTACACAAAAAATATAAGGATATTAGAAAACATAAACGTACATTAAAAGGAGGTAGTTTTTATGATGCGTATTGCCATTGTGGAAGATGAAATTCATTATCAAGATCAGTTGAAGGAATTCCTCCTAAAATTTGAACAAGATAAAGGGGAAACTATTGAAGTAACCACGTATTCCGATGGTGATGAGTTTATTGAAAACTATCAAGCTCAATTTGATATCATTTTGATGGATGTTCAAATGCCTTTAATGGACGGAATGTCTGCGGCAGAAGAGATTAGGAAAGTGGATTCGGAAGTAGTGATAATTTTTATAACGAATATGGCACAATATGCTATCAAGGGATATGCGGTGGATGCCTTAGATTATGTATTAAAACCTATTTCCTATTTTTCTTTTTCTCAAAGGTTGAGTCGAGCCGTGGATAGAATGAAGAAAAGGGAAGATAACCATATTACAATCAAAATCAAAGGTGGAGTGACCCGTTTAAAGATTTCTGATATATATTACGTCGAGAGTCAAGGTCATAAGCTCATTTTTCAAACAAGACTGGGAGAGTTTACGACAACTGGAACTATGAAGGAGTTAGAAGGTGAACTATCTAGTTATCACTTTTTTAGAGGCCATAAAGGCTATTTATACAATCTGGAGCATGTCGATGGGATGAACGAGAGCTGTGCTGTTGTACAGGGGGAAGAACTCCCTGTGAGCAGAACAAAAAGGAAACCGTTCATGGAAGCTCTATCCAACTATTGGGGAGAAATGATTAAATGAATGATGTCTTTCCGGAAATACCTAGAATGTATACAGCCTTAGCGGAGTGGATGGCGTGTATTGTTTACATTTCTATATTGAAAAAACAAATAAGAGGGTGGCATCTCATTGCCTTCTCTGGTGGGGCTCTCCTTATCCAATCTGCTTTTTTGATCCTAACAAGGGATTTACCAATTGTTTTTTGGATTCCGTCCATGCTAGTAGCTGTTGGTTTGATGTTTGCATTTCTTTATTTTAGTTGTGACATTTCTCCATCAGAAGCAGGTTATTTCAGCATCAAAGCGTTTGTAGCTGCAGAGTTAGTTGCATCTTTGCAATGGCAAGTGCATTTCTTTTATTGGAGAACGGAGAACAGTGGTCTGTTATGGGAAGTGCTTCTTTTAATTCTAATATATGGAGGAGCTTTTTTACTCATATGGTTACTTGAGAAGCGGCATATTCCGGCTGAAGGAAAACTAAATATAAGACAACGTGAATTATGGTCCACTGTTGTAATAGGTGCTGCTGTTTTTGGTATTAGTAATATAAGCTTTGTGACGGCTAGAACGCCATTTAGCGGACAATATGCACAAGAAATACTGAATATCCGAACGCTAGTGGATTTAGGTGGTTTCGCGATTCTTTATGCATATCACATCCAAATAAACGATTTACGGATAAGACGGGAACTAGCTGCGATGCAAAATATACTTAACAATCAATATGTACAATATCAGCAGTCAAAAGAAAGTATTGAGATTATCAACTATAAATACCATGATTTAAAAAATCAGATTATTGCCTTAAGATTAGAAGAAGATCCAGAAAAAAGAAATTCATATTTGACACAGATGGAAGAAGAAATAAAATCATTCGAAGCTCAGAATAAGACTGGAAATCATGTTTTAGATACATTACTTGCTAGTAAAAACATGTCCTGTATAAAAAATGGTATTACCTTAACCTGTGTTGCGGACGGCACACTGCTTAAAGATATGGACGTGGTAGACATTTGTACGATTTTTGGTAATGCTTTAGACAATGCCATAGAATACGAACAACAAGTGAAAGATAAAGAAAAAAGATTAATACATGTCTCTCTTTTTGCCCAAAAAGGTTTCCTGATGATTCGATTCGAAAACTATTTTGAAGGAGATCTGAAGCTTGAAGGGGACTTACCTGCAACGACAAAAGAAGATACCTACTATCATGGTTATGGATTAAAGAGTATTCGATATACTGTGCAGAAATATGATGGTGTGGTTAATGTGGAGCAAAAGGACAATTGGTTCGAGTTAAAGGTACTAATTCCCATAAAAAAATAAGATGGAAAAGGTTTCGGATTGTACTATTCGAGGCCTTTTTTTGTTGAAACAGTTAATGGGTAAGCTTTTATAGTAATGTACGCCTAGAACAAACAAAATCTATAAAAAGGTTGAGGATATCCCAAAAGATCCCTAGGGAAATTTCTTTTAGGCTTCTATATAATAGTTTCTTATTATGTATTTTTGTTGCCTTATCAAATCTATTTTAAATAAAGATCAGAGTTGATTTTTTTGCAATGTTGATTATTACAGAAGGATCAAGACTCGTAGGTGGTTAGGAATTACGTGGAAATAAGATAAAAATAAATGGATAGCAGGCCTTTTTTAAAACTATTTGCATATTAATTTTACTTTAAAAAAACAGTTTATGCAAAAATACTAACCGTTCATGAAAGAAGAATGTAAGGGCTTAAATATATGATAAAGTTTTTTTGTAAGGGTAAGTCAAAAAAATGAATGCCTTTGCAATCTACAAAATGGATCTATCTTGCTTTGAAAATATTAAAGGTTTTCACTCACAGTCTCCTGATTTTGTACATTAAGAGACCTAGAAATTCGAGAATGGATCCGACAATTAGACAACAATTATTTCAAGAGGGGGCAAAACAATGTCAGGTAAGAGTAAGAAAAAATTTCGTGTTATTATGAGTATATTTTTATCCTTAGTACTTCTAATTGGAATTGCTGGAAATGTGGCACTAGCTCACTTTTCAGACGTAATTACCATGTACTTTAATGAAATTGACGTAGAAAGTGCTGAAGCAGTAGAGGCACGTGATCATTCAGAAACTATTGCATCACAAATCGCAGATGAAGGTATCGTTCTTCTTCAAAATAATGAAGACATGCTACCTTTAGCAGCATCTACAAAACTAAACGTATTTGGATGGAGCTTTACGAACCCGATTTATGGGGGAACTGGTTCCGGTAAAGTAAATGCAGACACTGCAGTTAATCCAAGAGCAGGTCTTGAGAATGCAGGTTTTGAAATAAACGACCAATTATACAGTGATTATGTAGCTACTGGTATTGAAAGACCTATCATTGACATGGATGGTCAAGACTGGACGATTCCAGAGCCGTTAGCAGCTGATTTCTATACAGAAGAAAGAATGCAACAAGCAAAAGATTTTTCTGATACAGCCGTTATTTTTATCGCTCGTTCTGGTGGTGAGGGTGCAGACCTTCCACGAGTAATGGATGGTCCAGATACATTTGATCCAGACGGAAGTCCATTCAGTGCAACAGGATTCCGTTACGGACATGAGGACGACTTAGATCCTAACAAGCATTATCTTCAATTAACGAACCGTGAGCAAGATATGGTAGATATCGTTACAGAAAACTTTGATAACGTTGTTTTAGTTGTTAACAGCAGTAACACATTTGAGCTTAGCTGGGTAGATAACTACAGCCAAATTAAGAGTATCGTTTCTGTTGGTGGGGCTGGGCAAAATGGATTTGATTCTTTAGGAACTATCCTTGCAGGTGAAGTAAACCCATCTGGTAGAACGGTAGACATCTATACAAGAGATTTACTAGACCCACCTGCAATGACAAACTTTGGTGACTTCAACTATGTTCTTGAAAATGGAGATGGAACATTCTCCCACGCAGTTGATCAAAAGAATGTACTTTTAAAGTACGTAGATTACACAGAGGGAATTTATGTTGGTTACCGTTATTACGAAACAGCGGCCGCTGAAGGTATCATCAATTATTATGATGAAGTACAATTCCCGTTTGGATATGGATTAAGCTATACAACATTTGAACAAGAAGTAGTTCCAGGAAGTGTTAGCTGGGATGATGAAAATATTAGTTTTGAAGTAAACGTAACAAATAGTGGACAGGTTGCCGGTAAAGAAGTTGTACAAATTTACTTCTCTGCTCCATATACAGGTAACATCGAACGATCAGCAGTGGACTTAGCTGCGTTTGAGAAAACAGATATCATTCAACCGGGTGAATCAGAAACGGTTACTATTTCATTCAAGGTAGAAGACATGGCTGCTTACGACCACAACGGTATTTATAGTAGCAATGGTGCTTATGTACTAGAAGAAGGTAATTATGAACTTTACTTAATGAACAACTCTCATGAAAAAATTACAGAAGTAGGTTCAGAAAACCTATCCCTTGTGGTATTTGAAGAAGGACGTTCAACAGATAATCAAGTTCCTGTAAACCAGTTTGATGAGCTTGTTAAAGGTGAAGGCGGTATAACTACTTACCTATCAAGAGCAAATGGATTTGCAAACCTAGATCAACTAGTTAATCATGAAGAGTTTACAGTAAATACGGACAACGGTGAAAAGACGGTTCGAGGAAAACTTGTAGACGAAAGCTTTGTAAATATGGTTAACAGCAATCGTTATGATATTCCAGAAGATACGCATACAGATGCGCCGACAACTGGTGTGGATAATGGGTTAGTTTTAGAGGACTTTACTGGTGTGGACTTCCACGATGAGAAATGGAATGATCTACTTGACCAATTATCAGTTAATGACATGGTAGATTTAGTTACACTTGGTGGTTATCGTACAATCGAAGTGGAATCTGTAGGTAAGCCAATAACACATGACTACGATGGTCCGTCAGGGATCACAGCTTATACTTCAAGATCAGACACTTCTGGTACTGCATTCCCAGCTGGGGTTGTACTAGCACAAACATGGAATGTAGACTTAGCAATTCAAATGGGTGAAGCTGTTGGTGCGGAAGGTCAAGCTTATGGAGTAACTGGATGGTACGCACCAGGTATCAACATCCACCGCTCCGCATTCAGTGGAAGAAACTTTGAATATTATTCTGAAGATCCACTAGTATCTGGTAAAATGGCTGCTAACAAAATCAAAGGATTTGAAAGCCAAGGTGGATTTGTATACATGAAGCACTTTGCTTTAAATGACCAAGAGGAAAACCGTACGCTAGGTGTGATGACTTGGGCAAATGAGCAAACGATCCGAGATATTTATCTAAAGCCTTTTGAAATCGCCGTGAAAGAAGGCGGAGCAAGTGGTGCGATGTCTGGCTTTAATAGTATTGGTCCAGTTTGGGCTGGTGCAAATTCTAGTCTCCTTCAAGAAGTGTTACGTCATGAGTGGGGATTCAATGGTACAGTTATTACGGATATGTATATAGGGGATTTCTATCCTTACATGGTGTTCGAAAAAGGAATTCGTAACGGGAATGATCTTTTCTTAACGGGTGTTGCACCATACGGAGTACCTGAAGTAAACACTAGTAGCAATGACACATTATGGGCTATGAGAGATGCTTCTCACAATATTTTATATAATGTTGCAAACAGTAGCGCAATTAACGACCCATTAAGCAGTGATACGCCAACTTGGGTAAAAGTAACAATAGCTGTTGACATTGTTCTTCTACTAGCAATCATCGGAGGTTTCTACTTCACTTTTCGCAAGCCGAAGGGAAGAGACGAGAACATTGTAAATGTAGCTTAATAGAGCGAATAACAACTAGAGAATAGTTTCGTAATGTGATTTGCTTTTTGACAAAACTATATTTGTAACTGCGAAGCTAACTACAAAATATCTGTTTGGCGGTGCTCCTAGTGAGTGCCGCCAAATTTCAAAAAGAGGTATGTGTAATGAAGTACAAAGACATTATCAATAAAATGACCTTAGAGGAAAAAGCATCATTAATGTCGGGAAAAGATTTCTGGCAAACACAGGATGTTGAACGTTTAGGCATTCCTAACATTTATCTTGCTGATGGACCACATGGAATACGGAAACAAAAAGATGCTGCAGACCACCTTGGTCTAAATCCAAGTATCCCAGCAACATGTTTTCCAACAGCTGCGACAGTTGCAAACAGCTGGAATGAAGAGCTGGGCGAAAAAATGGGTGAATACCTTGGTGAAGAAGCTGTTACACAGAAGGTGAATGTTCTACTTGGTCCTGGAATTAATATGAAGAGAAGTCCTTTAGCGGGACGAAACTTTGAATATTTCAGTGAAGATCCATATCTTGCAGGGAAATTAGCAGCAAGTATGATCAAAGGGATTCAATCCCATGGAATATCAGCTTGTGTGAAGCACTTTGCAGTAAATAATCAAGAGGAACGAAGAATGTCCATAGATACGGTCGTGGATGAAAGAACTCTTCGTGAAATATATTTAACTGCCTTTGAGATTGCCGTAATGGAAGGTAAAACAAAAACGGTAATGTCCGCTTACAATATGTTAAATGGCGAGTATACGAATGAAAATACTCACCTAATGAGAGAAATCCTCCGCGATGAGTGGAATTTTGAAGGTGTAGTTGTAACGGACTGGGGAGGAAGTAATGATCGAGTTGCTGGTTTAGTTGCTGGGAATGAATTAGAAATGCCAACAACTGCTGGGGAAACGAACAAAGAAATAGTGGCAGCAATCCAAGCTGGTAAAATAAAAGAAGAAGTTTTAGATGAGTGTGTGGATCGATTATTAGATCTTATTTTTACCACACAAGAAGCATTTAATAAGCCTACAAAAGAGTTCGATGTTCAGAACCATCATCAAATGGCACAAGTAGTTGCCGAGGAATCTATCGTCTTGTTGAAAAATGATGAAAATATTCTTCCGCTTCCAAAAGGGAAAAAAGTGGCTGTCATAGGTGACTTTGCGAAAGAAGCGCGCTACCAAGGTGCTGGGTCTTCGATTGTTAATCCAACCACTTTGGAGAATACATTGGAATCCCTTGAAGAAGCAGGGATTAACAGTATCGGATTTGAACAAGGATTTGATAGATACGGAAAGAAAAATAATACATTAATGAAAAAAGCAGTTGCTCTAGCTGAAAAAGCAGATGTGGTTCTTGTTTATATTGGTTTGGATGAGGTGACGGAAGCAGAAGGGTTAGATCGCCAAAATATGTCCATCCCTCAAAACCAAATAGAATTAGTGAATGCTTTATATGAAGTTAACCCTAATATAGTTGCTATCCTTTCTTGTGGTGCAGCGGTAGAATTGCCATTTGTGAACAAGGTGAAAGGGTTATTACATGCCTATTTAAGTGGTCAGGCTGGTGCGAAAGCTATTCTTCGTATTTTAGCTGGGGATGTGAGCCCTTCAGGTAAACTGGCAGAAACTTATCCAATTCGCTATGAGGATACTCCTGCATATCACCAGTTCCCAGGTAAGGAAGTGAGTGTGGAGTATAGAGAAGGTCCTTTTATTGGCTATCGTTATTACGATACTGCAAATGTGAACGTTCTTTATCCATTCGGATATGGATTAAGCTATACAACTTTTGAATACACTAATATGAATCTTTCAAAGGATGGCGCTACCTTTACAATCACTAATACCGGGAAGGTTGCTGGTAGGGAAGCGGCACAATTGTATGTAGGTTGCTCGTCCGACGCCATTTTTAGACCGAAGAAAGAATTGAAAGGATTCACGAAAGTATTTTTATATCCAGGTGAATCAAAGACAGTAACCATTCCGTTTGATGATAAAACGTTTCGTTACTTTAATGTTGTGACGAATAAATGGGAAATTGAAGAAGCGGAATATGTTATCATGATCGGTGCATCAAGTGCGGATATTCGATTAGAAGAAAGTCTGTTTGTGGAAGGAACAGGGGCACCACTTCCTTATGAAAAAGAGAAGCTTCCTTCGTATTATTCTGGGAAAGCTAGTAATGTTACTTTGGCAGAGTTTGAAAATCTCCTTGGACATAAGGTGCCAGAAGCTAAATGGGACAGAACAAAGCCACTTGGCTACAATGACACCATTGCACAATGTCAGTACGCGAAGGGGATGTTTGCTCGATTTGCCTTTAAGGCGATTAAGTTTTCCCATTCCTTTCTTTGGAAGATTGGAAAACGAAGCACAGCAAACCTCATCATGATGTCAGTCTATCATATGCCGTTTAGAGGTATGGCCAGAATGACAGGCGGTATTATGAATATGCCGATGTTAGATGGAGTGTTAATGATCGTAAACGGACAATTCTTTAAAGGCTTACGTCATGTGTTAAGGGAAAGAAAAAAGATGTTAAAGGCTGCGAAAGGTGAGGGAATAATTAACGCTAGTAGTAGCAGCAAAGGAGAGGTATTATGAGTAAGGAAGGTGTAAAACAAACCAACCTCTTTTCTGGAGTAATTGGTTTTTGGAATAGAATAAAAGAAAAGCACCCAAATAGTGCTCAATTCTTTGTTTTCTTTATGCTTAGTAACGGGGTGACCGTGCTTCAGTTCGTATTGATGCCTCTTTTTAGAAGTATCTTTGCTCAGACAGCATTAGTTAGTACTAATTTTCAAATTTGGCAGGTTGGTACGAACACCGATGGTAGCCCTTATTATATATTCGACTTTCAAGCTGGGGCAATTGCCGATGGCGGCGGTGGCGGTCTTGCTTTTTTCCTAGCCGTTCAATTGACGATTGCGATTGCACAGATTATTAACTTCTTTGCTCAAAGAAGTATTACTTTTAAATCCAACAGCAGTATCTGGAGGGCGGCATTCTGGTATTTCGTTGCCTATGTTATTATTACCATAATAGCTGCTGCTGCATTAGGATTATACCAAACACCTGTTTATGGATTCTTTATGGACACACTAGGTTGGGGTTCCTTCGGGGAAACGACAGCAGATGTGGTTACAATGATTATCAATAGTGCCATTTCTTTCTGGGTGTTCTTCCCAATCTTTAAAATAATCTTTAAGCAAGTTCCAGAAGATCCTAAAAAACCAGCAAAGGTTGTGTAAGCATGAAATTATTATCAGTAGTTATTCCTTGCTATAATTCTCAAGATTATATGAGAAATTGCATCGAATCCCTCTTACCCGGGAGGGAGGATGTTGAGCTAATCATAGTCAACGATGGGTCTGTTGATAAAACGGCAGAAATTGCTGATGAATATGCCACAAAATACCCTTCGATGGTTAGAGCAATACATCAGGAAAATGGTGGACACGGCGAAGCGGTAAACGCAGGTATCCGAAATGCTACTGGAAAGTTTTTTAAAGTAGTAGATAGTGATGACTGGGTAGACGTCCGTGCTTACTTAAAAATAATAAAAACCCTTCGTGATTTAGTGGCAGAGAACAAACCTGTCGACATGCTCATAAGTAATTTTGTTTATGAAAAAGAAGGGGCAAAATACAAGAAGGTTATGAAATATGATGATGTACTTCCAGAGGATGCTATCTTTTCTTGGGATGATATAAAAGATTTTCGAAAAGGACAATACTTGATGATGCATTCCATCATTTATCTAACACAGGTATTAAGAGATTGTAACTTGGAGCTTCCTAAGCATACTTTTTATGTGGACAATTTATATGTGTACAAGCCACTTAGCCATGTTGAAAGTATCTATTATCTAAATGTTGATTTATATAGATATTTCATTGGAAGAGAAGATCAATCTGTTAATGAGAGTGTCATGATAAGAAGAATTGACCAGCAAATCAAAGTAAACAAACTTATGATTGACCAAGTGAAGCTGGAAGATATTAAAAGTCCAAAGCTTCAGCACTATATGATGCACCAGTTGGAGATTGTTACCGTCATATCATCTATTCTGTTAATTCGTTCCGGAACAAAAGAAAATCAACAAAAGAAAAAAGAGTTAATGGAGTATATAAAAGAAAAAGATTCTAAACTGTATCATAATATAAGGTTCGGGTTTATGGGCCACCTTGTCAATTTACCAGGACGCTTTGGACGTCGAATCTCAGTAGGTGCCTATAAGGTATCACAAAAATTAGTAGGATTTAACTAATCAGGAAGCAGTGGGGACGGTTCTCACTGCTTCCTTTCCTTTAAAAAGGAGAGGAACAGTAGGAACGTTGTGAATAGGATCGGCAAATCAAATTTTTTAAAAGTGAAGGGTACTTTCATTATCTTATAATAGGAATTATTCTTATTTACATTTATTCTTTGATTTTTAAAAATAACACGTAAAAAAAGATAATAGCATATAACAGGAGGGAATATATGCGCAAGTCGATAGGGAAACGTATATTATATATTTTGATCTTTCTAACATTTCTTTTCACTTTGAATACCTTGTTAAGCGGAATAACTAATTCCCAGGTTCAATTATCATCGAATTTAATTTCTAATTCTTTTGTTAATTTGCAATATGAGCAGGTAAAGCTATCGAAAGAAATGGGTCAAATTAAATTGTCCATCCAGGAATACATGTTAAGTGATGGAGTGAATTCTAACGCAATATCTGAAAACGTTTTAGATAGTGTAGAATCGTCGACAGATAGTATTTTTGAAATTGCTAGAATAACGGATGAATTTTCAGAAAAAGCAATGAACAATTCACTTAAGGATGCATATGCTCCTTACTTTTTAGATATGGAAGCCTATCTTGATAGTGCTGCTTTAATTGGAGAGTACATAAATCAACGAAATAGAGCATCTGCGAATGAAAGCTATCTCGCTTTTCAAAAATTATCAGAAGTTATGCATGCATCAGAAAGGGAATTTCAGCTAGTCTTGGATTCCAGTATTGATCACGAGGTTAACCTTATTAATTCTAGAGTGAACAGGTCGACAGTCATTGTTTGGTCGATGGCAGTGATCTTCGTTATCTCTGCACTTGCTGCATTTTGGATATCCGTGAAAACTATTATTACTCCTTTAGTAACAGGAAACAAAAGCCTTCATGATATTATAAGCAAGCTGGAAAAAAATGAGGGAGATTTAACAGCTAGAATTGATATCGATTCTGAAGATGAAGTAGGTCAGATGGTGAAGGGAATTAATAGGTTTTTGGATACCTTACAGAATGCGATGATTTCTATCAAGTCAGGTTCCAAGTTGATTTATAAATCTACTGAGAATATTAGAACTGATATTCTTGAAAGTAAAAATTCTACATCTAGGATTTCATCTTCTTTGAATGAATTGTCGGCTAGTATGGAAGAAATTAGCAGTACGTTACAGAACCTTGAATATGGGGCACAAAATGTTCTTTCTTCAGCAAATGATATCGCTGATGATGCAAAATCAAATTCCGTTCATGTAAGTTCGATTGTGAAACGTGCCGATACAGTTCGAGAAAACTCTATTCAAAGTAAACATCAAATGGAAGAGGTTATGCAGAATATGAAGAAAACAATGGAATCGTCTATTGAAAATAGTCGATCTGTTGAAAAAATAAATGAACTTACTGCCAATATCCTTGATATTTCATCGAAGACAAACATTCTTGCTATTAATGCTTCCATTGAAGCTGCAAGAGCGGGGAGTGTTGGAAAAGGATTTGCAGTTGTAGGTGAGGAAATAAGAAAACTTGCAGAAAGTACCAAAGAAACAGCAAGTCATATTCAAAGCATTAGTACATTAGTAACAAAATCTGTAGATGAATTGGTTGGTAATGCTAATCATGTAATGTCTTATATATCGGATAATGTATTGAATGACTATGATGAATTTGTTGAAATGGCAAATACGTATCAAAAGGATGTTGATACAATTAAATCAATGCTCGACAGATTTAGTACAAGTTCAGGAGAGCTTAACTTAATAACCACGAGCATGGTAGAGGGAATGAAAGAAATATCATCAGCAGTGGATGATAGCGTAGGTGTTGTAATAGACTCTAGTGAAAGTACTAACAGCTTACTAGAATCTGTCACTAGTATATCTAATGAAGCTGATCATAACAAAGAAATAGTAGACGATTTACATCATCATGTACAAAAGTTTAAAAAAGTAGAATAGGAAGCTTTTGGAACGGTTCTTGCTGCTTCCTTTATCTAAAAGGAAGCAATGAGAACCGTCCCCGATGCTTCATCAAACAGGAAGCAACCCATTGCTTCCTGTTTTGATATATAATAAAGAAAGGGTTTACAAATCAAATATAAAAGAAGAAGGCGATGGAAAATGGGTGAGGATAAGCAAGTATTAGAGAATGATAAAGTGAGAATTAATGCTGTGGTGGAGTTTTGTGAGAATGTGTTAGAGCACGGACGGGATAACTATCGGGAGAATCCATCCCCGTTGTTTTCCGATGGAATCAATGTTGATACGTTGGAACATATCAAGTGGAACTTCTCTGATATAGGGGAAGTAGTTGTTTCGAATATGGCAACTCAACAAAATCTTTTTCGAACCTTAACGTCTTTAAGTGCTGTCCTAGATGAGCCGAAATATAAAGCAGCTGCCACAAATGCAATCGCTTACCATTTTGACCAGCTGGTTGATAAGAGCGGGTTGCTGCAATGGGGGGGCCATAAGTTTATCGATCTGAAGACGTTGGAGCCAGTAGGTCCAATTGAAAAAGAATATGTGCATGAGTTGAAGAATTGCTTACCTTTTTATGATCTGATGTACGAGGTGGATCCAGAGGCAACAGCCAAGTTTATAAAAGCGTTTTGGAATGCCCATGTATATGATTGGGATGATGTTGATGTTGGAAGGCATGGGAAGTATGGGCTTGAAGTAGGAGACGTTTGGAATCATGAATTGGTACAACGGCCTCCATTTCGTGAATCGTTAGGTCTTTCTTTTATTAATACAGGAAATGATCTTATCTATGCTGCCGCAACGCTTTATCGGTTGAATGGAGATAAAGGTGCGCTACAATGGGCAAAGCATCTTGGGTATCAATTTGTTGTAGCGAGAGATGAGAAAACAGGTCTTGGTGCGTATCAATTTACCCAACCGAAGAAAACCGAAGATACGGATGACGATACGGTAACGTTAAGTCGATATGGGGATCGAGCAAAGAGACAATTTGGACCTGAATTTGGAGAGGTGGCCTTAGAAGCGAGGGTTCTTCGTGAGAATGGTGCTTATTCTATTTATGGTAAAAATGCTTTGATGCAGCTGCAAATTGCGGAAGAAATCGGCGAAGATGCACAGGATATTTTAGATTGGACATATCAAGGGTTAAAGAGCTTTGCCAAGTATGCGTACATTCCTGAAACCAACTCTTTCCGTACGATGTTTACCGACGGAACCGACCTTACGGGATATGTGTTAAAACGAAGTGGGTACTATGGAAAAGCTGGTCGAGAATTAACAAGTTTTTTTGCTCATAGTGGTTATTTATTGTCCTACTCAAGAGCCTTTGTAGATACTGGGGATATGGAGCTTTGGAACATGTCACGAAGTATCGCAAAAGGAAATGACTTTGGTGAGATAGGATATGAGCCAGGGCGGGGCGTAAGTCTAAATCTTGATACAGATTGCTCCGATCCAGTAGCACTGTTTGCCATTCTTGATCTTTATAAAGCTACGAAATGTAACGAGTATCTGAATTTAGGAAGAGTGATTGGTGATAACATCGTGGACC
Organism: Evansella sp. AB-rgal1; assembly: GCF_041820985.1. Taxonomy (NCBI): domain Bacteria; kingdom Bacillati; phylum Bacillota; class Bacilli; order Caryophanales; family Bacillaceae; genus Evansella; species Evansella sp. AB-rgal1. The sequence continues at coordinate 86,137 of NZ_JBGUAU010000020.1, forward strand.
GAAGTTTTCATAAAGGGTACTTTTTACAAGATTCCACAAGAATCAATGCAAAATTTGATATGTTGGAGCCTTTTGCCTTAGTTTCCTTACAAGCGGCGATTGAAGATAAACTGGAGGATATTCCAAGTTTCATCAATGGTGGTGGCTTTATATCTGGAGGATATCTGTTCCCAGACGGTACGTTCGAAACTGTTAGTGATTGGGAATTGTTCCTTTTAAAAAGAGGGGAAGAAATAACAACGTTGGTAAAAGGAATTGGGTTACCAGATGGGAATTAAAGTAATAGTGTCTGTCTCCTCCGTTTGACGGTGGGGCAGGCACTTTTTTTTAGTTGATTTGGAGATTTTTTGATGGGATTTGTTTTCATTAGGAGGTGGGAGATGGTTTTGTTAGTTGCATTCTCGTAGGTTATTCGACAATTTTCGACGAATTGTTAGATATCATGCTCAAATTGTTAGAAAACGCAATGATTTTGTTAGTTTTCTCCTTCTAATTGTTAGATACCGCAGTTAATTTGTTAGATACACCCATTATGTTGTAAGATTCTAATGCTGATTAGTTGAATTAACCATTTATATGGAAATGAAACGATCCAATTTGGTGTAAAAAATCATCTTGAAAGCGTTATTTTGATTGTTTACTCACCAAAAAGGTAACTGCTAATCGAGATTTGCACTAGAAATTAGTTCAGAACGTTCCACTAAGAGGAAAAACACAAAAAAGCACCAAGACTTTAAGATCCATTTACCTTTTTTTAATATCAAAGGTCAGATTTGGACCAACATCGTTTACCTTTAAAAATAAAGCAAACAAGCGATCCAAATAGTCGGATCGCTTGTTCTAAAATATGTGATTCATCTATATCGCAGCCATGTTAGTAATTCGATTTACCGTATCGTCGAGAATGTTCACTTGCCGAGAGGACTCTCGGTTAATCAATTTATTTCCGTTTTCTAAGCCCAGAATAATTCTCTAAGAAGTCGAGAGTTTCCCCGTATTTATCTTTGATGAATTGCTTTTCTGTCTCTTGTAACTGGTTATAAATACTTCGATAGGTGATCATTTCCCCGTCATTTAATCCAATATTGTTTTGAAGTAATTTTACCGCAACGTCTAAAAGTCGTAAAAATTCTACAAACGTTACACTATAGTTTTCCAAAAAGTATCACGCCTTTCTTGATGCCATGTATCCTTTCATTCAAACACGAGTCGGATCTGGATTTGCCTTGCCATGAGTATGATTCCAAAGATGTCCTCTTCGTTTTTCCCCTAGTACAGTAGTTTCGAAAAAGACGGCTTTCAGCGTTTCCACGACAAGAGGAATATCGTGATGATGCCCCATGCCAGTTGCAATGCAATCACCTTCTGAAACGATATAGTGGTTGCCCTCTGAAACAACAACACCTATTCCGTCGTAAAAAATATAGTATTCATCATAATCGTGATAATGGTTATCGAACCTTGTGTTTCTTGGGTAATCAGTAGGATCTCCCTTATTCCCAATATCCTTCGTGGCACTGATAGAAAATACGCCTGATCCCCCTGTTTCCTCACCCCAATCCCCACACAAACGGATGAGAACTAGATCTTCAGTCACATCATGTATTTTTATAGTACTTACATTTTCACGGAGTATTTCAAATTGGTCTTTGGAGTGTAGCTTTCTAATGTTGTTATCGATACGAATCTCGCACGAGCCCTCGCACACAAACCACTTCTCTTTCGGATGGACAGTGGGCTCGATTTTTATAGGGGAATTCCCAGCACGTAGCTTTATAATTTCATAGAATTTCATCTCACACCAGTCAGGTAAGCGCGAAGGATTTTTGATTAGCGGCATAGAGAAAGCTCCTTTCTTTTTTGGAAAACTAAGAAGAAGTAGTAATCGGTTGATCCATTTATTTTCTGAAGGTTGTCTATCTTTTGAGATCATTATATCTTTTCAGTCTGACAAGGTCCAAGTTTTTCATGAAAAACGATAGTATAGATGTCAGAAGATAAATCCTTTAGAAAAATTTGGTAGAATTATATCGGGTACTTGTAGTTGTTATTGTTTTAGTTTGAATAGTTAAATAGCTAACTGTTTTTCTAAAAATGGTCTAGCCTTTCTAATAAAATGAAAGCAATGGTAGAAACGTTAGTGTGTCTAGCCTGGTTGGTAATATTGGCTAGGCACTTTTTTTGGTAATGAAAATGGCAATGACGTATGATAGCATGGTACAAAACGATATTTAGTTGGAAAGTGGGATGTATGATGACTTGGCGAGAAAGTATAGAAAACTATGCTGCATGGAATGAACAAGAAGAAAAAGATAAAGAGATTACCCTGTCTTGCTTGGAAACATATTCGAATGTTTTGACGAGAGAGAATGAATTAGTACATATTACAAGTTCTGCATTTGTTGTGAACAAAACGAGAGACAAGGCTCTCATGGTTCATCATAATATATATAACTCATGGTCTTGGACCGGAGGCCATGCCGATGGGGAGGAAGACTTACTATTTGTTGCTATGAAAGAAGTGAAAGAAGAGACGGGTATTACATATGTGAAACCAGTAAGCGAGGATATCATTTCGTTAGATATATTACCTGTGTTCGGACATCAAAAAAGAGGGAAATACGTAGCTCCTCATTTACATATTAACGTAGCCTATTTGTTAGAGGCCGACGAGCATGAACCCCTAGTCGTGAAGCCCGATGAAAATAGTAATGTTCAGTGGATTCCACTAGCGGAGTTAGACAGCTATTCGGACGAACCCCACATGAAGGAAGTCTATAAAAAGATCATAGAAAGAACCGTCTGAGATGGCCTGATGCTTCCTTTGCAGTGGAAGCAATGGGGACGGTTCTTACTGCTTCCTTTGAAACCTCATCTCCCTTTCATTCGTAAATATCATAATATCAAGGTTGGCTACGACTGTTGTTGGTTGTATAGAGAAAATGGAAGCAACGAGAACCGTCCCCACTGCTTCCAAAAGGAGATGAGATGTATTGTATATATTGCTTTCTATCATGGGGATTTTTATTGCTCTTATAAATAAACTAACAGATAGATTTGTAACGGGAGAATTTGAAAACGTATCGGAATCGGATGGGAAACTTGTTGAAATATGGGGATATATTATCATCATAGGGACGGTTATTCTCCTTATTTTTACGGTGGTAGATATATCGGATGATAGAACGATGATGTGGTTTTTTGCAACGGTCAAGGCAACAATACTTGGTTTTCAAGCGTGGACAGAGTGGAAATATTTGGAGGGAACGAAGCATATTGCCACGTTCCTCCTAATGGTCGTTAGTGTGATCACTTTTCTAGGTATAACCGACGTATTAGAGCAGAGGAAGTATACATCATTTGAAGAGGTTGTTTACGAAAAACTAGAGGTAAGTGAGATAGAAAAAGTGGATATTACTAAACATTCTGGCGGCGCTGCTTGGCTGACGTTAAAAGATACTGCCCAAATTGAACGACTGCTCGCTGACTTTAAAGATATAGAATTCAAAGAAGGATATAATTATGAAAGTTCTAGATACACAATCACCATCTATGGAGGTCATAACAAGGCATCGAATAGTACGTTTACCTTACTTTTAAAAGAAGAAGGTTTTATGACGATTCGAGAATCAACTGAGAACAGTAATAAATATAAAGAATACGTAATAATTAACGAGGTTAACTATCTAGAGTTTCTAGAAAGTGAAGAGCTGGAGTGGAAGCAGTAGGGACGGTTCTCAGTGCTTCTAAATTGAAGGAGATTTCTAATTAAGCTTATGTGTCATACTCTTAGTGGGAATGCTTACTGCACTGGGGGGATGGCACTTTTTTAATTGTGATCAACACTGAATTTACATCTGTTTTTTCCTTTGAAACCACCTGTGTTCTAATTACGTAAATTTAGTACATTAAGGAATTGGACAGTTATTATGGAAAGAATACTAAAAAGGAAGCACCAAGAACCGTCCCCGATGCTTCCAGAATGGGTGGCGAGTAATGAAGACGAAGAGTAAGGTTCGGAGAATGTGGAAAGTTTTGTCTATGGCTTTTGTGATTTTCTTGCAGGTTTACTGGTATAAATTCAGGAAAAAACCAGAGGCTGATTGGGAAAAACTATGGGATAGCATAGGGAAGAGGTTTCGGAAAACGTTATTTGAGTTAGAAGGTTTATTAATCAAAATTGGTCAACTGTTAAGCATACGAGGAGACTTGTTGCCACATAGTTTTATTCGGCAAATACAAGATCTTACGGACAAAGTTCCTCCTTCAGAATGGAACGATATTCAAAGAATTCTAGAGAAGGAATGGGGAGGTCCAACAGAGGAACACTTTCTTTCTATTGAGAAAAAAGCAGTTGCTTCTGCTTCTATTGGGGAAGTGTACAAGGGAACGTTAAAAGATGGACAAGAGGTTGCGATTAAAGTACAACGACCTTATATTCAAAAGATCATAAAAACAGATTTTCGGACATTGCAAATTATTATTTGGTTTGCGGATCACTTTGTTCCCATTCCTAAAAACTTCATTAATTTTAAGGTTTTGTTTAAAGAACTGAAACATGTGATAGAGAGAGAACTTGATTTTTCACAAGAAAAAAATACGCTGTTAGCCTTTCAAGATCGGTTTAAGGAAACGGAAGGAGTGAAGATCCCTTCTGTCCATTCTGAGCTGTGCACACCAATAGTGATCGTAATGGAGTGGGTAGAAGGAATTAAGTTTACTGACGAGGATGGGGTAAATTCTTTAGAGATTAGTCGCCATGAACTTGTGAAGCGATTAATCAAGGTATTCCTTCCACAGTGGCTTGAGCCTGGCCAGTTTCATGCTGATCCTCACGCAGGAAATGTGCTTGTATCGAAGAAAGGGGAAATAATTCTCCTTGATTTTGGAATGATAGGGGAAATTTCGAAAAAGGACGCAACCTATTTTCAAGGATTGATAGAAAGCACTCTAGCGAAAAACTATTCGAAAGCAGTAGAGTGTTTAACGCATTTAGGATTCTTACTTCCGGAAGCGGACCCCAAGACAATGGAAAGGTTGTTAGAGGAATGGATGTCTGTTACTCCTTCTCAATTGAAAGAGGTGGACATGATTGCGTTAAAAATGGAGATGAATGATATTATTCAAGCTCTTCCCATTCAAGTTCCAACGAGGTTTGTTTTCCTAGGAAGATCTTTCGTCACTCTGGAAGGAATTATCCTAAGCCTTGCGTCAGAAGACGAAATCGTAGATATAGTGAAACCAGAATTTATGGATTGGTTAGATACTCATGGGAATAAAAAATGGTCGTTTATCTGGCATTGGCTTCAGTCACAGCCATTATTCAAATTTCTCTATACTGTTACTGAATTTTTCAAGCTACCTCAAAAGATGGAGGAGATGCAAGAAAAAGAACTGCGAAGAACATTTCAGTTTACCATCTATGAAAATTATAAAAAGCAGCTATTCCAATTGACTCTCCTTGGTTTTCTTGGGATTGGAGCGGGGATCTACACTTCCCACGAGCTACTATTGCAGGTTTCTACCGGGGTATCCGCCGTTTCAAGTATAGGCTATCTACTAGTAAATCATAAACTGAAAAAGTGGATGCGGTTTATGCATGAAAAACGGAAGCACTAGAGGTGGAAGCATCGGGGACGGTTCTCGTTGCTTCCTTCGAAAACCGAAGGAAGCAGTGAGAACCGTCCCCATGCTTCCTGAATTGCTATCACATGATATATCGTATAATCTTGAAAGGAAATAGTTCAGGGATTGCGAGGGATAGCTAGAATGAGTGGAAATGAAGAATTTGATTACCTAATAGATTATTTTTTTCAAGGAAAATCACAAACGTTAGTGTATCAAGGGAAAAGTGGTTATAACAACACCACGCGTTACTTAGAAAAAAATAAGAAGAAATATATCTTACGTATATACGAGACACATAATGAGGAATCCAAAGTAAAGCTAGAGCATGAGGTTTTATTGAAACTGAATCAACTGGAGGACCTGCCTTTTAGCGTTCCGTCTCCAGTCATAAAGGATGGTGTCTCCTTGTTGAGGTTGCCTTCTTCTAAAAAAATCGGGTGCATCTATCACTACATTGAAGGAGATAATCCTGTTTTTAACTCGGAAAAAGTTCTTTCATCGTTTGGAAAAAGTGCAGGTTATTTGCTGCAGGCTCTAAACAAAATTGAGTTGCAACAGCCATTCATTTATCGGCCGTATTATGAGATTGAGTATGCACACCCGAAATGCCCCATAAGTAAGGTGGTGGAGTGGTGTAGCAAACCTTCAAAGGAATTTATAGATTTCCAAAAGGAGCTCTCTTGGATCTCATCACAGCTTGTTGACTTCAAGAAGAGTGTGCCACAGCTCCAAAAGCTGCCACATCAAATCATTCACGGAGACTTAAACGAATCCAATGTTCTAGTAGGGCCGGATCAACACATAAATGCCATATTGGACTTCGAGTTTACTACTAGGGATCTTCGGATCATGGAAGTAGCTGTCTGCATTTCAGAAATCATTTCGAAAGAAGGAAAGGAAACTATTTATTTAGATAAGCTTCACCATTTCTTTTTAGGTCTGGCCACAACAATGAAACTAATGGATTCCGAGATAGAAGCATTACCAGTGCTAGTTTTATTGAGAAGATTAGATGTGTTTATTCATTTCTTAGGAAGGTATTTAGATGGTATCGATGATTCCTCGGTGCTGAAGGAACAGATTGGGAAAACAGCTGCCTATGAAGATTGGATAGATGGAGGCGGAAGAAAATTAGCTCGATTGTGGGAGAACGTAAATAGGTAGTTATTTGGGGAAAAATGAGTGGTAATCTGCATGTGGAAAAGGATCTTCTTCATAATTACTAAGTGGGAGAACCTAAGGAATCGACCACTTTATTTCGAGAAACGAAGGAAGCAGTGAGAACCGTCCCCACTGCTTCTGAATAAAATTCCAATCATTGTAAACACTAACCTAAACTTATGTAAGTCGAGGTTATGATATGAATAATTACAAGTCCACAAATAATGAACGTAGATTTAAGGCACATGTTAGTTCTATTGGTACTACACAACTCCATTTACGTAACCCATATATCATTGCATGGTGGTCTGCGGCATTTCCTGGATTTGGTCATCTATTATTATCGAAATACCTTAGAGGTTATTCCCTTTTTATTTGGGAGATTTTTGTGAATAATATGGCTAATATAAATGAGGCGATGGTTTATTCATTTACAGGGAATATTGATATGGCAAAAGAGGTGCTTGAACCGAAACTGTTGCTTTTGTATATTCCTGTCTATATTTTTTCCATCTGGGATAGTTATCGAACTTCTGTGGATATGAACAAAGTGTACCTGTTAGCAGAACGAGAGAATGCATCCTTCAACTCGTATACTATCGGTGCTTTTGAAATCAATTACTTAGATAAAAGACGACCGTTAATGTCAGTCATATGGTCTCTTCTTATGCCAGGGCTAGGACAGTTATATATCCACCGAGTGTTAACAGCATTTTTTACGATGGTTTTTATGATTGTGTTTATTTACTTTTCAGATATACTTATTGCTGTTCATTATCTATTTTTGGGGGAGATTAGTAAGGCAACACAAGTGATTGATCCACAATGGTTTTTGTTCATTCCTTCTCATATGGGATTTTCCGTATACGATTCCTATGTGAATACTGTTGAAAACAACAAACTATTTGAGAGCGAACAACAAAATTTTTTAAAGGAAAAGTACCAACAATATCGTGTGAATATTCCATGGTCAGTGAATGAGGTGAAATAAATGCAACTATTCTCTACGTTTGAACACTCATCCTATCTTGAATTAGCTATTTCATCATTGGAAAAAGTAGGTGTAAAGAGTGAGCATATACTTGCAGTTCCCCTTGCAAACCGAGTAGAGGAAAGACGGTTGTTTGATACCCTTCATCGGGCAGATGGAATTAGTTTGTTTGATAAAGGCGCAGCTATTGGAACCGCATTTTCAGTTGTTGGAGCAAGTGTAGGTTTTGTTTTAGAATGGGGCCCCATTTATTGGGGGCTGATTGGCGCAGCAGGTGGATTTATACTTGGCTTTCTTATCGACTACATCATTTTTAAAGTCGTTCATAAAAGAAAAAGGGTTATAAAAGGAAAAAAATCAGAAGTGGTGTTAGTTGTAGACTGTCCAACGGAATTGGTGGAGAAAGTAGAAGAGGTTCTATGGGAACATCTCGCATTAGGCGTTGCCAAGGTAGAGTAAGGAAGCAGTGGGGACGGTTCTCACTGCTTCCTTCGTGTAGCGAAACGAAATAATGGCGAGATTCCAAAAAAATGTTCTTTTGGAATTAATAAGAACTTCAAAATAAAAGAGCTATCGCTATTCAAATCTGAAGCCAAATTTCAAACTCACACATCCGTCAATAAACATACCTATACCTATACTTAGTAACATGCACACATATATCAACAAAACGAGTGCCACGAATTGTGACACTCGTTTTTGCCAATGACTTAATGACCTTGTTGACTCAATCCTGATCCCTGGCCATACTGTTGTTGGCCGTATTGTTGCCCTTGTTGGTAATTACTTTGGCCTTGGTTTTGCGAATATTGGTTCTGCCCCAGACTCTGCCCTTGCACCAATTGTTGTTGCTGTTGTTGTAATTGTTGCTGAGTTTGATCAATTTGCTGTGATATCTGGTTTAACATGTTCACTTGCTGTAAGGATTGTTCCACATTCGTTAACATTTGTGTAGCCTGGTGAATGGATTGCTGTAACTGCTGGAACGTTTTTTGTTGCTGTTGTTGAGCTTGTGAGCTAAACTGCTGCATTTGTTGTAAAAGCTCTTGGGATTGTTGATTGTTTTGACTAGACTGACCCATAGACCCCATATTCATTGATTGTTGACCAGCAGATTGAAGTTGATTCAACATATCTTGCATCGATTGAAGCTGTGTTTTTAAAGGAGATATTTCTTCGCCAATTTCCTCGTCGACTTTAGCTGAAATAAGATCTAACTGTGATCCTGCTTCTGCTTTTCCCTCTTCATAAATTTCTTCTAAGTCTCTATCCATGGCGAATTCCTCCTCATATTGTCTTGATGACGGTAATGAAGGTTCCGATTTTGTTACATATGCTGGTGCAGGCTCAGGCCGATTATTTCTGAACATCGTAAAAAATAATGCGGTTGAGCAAACCAAGAAAAGTAACAAAAGGAAGATGAACATTCCATCGATGGTAATGCACCTCCAATTCAAGCTACCTAAAAATCAAAAGGTAGACCTGATTATTATAGGTCGCAAGAAAAATTTTATCCGAGAAAAACTGGACCAAAATTTTCATTTTTAAAGAATTTCTCTTCCATTTAAAGACCTTCAACGGTAATTAAAGTCCAGAAATTAGCTGGATAAAACAACTTACAATGGCTTACAAACAAATGGAAAAAGGTATTTAAGGTAGAGTGAACGAATTTACTACATATAAAACAAATAGTTTTTAATCTAGAAAATTTAATTAGGTTTACATGCTACGTAAAGATGCAGAATAAGGGATGAAATTAGTTTAAGAAAGAGGACGATGAATGATGGCCTATATACTATTAATTGTTGGATTTGCTTTACTTATTAAAGGTGCAGATTATTTTGTAAAAGGTGCTTCCAATCTTGCAACGGCATTAAGGGTATCCCCTTTGCTTGTTGGATTGACGATCGTGGCTTTTGGTACCAGCTCACCGGAAGCGACAGTAAGTATTCTGGCAGCTTTGGATGAAAACGCTGGTGTTGCTATTGGGAATGTTGTGGGGAGTAATATTTTTAATATCACTCTTGTTGTAGGATTAACCGCACTAATAAATCCACTTCGTGTGGAAAGTGAGACAATACGTAAGGAGATTCCTTTTACCTTGTTAGCAAGTGTGGCATTGTTAATCCTAATTAGTGATATGTTTCTTCAAGCCTTTAGTACAAACAACTTAAGTCGAAGTGATGGATTCATCCTTTTGTTATTCTTTACAATATTTCTATATTATATATTTGAAGTAGCAAGACGTAGTCGTGGAAAAAGTGATGCGACTAGTAACTCAAAGGAAGAAATCAAGTGGACAAGGAATATTTTCATTACAATAGGTGGACTGGGAGCCATCATTTTCGGTGGGGATATTGTGGTGAGAAATGCCACAACGATAGCCACTTCCTTTGGAATGAGCGAAACATTAGTTGGCTTAACTATCGTTGCTGTAGGTACATCATTGCCAGAGCTAATAACCTCTATTACTGCTGCTGTGAAAAAGGAGACGGACATCGCACTAGGAAATATTGTAGGAAGTAACATTTTTAATATATTATTTGTTTTAGGAACAGCATCGGTCATTACCCCATTAGCAGTGGAAAGTAAGTTATTCGTAGACGTCATATTAATGATTATCTTGACTATTTTCCTATTACTATTCTCAAGAACAAGATTTACAATAGGGAAAACAGAGGGAACCTTATTAGCAGCAGCATATGTCATATACATCCTATTTATCATAATAAGAAATTAGGAAGCAGTGGGGACGGTTCTCACTGCTTCCATTTCACGGGAGAGTGGAAGGGGAAATAACGTTGCAGGAAATTATCACATTTTTAAATGAAAATCCAATAATATATAAATTCTTCATATCAATAGTAATATTCCTTATTTATATAAAGCTGATTAGCTTTATGAATAAGCTACTATTTAAAGTAATGAAGGGAAATAATGCCTATTATACGACAAGGAATAGGCTGTATTACTTACATATCGCGATCATGATTGTTATCATAATCATGATATGGTCCGAGGCAAGGTTAGATTTAACAATATATATTGGTTTTATCTCAGCTGGAATTGCCATCGCTTTACGCGAAATCTTTACAAACATTGCGGCTTTGTTGATTATACTAGTACAAAAACCATTTGAAGTGGGAGATAGAATTTTTGTGAACAACAGTGCAGGGGATGTTATTGATCAAAAGATTTTTCACTTTGTGGTTATGGAAGTAGTGACAAGTGAAAAGTCAAATCAAAGTACAGGGAAAGTAGTACATATACCGAATAATTTTATCTTCCTTCACCCAATATCCAATGCGAATAAAGGGTTTGAATATATATGGAATGAAATTGAAGTGCGAGTCACCATGGACAGTGATTGGGCAGAAGCAAAGGAAAAGTTCGAAACAATATTAATAGAATACACAGGTAAAATATCAGAAGAAGCTGAAAACAAGTTGCGTGAAGCTTCCGTGAAATATCTCCTCCATTATCAGGAGTTAACACCAAGTGTTTTTATTTCTCTTCAAGAAGGACATATCAAACTTACTTTGCGCTATTTATCAGACCCACGAGAAGTAAGGACTACAGAAGATTTTCTCTGGAAACAAATTTTACAAGTATCGAAGGATACCGAAAAATTTAAGTTGACTTAAAGGAAGCAGTGAGAACCGTCCCCACTGCTTCCTGCTTCCCCACTGCTTCAACTCTGTTTTCCAAATAAGGAAGAGGGAGTTCGAAGTCGTTAAAAAAATGGGGAAAAACCAATGAATAGGGAATGAAACCTTTTCTGTGACTAGTACGTAAAAGTATATGTGAGTTACAAATATGGGCTTGTCTCTTAATCAGAGAATTTTTATGTAGGAAAGGGTGAGTAGCTTTGGATGTGGTTTTAACAGTAGAAGGACTAACGAAGTCTTTCAAGGATAAGCAAGCACTGAGAGGAATCTCCTTTGAGGTTCGTAAAGGGGAGATCATGGCTATTTTAGGCCCAAATGGTGCTGGAAAATCAACGACGATACGTAATATTATGGGGATTCTTTATCCTGATGAGGGAACGATTACATTTCATAACCACGCGGGGAAAGGGATTCCGAGGAATAAAATAGGTTACTTGCCTGAAGAACGTGGGCTTTACAAAAATGTGAAGGTCATGGATATTCTCCTTTACTTGGCAGACTTGAAGGACTATCCGTTGGCAAAAGCAAAGGAGCGGGCATTAGCTTATTTAAAAAAGTTTGATTTGGAAGGAAAGGAAAATGTGGCTGTGGAGGAGCTTTCCAAAGGGATGGGTCAGAAGGTGCAGTTTATTGGTGCGATTCTCCATGAGCCGGAATTATTAATTCTTGATGAACCTTTCTCTGGATTGGACCCTGTTAGTCAAGAGATCTTTAAGGATGAAATAAGATCTTTGGCCAATAATGGAACGGCAATCTTACTATCCTCTCATCAGATGAACTTAGTGGAGGAGATGTGTGACCGTATTTTTATGATTCAACACGGCGAAAAAATAATATACGGTAGCTTGAATGATGTGAAAGGCGAATATGCCAATTTTAAATGTACGGTCCATGGACCGGCAAATCAACAGGCTGTATTAGAGCAAATTCCACAAGTGGTAAAGGTGGAGCAGACTGGTGAGCAATGGGTACTTTATTTAGAAAAGGACATACAACCTGCGAAATGGTTGAGGGAACTGCCAGAGGAACTGACGATTCACGAGTTAAAACTGAATCGAATATCGTTACATGAAATTTTCATTGATATTGCGACAGATAAGTATGGAAGAGTAGAAGAAGTAGGTGATGTACATGCGTAATTCCATGAAGGTAGCAAAATGGGAAATTAAACGAAATTTGAAAAATAAAACCTTTGTTATAGGGTTATTTATTACCCCGATTATTATTATTGCATTTATGCTTTTAGGATCCTTTTTTGGGGGAGACGATGAATTTCAGGAAGATTCAACAACAGTCTTTGTGAACGATCAGCTCGGTGTTTTTCCACATCTAGAGGAAACGGTGTCACAAACAGGGTTTCTTTGGGAGCTCGAACAGACAGATTCGGAATATGGTGAATTAAAAGAGTTGCTTCAGGAAAGAGAGCATACGGCGTTAATAGTTCTTGATGAGCAAACTTTAGATTCAGGAGTTGTATCCGTCTATACGAGTGAGGAGATAAATCCCTACTTCTTAAATCAAGTGCAGGTCTTAGAAGGACCACTTTTAGCTACGCAATTGCAGATGTTAGGTTTAACTGCAGAGGAATTAGAAGTAATCTCTAGAGGAGTTTCTTTTGATATAGTAGATGCATCAAATATGGAGGAAGGATCTGTTTCGGAAGAAGAAGTGATGGAAGGTGAGACAGAAGGATTTGCAGGGTTAGACCGTGCTGTTCCAGGAGCCTTTGCCGGTTTTATCATGCTATCTATTGTGTTTACAGGAATGGCGATTTTCCAAAGTGCGTCTCAGGAGAAAAAGGATAAAATTGCGGAAATCATTTTAGCATCCATAACACCGGGAGAATTGATGCAAGGGAAGATTTACGGTTATTTTGTTTTAGGACTAATTCAAGCGTTCGTTTCGATTGTGCTCCTTGTGCCATTCTTTTTATGGAGAATGGATATGATGCACTTGCTTGAACACTTATTTGTTCCAGAGTTACTATTTTTTGTTACTATTGCAATACTTGGTTACTTATTATTTGCTGCTTTGTTCGTCGGAGTTGGTGCCACGATGGCGGATATGACAACGGCAGGGAATTTCCAAGGGATGGTTATGATGTTACCATTTTTACCGTTCATTTTCATTGGACCGGTATTTAGTAATCCAAGTGGATTAATGGCACAAATTGGTACGTACATTCCTTTTACATCTCCAGGTGTATTGTTGATGCGCCTCTCCATATTAGAGGAGTGGCCGTGGATTGAAATTAGTATCTCCTTAGTGATCTTGCTCGCAAGTATCTGGATATTTATGAAACTAGCGGGAAAAATCTTTCAAGTTGGTATTCTTATGTACGGGAAGAATGCAACGCCAGGTGAAATATGGAAGTGGATCCGCGCGTAGGAAGCAGTGGGAAGCAGTGGGGACGGTTCTCACTGCTTCCTTCGGTTGGCGAAATAAAGGGGCGTGAAGACTGTCTGTTTTCAGTGGACGGAAGTCTTTATTTAAAGATAAGCAGAAAGTATAACATTTTCTACTTAGAAAGTTGTCTAGCTCCAGGCGCCATCGACTCGTGCAAATAACCTGACCGATTAAAAGTAAAAAGCACTTTTATCGGTCAGAACATTTGCTTTTCGCCTATAGGCGGGCGCCATGCGCTTTTCTTAAAGACTGGATTCGAAGCCAATGAAAACTGGTAGTTGTCCTTTTTCCAAAAAGCTATCGAAAATAATTTTCTTTAATGAGGAGGTAAGCAATATGAACAGAAATACTCAATACAGCATAATTGATAATCGGGGAGAAGAGCACGAGTTGATGCTTATAATCGTAACACTGTGTTCAATTATCACATTTAAGAAAATCAAAAGATTGGAGCGTTATAGGGATAAGCTCAAAAATTCATTTACACCATATTAGTATAAAGAAACAGAATCAATAGATACACGCAAAAGAGATTCTGTGATTTGTATCAAAAAACATAGAGTCTCTGCTGAAATTCGTGAGTTAGTGGTAGTCAATCTTACAATAACAGATTTAGTAAAAAGTGGTTGCTTCAGTATGTCATCCGAATTATGACTTGCTGGGGTAGCCATTTTTTATCTTCTATTTGA